>JASJDL010000059.1 GCA_030065775.1 Flavobacteriaceae bacterium | reverse complement strand
AACTCAATGGCAGTTTAAAGAACTTTATTCTGGGTATTAAAGAAAATGACGATTGGTAAGAATGTTCTTCTGAGATAAAATACTATTTCAATACGTTCAGTTACATATAAATCTCTATACTTTAAAAAGTATTAATCGAAAGCATCGGTGAAAACAAAAAATCTTAATGCAGTTATTATTGGGTCGGGATGGGCCGCCGAAGGACACGTAATTGCATTAAGGAAACAAGGGATACGTATAGATGCTATCTGTTCTCGAAACGAAGCCAAGGTTAAAAAAGTGGCTGAATATTTAAAAATAAGAAGATATTCGACTGATTGGAAGAAAGCAATTAAACAAATTAAACCAAATATAGTTTCTATAACCACCCCGGCTGCATTTAGAAAAGAAGCAATTGAAGTCGCTGCGAATAACGGTTCAAATTTGATTATTGAAAAACCGCTGGCGATTAATTCAAATGAGGCTTTCAGTTATTATAAACATATAAAAAAAGCCAAAATAAAGCATGCTTACGCTTCAACCCACTGCTATGACCCTGGTGTTCAATGGCTGAATCGATTACTTGAAGAAAAAGCCGTAGGCACGTTAAACGATATCGAGGTAACATTCTCACTTCCGTTCTTTAAAAATTCAACTCCTTGGAGTTGGTTTGACCGATTGTCAATGGGCGGCGGTCTTTTAAACAATGCATTCACACATATCATCGGTATGTTAGAGAAAATTTTAAATGGAACCATTAGTGCCACTTCGGGATGTACATTTACCGAAAGATTAGAAGCCCCAGTTTATGATGATATTCGTGACTTCAGAGAAGTATTATCGCATAGCGAATCTGGAGGTAAAACACATAATATAACAGAATGGAAGGCCTGTGATGCTGAAACTTCCTTTCTGGCAATCAGTAAGTTCACATGCAACTTAAACAATCAGAGAAATACCATTCCGGTATATGTAAAGTTGAATTCATTTGCTGCTAATGCTTCTCCTATTAATGGTTGGTACTTCAATTGTGACCAAACGACCCTGGTAGGCAGAGGTTTATTTTCATTAATAGTAAGCGAGTTGGAAAATAATGAAGAAAAGGTATTGGAAATTCCTGAAGAATTAAAAATAGGCTTTACTGATCTAGATAATGACGAACAAAATAAGTGGAATGCTTTGATTTCTAATTTTGTAAAAGATATTCAGGGCAACCCTTATGATCCTTATTTGACCGTTGAAGATGGGTATAGATATCAAAAAGCCATAGATGCTATCAGACAAAACAATTCATATACTAATCTAATTTCTGTTTAAGTAGAAGTAATAGAAATCACATTTTCTGATGCATTGTATACTTCCGCCATTTTTCCAAAGCAGCTTGCATGTCCTCTGGTATTTCGGAGTCGAATTCGAGCCATTTTTTAGTTGTTGGATGTTCAAAGCCAAGGGTCTTGGCATGTAAGGCTTGCCGTGGTAAGACCTTAAAACAATTTTCAACAAATTGTTTGTATTTACTGAAAGTAGTGCCTTTCAAAATCTTATCACCACCATAGCGCGCATCATTAAAAAGTGTATGGCCGATATGTTTAAAATGTGCCCTGATTTGGTGGGTTCTACCCGTTTCCAGTTTACATTCTACTAAGGTTACATAACTAAATCGCTCTACTACTTTATAATGCGTGATGGCCGGTTTACCATGTTCCCCGTCAGGGAAGACATCCATCTGTAAACGATTTTTAAAACTGCGACCAATATGCCCGGTAATCGTACCTTCATCTTCTTTCAGGTTACCCCAAACCAATGCCAGATACTTTCTGTCTGTAGCTCTGTCAAAAAATTGTTTGGCCAGATTGGCCATGGCGTATTCGGTTTTGGCTACTACCAACAAACCACTTGTATCTTTATCAATCCTATGAATCAGACCGGGGCGCTCATTCGAATTTTTAGGCAAATTTTCAAAATGATGGATCAAACCATTAACCAATGTGCCGCTATAATTTCCATGACCGGGATGCACTACCATGCCTGCCGACTTATTGACCACGATCACAGCATCATCTTCAAAAACAATATCCAGAGGAATATCTTCAGCAACTAATAAATTCTCGTGCGGTGGATGTGCTAAAACTACGCGTACTACATCTAGAGGTTTTACCTTGTAGTTGGACTTGACAACGGTGTCATTCACCAAGACATTTCCCGCTTTTATAGCTTGTTGAATCTTATTTCGCGTGGCATTTTCAATAAAATTCATTAAGAATTTATCGACTCGTAAGGGGTCTTGTCCATCGGCAGCAGTAAACTTGAAATGTTCGTAAAGTTCGTCTTGTTCTATTTCAGGAGTAGTATCGCTCATTAATTATCGGCATCACTCGTATTGCCAAGTTTCCCATCACCTAACACCAGGTCAATTTTAGAGTTTTTGGCTATTAAATCTCCGCTCTTTAAGTCCTTTCCATTGAACTTGAGCTTGCGAACCACATCCCGGCCAATATCCGGCACATAGGTCGAACTACCAATTCTAAATCCTATCGAAGTCAAGTGTGTAACTACTTGTCGTTTTGTTTTACCGATGAGATCGGGTATGGCCACTTTTCTATAATTAGAAGCATTTAGTGTTAAGTAGATCTTTCGGCCTTCCTTTACAAAATCACCCGCTTCAGGATTTTGCTCAATAACCGATTTAGGTGGAAAGTCAGGATTAAAACTTGCAGAATCAATCACAATAAATTTCAAATCGGCATCCTTCAATTTTTGGTGGGCTTCATCCAGTGAAAGCTTTGCCAGGTCAGGCACAGCTATCTTTTGATCATGGTTCGTCCTGTAACTTAAAAATTTAGTCAATAAAAAAACGGCAATCACCAAACTCAATACCATAATGATAATTGTACGTAGAAACTGCTTGCTTTTTAAATACTGGAATAGCTGCATTTTGGTTTTATTTAGCGAAGACAAACTTACTTAAAAATCAATAAAAAATGTACTTTTATGCCTTAATCTAAAGAACACCTTAATAGATATGAAGAAAAATATAGCCATAATTATGGGAGGCTATTCGAGTGAAGTAGAAATTTCGATGATGAGTGGTGACGTCGTTTCTAAACACCTAAATAAAGACGTATATAACGTCTACAAAGTTCATATTTTGAAAGATAAATGGGTAGTTATAGCAGATGAAGGCGAATACGCCATTAACCGCCATGATTTCTCAGCGCACATTAATGGGGAAAAGTTAACGTTCGACTGCGTTTTTAATGCCATTCATGGCCATCCTGGAGAAGATGGTACTATTTTGGCCTACTTCGACCTTATTGGTATTAAACATACATCGGCACCCTTTTATCAAATGGCACTTACTTTTAATAAGCGAGACACCCTGAGTGTAGTACGACATTATGGAATCAAAGCTGCCACATCCTTCTATCTCGATAATGGTGATGCCATAAACGAAGACGCCATCATTAAAAGAGTAGGATTGCCCTGTTTTGTAAAACCCAACAATGCAGGTTCCAGTTTTGGCATAAGTAAGGTAACCCAAAAAAAGTATTTAAGAGAAGCCATTAATTATGCTTTCGCGGAAGACAATGAAATACTTATTGAATCTTTTTTAGATGGTATAGAAGTTTCAGTTGGCGTTATTGATTATCAAGGAAAAACCAAGGTGTTACCAGCAACTGAAATCGTTTCTGAAAATGAGTTTTTTGATTACGAAGCCAAGTATTTAGGAGCATCGAAAGAAATCACACCGGCAAGAATTTCAGAAAAGCAATTACGGCGTTTGAATTCTGTTGCTAAAGAAGTTTATGAGATTCTAAATTTAAGTGGATTTTCGAGAGCCGAATATATTTTTGTTGGAGATGAACCCTATTTCTTAGAAATCAATACTGTTCCCGGCCTAACGGAAGCAAGTTTATTGCCACAACAAGCAGCAGCGGCAGGTATCTCGTTGGAAGATTTATTCGGAAATGCCATTGAAACCGCTCTAAGAGCGAGCTGAATTGTTTATTTGTGTAATTTGCAATGAAACAATTGGACGCTTAAGCGATTAAATTATTAACGATGAAAAAAGCACTATTCCCAGGGTCATTTGATCCTATTACACTTGGCCATTACGATATTATACAGCGTGGCGTGCATCTGTTTGATGAAGTTATTGTGGCCATAGGTATCAACGCAGAGAAAAAATATATGTTCTCTTTAGAGCAGCGTAAACAATTTATAGAAGAGGCTTTTAAAGATGAGCCAAAAGTAAGGGTAGTTACATATAAAGGGCTCACCGTTGATTTCTGTAAGGAAATTGGTGTTGATTTCATACTTCGGGGATTAAGAAATCCTGCCGATTTTGAATTTGAAAAAGCCATTGCCCATACAAATCGTGATTTAGCACCTGTTGAAACGGTTTTTCTTTTAACCGCTGCCAGCACTTCTTACATCTCTTCGTCGATTGTCAGAGATGTTATTCGCAATCATGGGGACTACACTAAGTTAGTGCCTAAGAGCGTCAAGGTACGTTAAAAACTAATAAATAAGAGTAATGAAAAATATCAGTTTCGACTCGAATGCCCAAGACGTAAAGAGCGATTAAAACAAGACGCCCCTCGCCAATCATAGCTTATAATCAATCCATCACCTTGGCCATTACATGATATCTGGGGTCATCAACTGCCTCTTCAATAACACCTGCCAAACGTGGTGAAGCCTTGATCATGAGTCGTTGGCATGCCGGACTTAGATGCTTAATCTTTACTTCTTTCCCGGCCTCTTCGTATTTTCCAATCAAATTAAATAACGCCTCGAGCGCCGAATGGTCAGAAACACGTGATTCCATAAAATCTATCTCCACATTTTGAGGATCATTCTTTACATCAAACTTACCGTTAAACGCTTGAATGCTTCCAAAAAATAAAGGCCCCCAGATTTCATACACTTTTGTGCCATCATCTTTTATATATTTCTTGGCACGGATGCGCTTGGCATTTTCCCATGAGAACACCAAAGCAGAAATGATCACTCCGGCAATAACAGCAATTGCTAAATCGAAAATGACAGTCAAAGCAGAAACGGCCACCAAAACAATCACATCACTTACTGGAATTTTATTTAAAATCCTGAAGCTACTCCAGGCGAAAGTACCAATCACCACCATAAACATCACTCCCACTAATGCCGCTATAGGTACTTGTTCAATAAGGCCGGAAGCAAATAAAATAAAGGCCAGCAAAGCCAGTGCTGCCACAATGCCCGAGAGACGGCCTCTTCCGCCTCCTTTTATATTGATAATAGACTGACCGATCATGGCGCAACCGCCCATTCCTCCAAATAAACCAGTAACAATATTCGCCCCACCTTGTGCTAAACATTCCCTGTTTGAACTTCCTCGAGTTTCAGTAAGCTCATCAACCAGGTTTAAGGTCATCAATGATTCTATTAAACCAATCGCAGCCAAGATCAACGCATATGGGAATATAAACTTAAATGTTTCTAAGTTCAAGGGAATCTTAGAGAATATTTCTGACTGAAAAGTAGGCAAGCCTCCTTTTAAGCCTTCTCCACCGCCATCTCTGATAAAACTACCTACCGTTGCTACCTCCAAACCACCTAAAATCACAATAGCAGAGACCGCCACAATAGCAATCAATGCTTCGGGTAACTTTTTATTAAGCTTGGGCAAACCGAACATAATACCCATGGTCAAGGTGACCAATGCCATCATAACCCATAACTCAGTACCATGCATCCATACTTTCTCACCATTGACAACCTGCTTAAACATCCCTAATTGAGATAGGAATATTACAATAGCCAATCCATTTACGAACCCCATCATAACCGGGTGCGGTATTAATCGTACGAACTTTCCTAATTTAAAGACTCCTGCCAGCATTTGTATGGCTCCCATTAAAATAACAGTAGCGAACAGATAGTACAATCCCAGATTCTCACCTTCTGCACCCAGCGCATTACCCTCAGCAACCAATGAAACCATGACGACAGCTAAGGCACCAGTCGCTCCGGAAATCATGCCTGGTCTACCACCAAAGACGGCAGTTATTAGTCCGATCATAAAGGCTGCATATAATCCCACCAAAGGGTCAACACCCGCCACAAACGCAAAGGCGACGGCTTCAGGTACAAGAGCGAGTGCTACTGTTAATCCTGACAGCACATCATTCTTGGCATTTGCAGTTCGTTTTCTAATAAAATCGGTCATAATGGGTCATTTTTAAAGGCGGCAAAGATAGACTAATTCTTATCCCTAACCAACTGAATTTTAGACATAAAAAATCCCGCTAAAAGCAGGATTCTTGAAAACGATTATTACGAATTATTCTTTTACAACTTTGAATGTACCTACACGATCATTGACCTGTGCCTTCACCATATATGTACCGCTTGTAAGTGACGTTAAGTCTAAACTTGTATTAGCATCTGACGGCGCAAACGATCTTATCTTTTGTCCAAGTATATTATATACTGCAACATTTGTAATTGTCTGATCGGCCCTCATTCTCAATTCACGTTTAACCGGATTTGGAAAATAACTAAAACCTACCAGGTCAAGATCTCCAGTTCCAGCTACTGCCCCATTTCCATTCACATTGATAACCAAATTCAAATCTGGCCGGCCTTGATCCATAAAAGGAATAGGGTTGTTCAAACTGCAATCTGGAGCAGATAAATAGGAATGATCTGTTTCTCCTGCATCATTGGAGCCAATCTGAAATTTTACCTGACCTAAGCCACCTTCTGAAGGATCATCTGAGGGAATTGAAATTGCTACTACAAATTCATCATTAGCAGCAATTGTAGTTGCAATGGGCACATTGCGGATCGTCAATGCCTGGTCTTGTAAATTTTCGGTGACCTCGGTAATTAAGGTAAGACTTCCATTAGGGAAAATTCCGTTTACTCTGTAAATTCCAACAGTTACAGGAAAACCACCTGCCGGAGCGTTTTCCAATTGCTCTATTCCATAATCTATCGACGTAATATCATAAGAACTGCTAATACTGAAGTCATCAAGATCAAAATGTCTATAAAATGTATTTTGCTCTACATATATGACATTACCATCAATATCTCTAAAATTACAAGCCAATGAATTACCATCTTCGATATTCTGAGATGCAGAATGCGTCAATTGTTGCGCAGCAGCGACTTGTACAAAAAGAAACAATGCGAACACAAGGGGAGTAATTTTTTTCATACGCAATTTTAAATTTTTCTGATTTTAAAATACTGTTATATTATATAACAACTCAACTAGCAATTTTCCTACTTGAGGGGTGCAAATCTACATAATAATTTTATGTTATCGTACGTATTTTCAAGCACTTTTTTCGTTTTTAATAGGTCCAGCCAGACCACTTTGGTAATATTTTCTTCTAATTGCGGACTTAAATTCTGATCACTATTCGCAAACATTTGATACCAATGCGTAATTTTTAAAACTCTTCGACCTTTTAAATTATACATGTGATATGTTTCTTGCATTGGGGCCACCAACACTAAGCCAGTAACTCCACATTCTTCTGATACTTCCCTTAGAGCGGCTTCTTCCAAATTCTCATTGGCTTCCACTTTTCCTTTGGGTAAATCCCATGTATTGTGACGGTAAATCCATAAGGTTTCATCTTTTTCATTAAACACCAAACCGCCAGCAGCTTCAATTACGGTACAATGCGCTTTAAAGTCTCGCCAAAGCCCCTCCAGGTCATCATGGTAAATGCAAATTGATTTTAGCGCATTTGTCTCAAGCTTCTCGATCACGGTTTCAAGATCAATTTCATTATATTTTTTAGCCAAAACCTGTTTGTTTCCTATGGGCTTCTGGGCTAAATAAATTACGCAATCATTGATAAAAATTATATACATTTGCGGCATGATTTTAGACAAAAATACGGCAAAAAAAACTGCCAAATTACTTTTACAAATCAAAGCCATTAAACTGCAACCCAATGAGCCCTTTACCTGGGCCAGTGGCTGGAAATCCCCGATTTATTGTGATAACAGAATAACGCTTTCTTTTGTCGAAATCCGTAATTTTCTCGGCGATGAACTGGCGAAGATCGTAGAAGAAAAATATGGCAAACCCGAAGTGATTGCGGGTGTGGCCACAGGGGCCATAGCAATTGGCGTTTTGGTGGCACAAAAACTTGGCGTACCTTTTGTTTATGTTCGACCTGAACCCAAAAAACATGGGCGTCAAAATCAGATAGAAGGGTACTTACAAAGTGGTCAGAATGTGGTGGTAATAGAAGATCTGATAAGCACTGGAAAAAGTAGCTTAAATGCCGTTAGAGCCTTGCAGGAAGTAGGTGCTAACGTAAAGGGAATGGTTGCTATTTTTTCTTATGGATTTGATTTTGCCAGAGAAAATTTCGAGAAATCTAAGGTAGAACTCTTAACTTTGAGCGATTACAATCACTTAGTAGAGCAAGCAATAGAAACAAATTATATTGACAACACAGCATTAGAAACGCTACAGCATTGGCGCGAGAGCCCAGCGACGTGGCAATAATTAAACCAAAAAATGAATTTAGAAAGCCCAACAGTTACCGCAAGTAAATCAGGTAAAGATATGTATGAGTTTTTAGCAGATCCTGCGAACTTTGAAAAGATCATGCCTGAAAATATCGATAAGTTTGAAACTCGAGAAAACGGATTTGTCTTTGCCCTTAAAGGCATGCCTGAAATCAAATTAAAAGTAAAGGAGTTAATTCCTCATAGCACAGTGATATTGGGGGCTGCCAGTGATAAATTGCCATTTACCTTAACAGGAAATATCTACGAGATTGATGAAAATTCAAGCGAAGTACAATTGGTTTTTAATGGTAAGTTCAATCCGATGATGGCTATGATGATAAAGAGTCCCCTCAAAAGGTTCATCAATACGTTAAGTGAAAACATCGAAGAGCTTTAAATAAATTGAATCTCCTTTAGATCGAAAGTCTTTACTGATTCATTTTCCAATTCAACTGATAAACTCCCTTCGTTGTTAATACCCAGGATTTTCCCCATAAAGTGATGCCCTGAGGCATCTTTGTACATGCTCGGAATATTCCTTCTAAAAAGATGCTTTTCATAACGCTCTTTTATGATTTCAAATTCTTGATTTTCAATTAATTGTGCCTGTGTTTTTAATTCATCAATAAGTTCATTCAATAAAATATCTCGATTGAAATCTTTATTGGCAATCAATTTCATGGAAGTTGCCATCGGTAGACCTCCCTTAAATACCTCCTGATTTACATTCAGGCCAACACCAATTACAGAGCGAATGATGGTATCATGACTGACAGTATTCTCAATTAAAATGCCGCACAACTTTTTAGTATGTGACAAAATGTCGTTAGGCCACTTAATGCTCAATTTTTCAGGAATATGGCTATATAATACCCTAAAAACAGCCAGTGATACTATACAATTCAAGTAAAAAGCGCGTTCGGCTTTGAAATTCTCAAACTCGCATAAGACGCTAAATGTTAAGTTTTTACCAGGTTCAGATTGCCATTTTTTTTGAAATTGTCCCTTACCGTGAGTTTGATTTTCAGTAGTAATGACTGTCCAGTTTTCCACGGAAGCACCTTTTACCAAATCCTTTAAAAATCTATTGGTGGAATCTATGGCATTAAGTTTGACTAACTTCATATATATTTATACAAATATAACATTTCATTAACGATAAAATATAATACCTTTGCAGGTATATCATTAAAGCATTTGAATGACGAAGATTAAAGTGAGTTCTGATCAGTTAATAACTGAGGTAATAAAAGGGATTGAAAAAGTTAAAGGTGATAACATAAGCATATTAGACCTAAGAGATATAGAAAATACCGTATGTGATTATTTTATTATTTGTGAAGGTAGTTCTAATACCCAGGTCAATGCAATAGCAGGCTCAGTTCAAAAAACGGTAAGCAAAGCTTTAAAAGATAAACCTTGGCACATAGAAGGTGAAGCCAATGCAGAGTGGGTGTTGATCGATTACGTCAATGTTGTAGTACATATTTTTCAGAAACAAGTACGTGAATTCTATGATATTGAAAGCCTTTGGGGTGATGCCAAGATCACTTCTGTTCAGACCACGTACTAATTTAACTTTTAAACACATTTATGAGTAACGATAAAAAAGATACAAAGCCCTTTAAAGAATTTAAGTTTAAGTTCAATTTTTATTGGATTTACGGAATTCTTTTTGCTTTGATAATAGGATATCAATTCTTCAGTAATGCAGACCTGAATACCGATAAACTATCTGATAATGAATTTAAAACGATCTTAAAAGATGATGACATAAAAAAGATCATCATTGTTAATGATGATTTTGCACAGATTATCATTAAAGAGGATGCCTTAACCAAAGAAAAACATAAGGCGAAAACCAATAGTCCTTTTTTCAATAAATCAAATCCGCTCTATATATTCGATTTTGGTGACCTGCAAAACTTCGAAAATGAATTAAAAACAGCGAAAACTGAGTATAGTCTAGATTTTGATCGTGATAATGCGAAGCAAACAAATATCTGGGACGGCATTTTTATGTGGCTACCCTTTATTTTTATTATTGCTATTTGGATTTTCATTATGCGACGTATGTCTGGCGCCGGAGGTGGTGGTGGCCCTGGTGGGCAGATCTTCAATATTGGAAAATCAAAAGCCAAGTTATTCGATCAAGATCAAAAAGTTCAAACTTCATTCAAAGATGTAGCCGGCCTGGAAGGTGCTAAAGAAGAAGTACAGGAGATTGTAGATTTCTTAAAGAATCCTGACAAATATACCAAATTAGGTGGTAAAATTCCCAAAGGTGCTTTATTGGTAGGGCCTCCGGGAACAGGTAAAACCTTATTGGCAAAAGCCGTCGCAGGTGAAGCGAAAGTACCTTTTTTCTCATTATCGGGCTCTGATTTTGTGGAGATGTTTGTGGGTGTAGGTGCTTCACGTGTACGTGATCTTTTCAAGCAGGCCGCGCAAAAATCACCATCAATTATTTTCATTGATGAAATTGATGCTATTGGACGAGCCAGAGGAAGGAGCAATATTACCGGTGGTAACGATGAGCGTGAGAATACCTTGAATCAATTGCTTACCGAAATGGATGGTTTCGGAACTGACACCAATGTGATAGTGTTAGCAGCAACCAACCGTGCTGATGTCTTGGATAAAGCCTTGATGCGTGCCGGTAGATTTGACCGTCAAATTTATGTGGATTTACCTGATATGAACGAACGCAGGGAAATCTTTGAGGTTCATATAAAGCCCTTAAAACTGGATAAAAGCGTCGATATAGATTTCTTGGCGAAGCAAACACCAGGTTTTTCAGGTGCCGATATCGCCAATGTATGTAACGAATCTGCCCTCGTGGCGGCCAGAAAAGGCAATAAGTCTGTAACACATCAAGACTTTCTAGACGCCGTTGACAGAATAGTAGGTGGTCTGGAAAAGAAAAATAAAATCATCACTAAAAAGGAAAAAGAAACCATTGCCTATCACGAAGCGGGTCATGCTACCGTAAGCTGGATGTTAGAGCATGCCGCTCCATTGGTAAAAGTGACCATCGTACCTCGCGGACAATCATTAGGAGCAGCCTGGTATTTACCTGAAGAACGCATGATCGTTCGTACCGAACAGATGTTAGATGAGATGTGCGCTACTATGGGAGGTAGGGCCGCTGAAAAAATTATCTTCGATAAAATCTCTACGGGTGCACTAAGTGACCTTGAAAAAGTGACTAAGCAGGCCCGCGCTATGGTAGCGGTATACGGATTGAGTGATAAGCTTGGTAATGTAACCTATTATGATTCCAGTGGGCAATCAGATTATAGTTTCTCAAAACCTTACAGCGAAGAAACAGCGCAGTTAATTGATGAGGAAATCTCAACAATTATTGAAGCCCAATATACCCGTGCACAAGACATCCTGAGAAAGCATAAGACAGAATTGACTGAACTAGCAGAATTACTGTTAGAGAAAGAAGTTATTTTCAGTGATGACCTGGAGCGTATTTTTGGTAAGCGTCCATTTAAAAAAGAGCCTTTAGCCAGCCCTAAAGCAGCGGCCATGGAAACCCCTGCTGAAGAGAAAAAACAGGATACAACAGAAGAAAATCCACTGAAAGATTTGAACAATGACGGCGAGATTTCAACAGAATTCGCCTAATCTGCAGAGTTTTTCTATTTTTGAATAGCTCATAGTAGAATTCATGAATTTGTTCAAGAAATTTTTTAATCCTAAGAAGGAGACTATACCCGTACAACATCAACAAGGGTCTGCTGTAACGCTTACTACAGCAGACCTTTCTTTAGATGATATTTTCGTTCATAATTTTATCAAGAAGGGTGGTAAGTTTTTGTATTGCACACACCAGGAAGAGCTCAATCAGAACCTGCTCAATATTATTGAAGAAAATGATTGGGAAGAAATTACCTGCTTAGATGATGATCTCAGCAAGCTATTAACTGTCATAGGCCAAAATAGCTGTACTAAATTTTCAGGTACCGTACCCATTTTGAGCTACTGTGAACATTTAGTATCTGACAATGGTAGTGTCATGTTTTCTTCAAACCAGGTGCAACAACATAAACTGTCAAAACTTCCCAATAATTTTATAGTTATTGCGAGAACCAGCCAGCTGGTACGTACCATCAGTGAAGGATTGATGGCAATTCGCAAGAAGTATGTACACGATTTTCCTACCAATATAAGCTCTATCAAAAGCTATATGCCAGGTAAAGCCGCAGACGATTTTTTGAGCTATGGCAACGCCAATGCTAAAAATTTGTACTTACTTTTGTTGGAAGACCTCTAAAATTATGAAAGAACTACTGATTCGGGCTATTTCTGGCTTAGCTTATGTCGCCTTAATTATTGGTTCGGCACTTTACAGTAAAGAGTCTTTTTACGCTGTTTTCTTTATATTAATGCTATTTTGTTTGTTTGAATTCAAACGCCTTATTGACCTCAAATACAATTGGGCATATATTGTAGCGGCCTTAATCTATTTTCGTTTTTCTGAATTGGAAGTCTTTAATTCCAAGTACTTTCATTTTTTCCTCATTATTTCATTGTTCATACCGTTTATCTATCAACTCTTTATAACCAAGATAAGTATTGCATCTAGTAAAATCGGACATTTTTTATTATCGATCGGGTATATAGCTCTTCCGTTTTCATTTCTTACGAGCATTCCTTTTATCAACGGCGAATACCATCCCAAAACAATTATAAGCATCTTTGCCTTGATTTGGGCGAATGACAGCTTCGCCTATATTGTTGGAAGCACATTAGGGCGTACCAAACTCTACGAAAAAATCTCACCCAATAAAACCATTGAAGGTACTATTGGCGGATTCATAGCCACGTTAATAGCGGCTTACTTCTTAGCAGAATATGTTCCTATTCTAACGCTTACCAGTTGGCTTATCATAGCAATTCTGGTCGTCATATTTGGTGTTTTAGGCGATTTGATTGAATCAAAATTCAAGCGGGAAGCTCAGGTGAAAGACAGCAGTAATTTCATTCCGGGGCATGGCGGATTTCTTGACAGGCTAGACAGCATTATCTTCGCAGCTCCTTTTGTTTACGTATATTTACATTTATTCTATTAGTACATGTTTCATAAAGAAGGTTATAAGATCATTTTAGGCACTATGGTAATTCTTACAGTGCTTTTTTTAGTGATCGATCGTTTTATTACCATCGATTGGCTAAATAAGCTCTTGATGATTGTGTTGTTAATCATTTTTATTTTGATTTTACAGTTTTTCAGGAATCCGCGACGCACCACGGTTGAAAATTTAGATCAGATTATCGCACCGGTAGATGGTAAGGTGGTGGCAATTGAAGAAGTTGAAGAAACAGAGTATTTTAAAGACAAGCGCCGCCAAATATCTATCTTTATGTCTCCGTTAAATGTGCATGTCACGCGTTACCCCGTCAGTGGCAAGGTAAATTTCAGCAAATACCACCCCGGTAAATACCTGGTCGCCTGGCATCCGAAGTCATCAGAAGAAAATGAGCGTACCACCATTGTTGTTGAAAATAAGAATCTTGGTGAAATTCTATATCGCCAAATTGCCGGAGCGCTGGCAAGGCGTATCGTGAATTATGCGAAAGAGGGTAAAGAAGTGATTCAGGGCAGCGATGCCGGTTTTATAAAATTTGGATCAAGGGTAGATATTTTTTTACCTTTACATATGAAGGTACATGTGAGTTTAAATCAAAAGGCCAAAGGTGGTATCACTGTGATCGCTGAAAAAACGTAAAAGCATGGAAATAATGGAAGAAATCGATAAAAAATTTCAAAAGGCCTACGAGATTTCTTCTGCCATGAAAGAAAAACTCCCTCCCGATACCATGTTAAAGCTATATGCTTATTACAAGCAAGCCACCAAAGGAACAAAATACACCAGGCCATCAGGTGATAACGAAGTCAGAAATGCTTTTAAGTTAAACGCCTGGTTTCAGATCAGCATGCTTTCAGAAGACGAAGCAAAACAACATTACATACATTTAGTTGAAGAAATAACAGAACAAAAAATTGATTAACTTATTCAATATTATGAAAAAATTACCCCTTTTATTTATTGTGCTTTTTTTGAGCACTATACTGGTTTCTTGTAAAAAAGAAGCAAAAAAAGAACCGGCAAAGTTCGCTGTTGTAGCCGAAACGATCACGGTCAATTGGACAGGCTATAAAACCACTGCTAAGATTCCGGTAAAAGGGCAATTCAAAACTGTAGAAATTAAAAACACTAGAGAAGCTCCTACTGCCTTGGAGGCTTTGAACGGTGCTGAATTCAGTTTACCTGTCAGCAGTTTGTTTTCAGGAGATGATGATCGCGATGGGAAATTGAAACAACTCTTTTTTGGTGTGATGGATGCGACGGTTGCCTTGACAGGAACTTTAAACCTGACAAAGGATGGAAAAGGCACTGTCAACCTTAAGATGAACAATGTGAGCAAAGAAATACCTGTTACTTATATTCTGAGCGGACAGTTAGTAGAATTAACCGGCACCCTGGATATTGTAAATGACTTCCAAGCCCAAAAAGCTTTAGAATCGATTAGCAAGGCCTGCTTTGAATTACATAAAGGCCCTGATTTAGTCAGTAAAACCTGGAGTGAAGTAGGCATTGACGCTGCCATTTATTTGAAAAAAGAATAAAGAAGTGAATTTTAGGTCGATCTAATGAAATAGTTCTGGAATGAAAGGCTACGCATATTATATTTTCCTTATCACCTTAGTATCCATTTCTTGTGATAAAAGAAGGAATGCTTCTAAAGAACGTGTCGGCTTACAGTATCAAGAAACCAACAGCAAAAAGTATATTGACCTGTCTCACGACTTTTCTGATCAAACCATTTATTGGGTAACGTCTAAAGAATTTAAGCTTGATACAGTTTATGAGGGATTTACACCAAAAGGATATTACTACACTGCCAATAATTTTAGTACGGCAGAACATGGTGGCACTCATTTAGATGCCCCGATCCACTTTGCAGAAAACAGACATACTGTTGATGAAATACCGCTTGAAAAGTTAATTGGTAGTGCCATAAAAATTGATGTCTCAACAAGGGCTCTTAAAAATTCAGACTATCAAATAAGTATCGAAGACCTGAAAGGTTGGGAAGAAAGTCAAAACCGTACCATAGCCGATGGGAGTATCGTTTTATTACAAACAGGTTATTCAAAATATTATCCTGATAAAATAAAATACCTTGGCACGGACCAACGAGGAGAAGATGCTGTGCAACAGCTTCATTTTCCGGGGCTTTCGGCTGAAGCGGCCGAATGGCTCGTGACTAACCGCAAGATAAATGCCGTCGGAATAGATACGCCTAGTATTGATTATGGGCAATCAGAATATTTTAAAAGTCATGTTATCTTACTCGAACAAAATATACCTGTCTTTGAGAACCTGACCAATCTTGATAAATTGCCTTACCATGAATTTGAGATCATAGCATTACCCATGAAAATTAAAGGTGGAAGCGGCGCTCCTTTGCGTATCGTGGCGGTCTTATAGAACGAAGCAATTAAAGAAGTTAACCAGGTAAATGTATGTCACAATCAGAACAGCTTGCGAAACGATTCCGCGAAGTACTTTTAACTGGGAAATGGATTGCCAATACCAATTTCAAGGCGCAGTTAAGTGATGTTACCTGGCAAGAAGCGACAATACAAATACACTCTTTAAATTCGATTGCCAAACTCACTTTTCATGTCAATTATTATATCGCAGGACTCATAGATTTTTTTGAAACCGGTAAACTGGACATCAGGGACAAATATAGCTTTGATATGCCTCCGATTCAATCGGAACATGACTGGCGGAAACTCGTCGATTCATTGATCAATAATAGTGAAAAGTTCGCAAGATTTATTAAAGCAATGGATGCTAATAAATTGAGTGAAGTATTTGTAGACCCGAATTATGGAGATTACCAGAGAAACATTGACGGCATGATTGAGCACGCCTACTATCATTTAGGGCAAGTTTCGTTGATTAAAAAACTGCTTCGAGACCAATAGTCTTATTCTAAACTCGCCAAACTTGCCTTAATTGTTTCGATCTTTGCCAAGGCATCTGCTTCCTTTTTCTTTTCGTTGGCCACTACCTGTTCAGGTGCATTATTAACAAAACGCTCGTTTGCCAATTTCTTTTGCACAGATTGTAAAAAACCTTCGGTGTAATTCAACTCTTCGGTAAGCTTTTTAATCTCTTCCTCAACATCAATGCTGTCTGATGAGATAGGAATAAAGTATTCATTCGATTTTACACGAAAACGTAAAGCCCCGTCCAACTTTTCGGTGGTATAAGATAAATTTTCAATATTGCCCATTTTCTTGATCACTGGATCAAATTTATTCGATACCGACTCATTATTTAAAATGCTAAAGTCAATTGTATTTTTAAATGCTATATTCTTTTCTTTTCGGATGGTTCTGATACCTGAAACCACCTCACTAACGAAGTCGAATTCCTTAATCAAACTTTCATCTGCCTCCTCGACCATAGGATAATCAGCAACGATCAATGCTTCATCAGGATTTCTTTTAGCAATATAGTGCCAAATTTCCTCGGTTAAGAATGGCATGAATGGGTGCAATAACTTAAGATTGTTTTCGAAAATTTCTAATACAGCCTTATAGGTATAACGATCTATGGGTTGACCATAAGCAGGCTTAATGATCTCCAGTAACCATGAAGCAAAATCATCCCAAATCAATTTATAAACGGCCATTAAAGCATCAGACAGGCGATACTTGCTGTAATGGTCTTCAATTTCGGCAAAGGTTTTGTTGAACTTGGCCCAATACCATTCTAAAGCGATTTTGGCAGATTCAGGCTGTTCTATTTCTGCTACTTCCCATCCTTTTACCAAACGAAATGCGTTCCAGATTTTATTGGCGAATTGCTTCCCTTGTTGACATAGCGATTCATCAAATGGTAAATCATTG
>JASJDL010000058.1 GCA_030065775.1 Flavobacteriaceae bacterium | reverse complement strand
AAATCATTTAAACGCCATTGTAAAACAGATCACGGGTCATACGGCAAAAAAGCATATCCAGAATCATTTGCTGCAACTGGCAAAATCACGACTGCTTCAGACCGAGATGAGCGTCAAGGAAATCGCCTATTCATTGCATTTTGATGCACCTAATAACTTCAATAGCTTTTTTAAAAAACAGACGGGGCAAACGCCCAGTACCTTTAGAAAGAACCAATAGTCTTTGATTTTTAGACTTTCTCCTTTGATTCTATAAATCTTTCCGTAGAAAGCTGTAGCATCTTTGTACCATCAAAACAAAACAGAGATGAAAACACTAGTTATAACCCTGGTAATGGCCACGTCATTACTCGTAAATGCACAAGATATGGAAGATAGCATCAACATTCAGGAAACCATTTCAAAGATGTTTGTTAATTCTGACGCTGGAAATTGGCCTGAAGTGGAAGCACAATTCGCACCAACAGTAACCTTAGACTATTCGTCGATGACAGGAAATCCCGCAACTAAAGTATCTCCAAAGGATATTACAACCGGATGGAAAACTGTCTTACCCGGATTTACCAAGACACACCATCAAATCGGAAATTTTATTACTGAAGTAACCGACAACAAAGCCCACAGCTTTTGTTATGGAACGGCGACACATTATTTAGAAGATGCTAACGGAAGTGTCTGGACGGTCATAGGAAGCTACGATTTCGATTTGGAAAAATTAGAGGGCAATTGGAAAATTACAGCAATGACCTTTAATTACAAGTATCAAGACGGAAATGTTAAGTTAATTGAGAAAGCTATCCAGAATGTAAAATCAAATTAAGATGAAAAAGCTATTACTGTTCGCATGCATAGGATTATTCCTTTCATGCTCGAATTCAGATAAGATGGAACAACTACAGCAAGAAATCAAAGAGCTAAAAGAAGCGCAAACTAAAATTATGGATACGGCTACTAAAAACAAAACCAAAGTGAAAGCTTTTTTTAATACCTTGACAGCAGAAGATGCCGATGGCATAGCCGATTTATTTGCAGACGATGCAAAGCACATTAATCCGTATCATTCGGGATTGTTTCCAGCGGGAGCAAATGGTAAAGAGGACATCAGAAACTATTGGGCACCGGTATTTCCGAATTTTGATGGCATGACCTTCCCGATTGACGAAATCTATGCTATGGAAGACCCGAATATGGTTTTTGTAAAGTATAGAGGGGAGATCAAATTAAAGAATAACGCAGGAGTCTACAGCAACGATTATTATGCGACCTTTAAGTTTGATGGTGCCGGAAAAATAAAAGAGTATGTCGAAATTTTTAATCCAATTGTAGCCGCTCGTGGCTTTGGGTTAATAGATAAAATCAAATAATATGAAAAAACTATGTATCCTGTCTGCAATCATTCTATTGAGTGCCTGCGGAACATCAGAAAAGAAAAACGAAGCAATTACAACGAATAAGAAAGAGACCCCGAATCAGGTTCAGGGTGACAAAAACAAGGTAATCATGAAAACAGTAAATTTTAAGAGCGAAGGCTTGAATTTAGTCGGCAACTTATACTATCCACCAAACTTTGAAGAAGGAAAACAGTATCCAACTATTGTATGTTCAGGAAGTTGGACAACTGTAAAGGAACAAATGGCCGGTTTGTATGCCAAACGATTTGCTGAAAAAGGCTTTATTACGTTGGCATTTGATTTTAGAAATTATGGCGAAAGTGAAGGGATGCCCAGAGCATGGGAAAACCCGGCAATGAAGATACAGGACATTAAAAATGCCGTAGGTTATTTGAAAACACTTCCTGAAGTGGATGATGATAATATTGGCGCATTCGGAGTATGTGCGGGTGCTATGTATACCTTAATGGCAGCTTCTGAAGATGCAACTATTAAAGCCGTAGCGACAACTGCATCCTGGTTGCACGATGCTGAAGCTGTAAAACTATTTTATGGCGGAGAAGAAGGTGTACAGCAGCGTAAAGATGCTGCGCAAGCCGCTAAAAAGAAGTATGCTGAAACAGGTGAATTCACCTATATAAAGACGATTTCAACGGATGACCCGACAGCCGCCATGTATGGTAATTTCGATTATTATTTGAATCCGGAACGTGGAGCTATTCCGCAATGGAGCGCGGACCAATTTGCCGTTGCGACCTGGGAGGATTGGTTAAACCTGGACCCATTTCCATCGGCTGCTAACTTAAACAAGCCTTTGTTTATGGTGCATTCTGATGGTTGTGTGTTGCCGGATTACACAAAGAAATATTTTGAGGCCGTTCCGTCAAAGAATAAAGAATTGGTTTGGGTCGAAACCGATTTGGCATCACCAATGCATCAGTTCGCCTTTTATGATCAAAACAATGAAGTATCATTAGCTGTCACGAAAACAAGCGTGTTTTTTCATGAGAACCTTTAACTGGCTATCTTTGATCCGCTCGCAAGTATAAAGCCGTTATACCGCGTCAAACGCGGTATAGGCTTTTATTTATAGGCTACAGGGTAATTTCATACAGCCTTTAGTACATCATTTAAGTGTTGAATGCCCCCAGAGTATGCTACAGGCGATCTACGACAGGATTGGTGCCATCCAATACTATAGTACCTTGATTTTTGTGTCGAAGTCTTTTCAAAAGAGCTTCCTAAACAGAAACCACTGAAATGGGCAGCATTCGCGTCGCCGAACCTTGATTTATTAGTAAATCTGTGATTTCATGAGCACCTCTTTAATAAAATATAAGAGGAGCGTGAGTAGACGTGTGGAATGGTATTAATGGATAACATTTTTCTTTATCACATTTAGTTTATTAAAAACTCTTGTCCAAAAGGGAATGAGCACATAAACCATAGTCGGCACTAAAATTACAGTTAGAATCAAAGTTCTCAAAAGAATAGGAAATTCATTCAGTACATTTCCAAATAGCACTAGTATTGCTGTGATCGTTGGGTAAATCGCTACCCAAACGATCAATGTATTTTTTAGTTTTTTCATTTTAATTGGCCTTTAAAAAGTTTTGAACATCCTTATTAAATTTCATAGGCTCCTTTACCATGGGTGAGTGCCCGCTTTGTTCATAAATGACAGTTTTGCTATTTAGTATTGATTTTTCAAGAATCTTAATGGTCTCTATAGGAACTATAGAGTCATGTTTACCATGAATTAGTAAGGTAGGTGCATTTATTTTGCTTAATCTATCGGTCATTAAGTCTTTTTTAGCAATTAATGATTTTATAATCTGATATACCGTATGACCATCATTCCAACGTAGCTTTTTTATGAGCATCTTTTTTAGAGAGTCTTCGTTTAATAATTTCCGGTTTTGATAATAAATTCGCGTAACATAGTTCTTCATATCTGATAAAGTTGTTGGATTTGCAAAACTGTAAATAGCATCTGCATCCGCATCTTCGGGTAAACCAAGAAGAAAGGCAGGATTTACCAAAATGAGCTTATGGACCTTATCAGGGTATATGGTAGCAAATAATGCAGCAACCCATCCTCCCATGGAATTTCCAACTAATGTTGCCTTTTCAATGCTCTTTTGAACCATGAATTCATTAAGAAATGCTACCAAAGTATTTCCTCTGAAGGGAATTACAGGTTTGTCAGAATTCCCAAAACCTATTTGGTCTAAAGCAATAACATTATACGATTTTGCCAATGCATCTATATTATAGGTCCAACGTTCATAATTACTACCCAGGCCGTGTAACAGTATCAGGGTTTCACCTTCGCCTTTTTCAATATATTTTATTGTCTGGCCTAAAATTTCTATACTATTTAATTCATTTGAGCTCCTTCTTTCTTGAGCAGGTAAGCTGAGCATCGTTGTCAGTATCAAAATTGTTATGTATGTTTTCATTTTTGTATTAGTTTTTAACTCGCGTATCTACCAGGGGGCCGGCAAATTCAATAACATTGCCGTTTAAATCTTTAATAAATGCAACCCGTCTGTTATAAAAACTAAGTGCATAGGTTTCTGCTTTGACAAAAGTTTTAATGCCTTTGTCATTTAATTGTTTCATCGCTAAATCAATATCCTCGACTTGAAAACATATATGTGCAAATCCTTGATGTGAAAGATGCTCTCCGAAGTCTTCAACTTGTTTGTTGCTTTGATGACTACTCTTATCGCCTATAATTTCGATCCTGAAATCTCCATTGGTTAAATAAGCCAAATCAAGGTGATCGAGACCCTCGACTTTCCATTGCACTTCTAATTCAAAACCCAATATATCTTGGTACCAGGCCACGGTCTCTTCAAAATTGTTCACCCCTAAAAGCAAATGGTCTGTTTTCATAGTTGCCAACCCCTTGTCTTTTTTTTTGTCTGTGTTAAGTGTAAATCCTGCAATCAGTAGGGCTATGATTACGAAGCCGATTAGTATTACTGCTTTTTTCATTTTCCTTAAATTATTGGTGTTAATAGGTATTTATTTGAAAATCAATTGTTCCTGAAGCTAAATTTTCCTGTAAGTGCGCAAGTGAAGATGTACCGGGTATCGAAATCACATTGGGTGCAAATTGTAATAACCAGGCTAGTGATAGTTGATTCACAGAAATCTTTTTTTGTCGAGCTTTTGCTAAAGCGGTTTCATTCCAATTATTTCTAGCCACCGGTGTATGAGCAATAAAGGCAATATTCTCTCTGGTGGTTTTGTTCACAACGTGTTCATAGCGCCGGTCGTTGTAATTAAAGGCATTTTGAACAGCGTCGATCTTGGCAACCGTTTGCGCTCTTTCAAATTGTTCAACCGTTACATTAGAAATACCAATATGTTTGATTTTACCTTCTTTTTGAAATTCAGCCAAAGCGCCTACGGACTCTTCAATAGGAATATTGGGATCTACACGATGTAAAAAATAAAGGTCGATGACATCTCTTTGAAGTCTATTTAAGCTACCTTCAAGGGCAGTACGCAAGTAATAAGGATGTCCGTTTGCCATAATGGCACCTGGCTTATATTTTACAGCGCCGCCTTTTGTGGCTACCATAACCTCATCTTTAAAAGGTCTAATAGCCTCTTGAACCAAAAGTTCAGAAGTGTAGGGCCCATAGGAATCTGCGGTGTCAATAAAGTTAACCCCGTTTTCAATAGCGGCTCTAATTACTTTAATAGCGTTTTCTTTGTTGGGCGTATCACCCCAAATGCCCGCGCCTGTGGTCGTTCGCATGGCTCCGAATCCTATTCTATTAATTTCGAAATCGTCTAATTTAAATGTGTTATTTGTGCTCATTTTTACTGTTTTTTAATTACAGTACAAATGTCGTTTAGAAGTAGGGCAGTACTATGGTGAGAAACTAAGGGATGCTGGTAGAAATTCCAGTTTTTTGTCTTTTTTTACGATTTCAAACGATAATTAATAGGCGAAACACCTGTTTTTGATTTAAAAAACTTGGTAAAGTTAGAAGCGTCCTGAAACTTCAGGAAGTAGGCGATTTCATTAATGGCCATATTCGTATTGTGCAACAATGATTTTGCTTCTAAAGCAATTCTGTCTGATAGTAATTCTTTTGGTGCTTTGCCGGTTGCTTTTTTCAAAACTTCACCTAAATAAGTGGCATTCACATTTATTTGTGCTGCTATTTCTGAAATAGTCAATAGCTTTTCTACCTTATTTTGGGTAATATCATAGAGATGTTGTTCAGTAATTCTTTCAAACTCCTTGACGATACGATGCTGTTTTGATTCCTTTTGTGAACCATGCACTTTTTGATACTGCTCTTGAGCTTGAAGAAGTAGTAGTTCCAATAATGCTTTTGCTTTTTGGAATTTCAATGGACTATTTGAATAACTTAAATCGTATAATAATTGGAGGATTCTTTCTGTTTCTAAAAGTGCTTCATTTGCAAGTGGTACGACTACCTTTGAGGTAATTTTAAAACCTTCAAAATTGGTAATCAAGTTTTTTAAATAGACATCATCTTCAAAAAAAGACTCCATAAAAACAAGCACATAACCTTCCCAGTCAGATAGTCGGTTGTAGTAGCGCAAATGCTGTGGAGCTTGGAAGTACAGACTACTATCACCAATTTCATAATCGGTTAAACCGATCTTGTAGTTAGCTTGCCCTTTAGTGAGTAAAATAATTGAATACGTATCACTGCGAAAGATACTAGTTTCTTTCACCCAGGTTTCCGGAGTATCTTTAAATTGGTGGATATGAAAATCGTCACTAATGGGCTGTACAGTTTTGAGCCCATGGAGTAAGGTTCTAATATCCTTATAGTAAGATGTTGCGTTTTCCACTGTTTAAATATAGTCATTAGATTTTTTCATTTTTCATTTTTACAATTTTTATGGGTTGTCATCAAGACGTTTATAAAGAGCACGAAGCAATTTTACTCAAATTTTGAAAATTGATCCAGTGGATGAATTTCAAAGCTGCATGTAAATGCCACCGGAAATTATGATTAAAATTTAATAATTTCTATACAATTCACTACATAAATTCTGGAACTCATTACATTTCATTTTTATTCTTTTTACGGCCGTACTACATTTGAATGATTAAATAAATTTTTAAGTTATGAATCGACTAAAAAAAGCCGCAACAGTATTACCTGTCTTGCTAATTCTGACCCTATTTGTTTTCAACCCGTTCAATGGTGAAGCGCAAAAAAGACAAATTAGTTATTCTTATAATTCAAATAAAGATGATGATGGAAGTACTAGAGTCCGATATAAGGACAGTAGAAACGATTTTAAAATTGAGTTTAAAGGCGATATTACCGTCTCAGATGACGATAGAGATATTATTGGGATCTCTCGTGGCGGCTATATTGAGATACGAAGATCATCTTTTGGCAGTAGTAGACGTATAGTGATTGAAACTACAAGTAGCGGCCAGCTTACAAAGAGTTATTATGTAGGGCGAAAAGAAAAGAATTACAACACAGAAGGGAAAGCCTGGTTAGCAGAAATATTACCGGAAATTCTTAGATCCACCACGATAGCTGCAGAATCTCGGGTAGAACGCTTCTATAAAAGAGGAGGGGCTGATGCCGTTCTAGATGAGATTGGAAGTATGAAGAGTGATTTTGTGCAGTCGACATATTTCAGGCTGTTGCTGCGACATAATTTAACGAACAATGAGTTGGTATCGGTAATAAGAAAGGCAGGGAACGAAATTGAATCTGACTATTATCTTTCCGGTATTTTAGAAGAAAATCAAAAAGCTTTTTTAGCGAATGACCGAACTACAGATGCCTATATTGATGCTGCAAAAAGTATCGGTTCAGATCACTATGCAAGCAATGTATTGAAAAAGGTGATTAATGACGCTTCGATAACTGATGTTCAAATGGGCTCATTATTAAAGATTTCAAAAGACATCGGTTCTGATCACTATTTGAGCCTGGTTTTAAAAGAGGTCATGGACAAAAGAACCTTAAACTCGCAAAATGCAATGAAGATTATCAGCTTGTCTAGTGATATTCAATCTGATCACCATAAAAGCGAAGTACTCAAAAAACTCGTCGAAAGAAAGGTCTTATCAAACAATGGCTATGATGCCTTCATTGGCGCCTTAGATGATATTCAATCAGACCACTATGTGACCGAAGTGATCAAAAAATTGTTAGACACAAAGTTAGAGGACAGTCCAGGTTCTTTAGGTAGGTTATTGACATTAGTAAAGAACAATGTGCAATCTGATCACTATGCGTCAGAAATTTATAAAAGACTTGCAAAACGATCATTATCTGATGATCAACTAATGGCTGCCTTAGAGACATCAACGGCTATCCATTCTGATCACTATCATGCAGAAGCATTAATCGCCCTTTCCGGAAGGGTAAACAGTGCGCCTGACCGTGTAAAACAAGCGTATAGAAATGCGGCTAAATCAATTAATTCAACCACTTACTATGGTAGAGCTCTAAGGGCTTTAGACTAGTAAGATAAGTCAAGGTATTATAATTCTTATTTTAGTAAAGAATGTGTACCTTGACTTTATGCAACTGTATCACCGATTCGTACCTAACCAAACTGTGAAAAAACACCTTTTTATTATTGCTCTCGGAGCGATACTGGGTATTTCAATATATTATTACCTCGCTGTTAGTAATGTAGCTTCTGAACAAGTGATAAGGTCAACAGAGGCTTTATTGGCTGTTTTATGCGGAGTTTTGACAGCCTATGTTTTCTTCAGGCTATCCTTAAAATTAGATGACTTAATACCGTGGAATACCCAAATGGCCAACCGGTTATTCGTCGGTGTTTTGACCCATTTTTTAAGCGCAGGACTACTCATTATAGGTTGTTTTTACGTTTATAACAACTATGTTTTGGGGGTGCAAACCCCTTTTAAGATCTATGAACCTACTTTGATAAAGTTGACAATACTTCTTTTCGTACTGTCATTGCTTTATACTATTATATACTTCGCTTTATTCTCATATTATACATACGCCAGCGTGCAAATAGCCAAGGTAAAAGAAGAGCGAAGAAGAATACAGCTACAACTGAAAGCTCTTAAATCTCAGTTAAGTCCTCATTTTTTATTCAACAGTTTAAATACTATTTCGTCTTTAATTTATAAAAGTGAAGACAAAGCAGAAGCGTATATACGCCGGCTGGCTAGCATCTATCAATATACCTTAAATAGTTACCACGAAAAACTTGTGGGCTTAAAGCAGGAATTGGAAGTGGTGAAGGCGTATCAATTTTTGCTAAATACCCGTTATGAAAATAAGATCACCAGTAGTATTGAAATACCTGCGGAACTTCATATTACAAAAATACCACCGCTAACCTTACAAATGCTTATTGAAAATGCAGTAAAGCACAATGTATTGATGGATGAAAATCCGTTAAAGGTGTGTATTAAAGCGGAAGGTGACTTTATCGTGGTAGAGAATACGATTACCCAGGCACCGGTAAAAGTCGACTCTTTCAATATAGGCTTGAGTAATATAAAGGCGCGTTATCGGTTGCTATGCAATGAAGAAGTTATTGTAAATAAAGGAACATCGTTTATGGTAAAATTACCCGTAATAAAATGAAGAAACTATTCATTTACCGTCCTCAATTTCGAATACTGAGTCCGATATTTACCGGAGTAATTGTGTATCTCCTGATCTTATTGATCAATAACAATGTAGAACAGCTACAAGAAGAGTTTCTCGGTCAGGAGCTTTATGTGTGTATCGGGCTGTCTTATCTCATTCAGGAACTTTCTATCTTTTTACTTTGGATATTTAAGAAATATGTCGCGACAAAAGTGCCGGACTCTTTATTGCTTTTGATCAACACCCTGATTTCATTGGTGCTGTGCATATTTTTCGTAAGTCTATCAATGACTTTATACTATAGGTATGTATTGGGATTTTCACCCAACAGCGAAGAACTATGGCTGTTCAACAGTATATTTTCGAGTATTGCACTTATCTATATTTTGCTTTATGTAAGCCATCAGTATTTGCATAAAATGAATTCTAAAAAACTTGAAAATGAACTCTTAATAAAAGGGAACGTTGAAGCTAACTTTTTAAAGTTCAAGAAAGCTATGAATCCGGATTTGCTCTTTGAATGCCTGGAGGCTCTCATTGTACTCATTGGCAAAGACAAAGAAAAAATCGATGACTTTTTAGATGGAATCAGTCAGGTTTATCGCCATGTTTTATCAAAGAGCGATCAGGAATTGATCAGTATAAAAGAAGAAGCCACTGTGGTTGAACATCTAATCAAAGTTTTTGATTATTTACCGTATCGAAATGTGACCCTGAAAAACAAGTTAGTTTCGGATTTTTATGTGGTTCCTAATAGTATTATTTTAATTGTTGAACAGATTATCAGGAGTACTATTCGTTCAAAAGATGTCGAATTGGAAATTGAACTCTATGAAGAGGAATCTTCGTTATACATCAGGTATTTACCAAAAAACAAGATCAATGATGAACTCCATCTTGAGAGATTTGCTGAGCTAAGGGATCTTTATAGTATTTACAATTCAGAGAGTCTCCATGTTTTTGAAGAAAATAGCTTTAGAATGATTAGTTTACCCAAAATTCTTTTAAACCCTGCCTATGAAAATAGTTCTTATTGAAGATGAAACACCTGCGATAGAGAAGCTTGAACGCTACTTACTAAAATACGACGCTGCGATAGAAATTGTGGCTAGGTTGACAAGTATTAAAGCATCGGTTCAATGGTTTTCTGCTGAAGAGCATTCATTTGATCTTATTTTTATGGACATTCAATTAACAGACGGATTGAGTTTTGAAATTTTTAGTAAGGTAACTATTAGTAAGCCTGTTATTTTTATTACCGCTTTTGATGAGTACGCTATTGACGCCTTTAAGGTAAACAGTGTAGATTATATTTTAAAACCGGTGACCTTCACTGATATTTCCAAGGCGCTGACGAAGCTGAAAAAGTTGCAATCAGTATTCTCGATGAACGAGACGCTTTCTAAAGTAACCAAAGTACTGGCTGAGAAGAAACGAAAAGATCGTTTTTTAGTGAAGTTGGGAAATCACATACATTCCATAAAGACTGAGGACATTGCCTTATTTTATGCTGAAGGCAGAACGGTTTTTTTGGTGAATAAAGACACTAAAAAATTTATAGTAGAATATAACCTGGAAGCCTTAGAAGATTTAGTCGCTGCCAATCAATTTTTTAGAGTAAACAGAACTTTTATTGTAAACATTAATGCGATTCAAGATGTTATATTTTATTCGAACAGTCGCTTGAAGATCAGAACAGCCATTCCATTAGATAAAGAGATCATTGTTAGTAGGGAAAAGGTAAAAAAGTTCAAAAACTGGTTTGAAGGAAATTAATAGAACTTTTGGTGCTCGCTTTGATTAAAATAGCGCAAAGTAAGTTCTTTTGGTTACAGTGTTATCATATTGTAGATATGCGCTAAGGTATCTTCATATGTTTTTAATGGCCAATTATTTATATTGCTATCTTTGAGAGGTAGTGATTCGAATAATGAAACAGTTTCTGTGTGTACTTCTGGTGCTCAATATAATGGCTTGCCGACAAGAAAAGTCGAAAGTTAAGCTTGCAGATATAGAGAATCCTATTGTTGCCAATTCAGTTGATAGAGACCTGGATGCGATACAAGAAGGCGGGGTGCTAAGGGCGCTCGTGGTTTACAGCAGTACAAGTTATTTTCTGTACAAGGGCCAGCCCATGGGTTTTGAATATGAATTGCTAAGACAACTTGCAGATCATCTCAATTTAAAATTAGAACTCGTTGTATCTAAAAACTTAGACAATGAATTTGAAGTGCTTAATAGGGGCGATGTCGATTTAATTGCCCATGGTATGACCATAACCAATCAGCGTAAGTGGGAAGTCGATTTTACCGAGTATCTCTTTCTTACGAAGCAAGTACTCGTTCAAAAAATGCCTGATAATTTTCGAGCCATGTCATTTAGGGCGCTTCATGATGAGACGATTAACGATCCAATAGAACTCATCGGCGATACCGTGTCGATTCGAAAAAATTCGGCCTATTACGAGCGTATACTCAGTTTATCGAATGAGATCGGAGGAACCATCGCAATTGATACCTTAGACAGTAAGCTATCAACAGGAGAGATCATCGATATGGTGGCCAAAGGAACCATAAAATATACCATTGCTGATGAAAACCTGGCAAAAATTAATGCTTCTAAGAGCCCTAATTTAAAAATTGATGTACCCATTTCGTTCTCACAACGTATTGCATGGGTCACCAGAAAAAAGTCACCTGAACTTCGTAAGGTTGTCAATGAATGGATCGTGTCACAACGTAAAAAAACGAGGTACAATGTGATCTACAATAAGTACTTTAAAAATAAGCGCTCTTTTAAGCGGCGTATTAAAAGCGACTATTACAGTTTAAAGAACAATCAAATTAGTCAATACGACCACCTTATTAAGAAGTATGCAAAAACGATTGATTGGGATTGGCGTTTGTTGGCATCTCAAATCTATCAAGAGTCTCGGTTTGAACCTGATTCAGAATCGTGGGCGGGTGCTAAAGGCCTCATGCAAATGATGCCGGCCACAGCAGCATCTTTGGGTGTTACAGATATCTCTCACCCTGAGGAAAGCATAAATGGGGGCGTCAGGTACTTAGCGCAGCTTTACGATGAATTTTCAGCAATCTCTGATGAAGAAAACAGGCTTAAATTTACGCTGGCCGCGTATAATTGTGGTCTCGGTCATGTACTCGATGCGCAGCGATTGGCTGTTGAATATGATTTAGAGCCCAAGGTATGGGCGGGGCACGTTGAAAAAATGATCAAGGCCTTAAGTTCGCCGAAGTACTATAGTAAATCATCGGTTAAATACGGCTACGTAAGAGGAACAGAACCAGCAAACTACGTACAACAGATTTTTGAGCGTTTTGAGCATTACAAACAATTCATTGAGATCGGGCCGGTGCCATAGAGATCAACGGTGCGAGCAGCGGTCAAACAAGGTTTAACAGCACCAATAGGTCCCGTAATTGTATACTATATGCTTTACGAATTCATTCGGTAGAATGCGTGCCAATGCCTATAGATACAATTGCCCTATAATTTTGTGCAAAACACTATAATGCCTCCGAAAAGCCAAGGTTCTTTAGGGTATTTCTAAAAGAGCATGTACGCCTTTTTCTAAGGCATACAGGGTAGTGATTTCTGCATCGGTTAAGCTTCTGTTGAAAATGGCTAATTCGTCCATCAATCCAATATAGCCTAATCCTAAATAAATATTTGATTTCGGCAAGTCCCAGGTAAAAGGGGTATCAATATTCGTACGTGTTCCCTTATGCTCACCGTTGAGATATAGAGATGCCTGCCCGGTATCGGTATTTAGGTTCGAAAAGTTAATGAAGACATGGGTCCATTGGCCCTTTCCGAAAGGCGGATTTTTCACTCCCGTTAGCCGTGCATTAAAAATAGGGTTCTCGTTATCGGGTCCGTCAGGGTTTGGATTCCAGACCTCTCGATCTCCAATAACTCCTAATCTAAAATCACGTGGATTCTCTTTAGTGAAATCCACCCAAATGGCCGCATCATTATAACTAACATCGGTAATTTGAATAGGGTCGCAATAACCGGGTTCTAAATCGGTAGCAGGATCTAAGCTTAGCCAAAAAGAAATGGCACCGCTCCAATTTTCTTCGCTATAGGTGATATTTTTTTCACTTGGGTAATAAATATTGCCCGAGCTGCGCTCTGTAAATACCAACCCGGCACCATATTTACCTTGTCCTTCTTGTCGGCTAATATCGGGTTTATGTAAGCCGACCTGAGCCGAATCGATTGCTTTTCTATTGGGTACGGTAAACAGGCGTTTATCTCCTAATGAAAAATCGGCATCAACACCTGCATCGAAAGAGGCGTAAAAGGTGAGTGCTGCTTTTAAATTAGCTTGTGCAGGATCTGCAGGGGTTTTCTCTTCAGCTTTTTTGCCCTCTTTGCACGAATAGAAGCTAAAAGCAAAAATTGAAATAATAACGACAAGTACTTTTTTGAAGGATGTATGATGCATAATTTTTTAGCTGTTGGTTCGCAACTCAAAAGTACTAATTAAAACTAAGCTTGTTTAGTATTAATGGAGCACTCCTTACACGAAGCGATAATGGGAGAGGAGTGAAACGTATATGGAATCACAAAAATGGGAAAAACCTTGTTGATAAGGGCCCGCGGATATTAAGTAGCACTGAATTAGCACAACCTCTTTCTTTTTTCTGTAACTTTAAGGCATAACTCCTTAAACTAACACTGATGAAACCTTCACACTTCGTAAATTTCGTATTAGCATGTCTGGTTAGTTGGGTTGCTTATAGCCAGACAGACGAAGCTATTTTCAAAAAACTAGATGAAATTGCAATCATCGATCAAAAAGTGATGATGCCCATGCGTGACGGCATACGGCTCGCTACGGATATTTACAGACCAAAAACCACAGAGAAAGTGCCGATTATTTTTTCGCGCACACCCTACAATTTTAATTCCTGGGGAGACGGGAAACGAAGAACCAGAACTGCCGAACGCGCCTATGAAGCCGTAAAACGAGGCTACGCCTATGTGGTTCAAAATGAACGCGGCAGGTTCTTCTCAGAAGGTGAGTGGGATATCTTAGGGATGCCGCTCACAGACGGTTACGATGCTTTTTCATGGATGAAAGATCAGCCCTGGTCCAATGGAAAAATCGGTACCTATGGCTGTTCATCAACGGCAGAGTGGCAAATGGCCGTGGCTGCCTTAGACCATCCATCGCTCGCTGCCATGGTACCACAAGGATTTGGAGCGGGTGTAGGCACTGTAGACGGCCTCGTAGAACAAGGCAATTGGTACAGAGGAGGAGCCGAACAATTACTATTCTTCTCCTGGCTCTATGGTGTTGAACATGATAAATATAAACCCAGAATACCCAGCGGAGCCAGCCAGGAGGATCTGATCCGAATTTCCAGGTTCTATGACCTGGCACCCGAAAATCCCGAAGTGGACTTTTCAAAAGCTTTTTTTCATTTACCCATTCAGGATATGCTCCAAAATATTCATGGAAAGCGTGAAATCTTTGATAAAATGGTACGCCGTAAACCCAATCATGAAGATTGGTATAAAGGCGGACTCTATCACGATACCATGGACTTAAAAACACCGGGATTTTGGTTTGTTTCATGGTATGATGTTTCAGTGACACCCAACCTGTATTTATTCAATCATTTACGCAATAAATCAAAAGATATCGCAAGCCGTGATAACCACTACCTGGTGATTGCGCCTACATTGCATTGCCGCTATACCAGGGCTACGGAGAACACCGTGGTAGGTCAAATGAGTGTTGGAGATGCCCGGTTAAATTATGATGAACAAATCTATAAGTGGTGGGATCTATGGCTCAAAGGGCAGTCGAATGATTTTAAAGAAAAAACACCACGTGTACAGTATTATACAATGGGTAGTAATAAATGGCAAAACGCAACACAGTGGCCGCCAGCTGATGTCAAAATGGTGAACTACTATCTCAATAGTAAGGGTACTGCGAACACAAGTAGTGGTACCGGTACCTTATCAAGACGCAAAGCTGCTAAAGATACTCCGGATGCCTTTACGTATGACCCTATGAACCCGGTGCCGTCTGTAGGCGGTAATGTCTGCTGTATGGGCAATGCCGTGGATGGGGGTGCTTTTGATCAACAGGAGGTAGAGAAACGTTCTGACGTGCTGGTTTACAGTACACCTCCCTTGAAAGAAGGTGTGGAAGTGAGTGGTTTTATTGAGGCTACTTTATATGTTTCTTCAGATGTTAAGGATACCGATTTTACCATTAAATTGGTAGATGTTCATCCTGATGGTACGGCGTACAATCTCGACGAGACTATACAACGTGCACGCTATCGGGAAGGTTATGACAAAGAGGTGTTTATGGAAAAGGGTACAGTTTATAAAATTGACCTGACCCCGATGTCAACGAGCAATTATTTTAAAAAGGGGCATCAGATACGTATTGAAATATCGAGCAGTAATTTTCCGCGGTTTGCCCGGAATTTAAATACCGGTGGTACCAATTATGATGAATCAAAAGGTGTGATCGCTAACAATAAGATTCACCATTCAAGAAAGTATCCGTCTCATATCCGGTTGCCGATGCGATAAAGATTAATGGACAAACTTATTAGTTAAGTCTAGTAATTGTGTAGCATAGCATGAAAATGCTCCCAAGGTTAATTCCAGGCCAGCTACGGGGAGATCAGTAGTGTATAATACTATACTACCTAAGTACTTTATCTACGAAAATTAATGGAGCACTCTTTGCTTGAAGGAGCGGGTAGGAGGGCAGCGAAATGCATGTGGAATTGTAAAAAGGGGAATAATCCCCTACAAGAAAAGGGAGAAATCCCCGTTGATTGCCTCTGTAATTATACGTAACTTTAGCGTATGTCCGACCGCTACACGATCGATTTGCATTGCCACGCTACCCTGAAACCCTACAGTAAGAGTTTTCGGGTTTCGGAAAATGGTGGGCAGCATTCAAAAGATCCGGAAAAGAAACACAGCATCTGGTTTCAGAAGAGGCCCCGATTGATTAACAGGGCCAGCAATTTGATCCTTTCCATTACGAAATTCACGCAATCCGATTTCAGGAGCTCTCGAGAGGGTGGGGTGCGCCTACAAATGGTATCCATTGACCCTATGGAAAAGAACCTGGTGCTTAGTAGAAAAGGGAATCCCTCGAACTTTTTAGGTAAGCTACTCAAAAATTTTGTGATGGGTATCGGCTGGGCCCGGATAAACTATATCGCTAAAAAAATAGGTGATGATTACTATGCTGATCTTATAAAGACGCGAGAGTATCTACTCAGTTTGAATGATACTCCGATTCAACACGAAGGAAAAGAATTGCTTTATGAAGTATTGAGTGGTTTTCCGTCAACGCAGCTGTCGGAGCAAAAGCTTTATGTCATATTTACCATTGAGGGAGGCCATGTATTTAATACGAACACTCCCCAGGTATTGGACAAAGTAAAGGCACTGAAACAATGGACTCATAGACCTGTTTGGGTGTCACTGGCGCATCATTTTAGCAATGGCCTCTGTGGTCATGCGAAAAGTTTTAAGGGCCTGCCGACATTGGCGTATAATCAAAAATTAAATCCTGAACAAGGCCTCACGCCATTGGGTTTACAGGTCATTGATGAATTGTTAACGCAAGAGGGTAACCAAAAGCGAGTGCTAATCGATGCCAAGCACATGAACCTGAAGTCGCGCTGGGCCTATTATGCAATTGCTGAGACGAAGCAGGTGCCTATTTTGGTGAGTCATGGGGCCCTTATGTTTCTAAAGGTTCCAAAAAAGCCTGGTACGCCATTGGTCGATGCTTCAAACGAGATAAATTTCTATAATGATGAATTGGTACGCATTGCGAAATCGGGTGGGCTTTTCGGATTTCAATTAGATCAGCGGCGTATCAAGCAGGTTAAACAATTAAAGGTCGGTTCAAAGCCCATCAAATTTAAGATGGACCGTACGTTCCGTAAAGAATGGAAGCAAAAAACCGGTAAAAAATTTCGAAGGCGCTGGTATCGCCGAGCGTATTATATTTTTAAGCAGGTCAGCTATTTTGCTGAATTGCTGGATAGTGACCCTAACTTTGACGGTAAGATCTGGAACTATCAATCCATTGGCTCTGATTTCGATGGTATCGTTGATCCGATCAATGGCTTTTGGACGCATCGTGATTATCCTGTTTTTATACATTATTTTCAATTGAATGTACAACGGTATATTGAAAAAGGAAATTGGAAAAATCTTCGGCCTGCCAACAGACTGAATGCCCGGGGAATCGTTGATAAATTTGCGCATAAAAACGCGGAAGCATTTTTGAGAACGAATTATGCCTAAAAGTCGTGGCTTTTTAAGCTCTCAGGTTGCGCTTATTATCACTAATGTGAGGCGTTACATGAACAGACATGGTTTTATTGCTTTAATTTTCTTGACTGCACTTGAGTTTAACTTTGCAC
>JASJDL010000057.1 GCA_030065775.1 Flavobacteriaceae bacterium | reverse complement strand
GTTGACGGTATTGAGCATTCTATATATGATATAGGTGATGGAATTCAATCCCTAATAGTACTTTTATTTCCCATTTTCATGGCATACGAAAATGATTGGTTTTTATTGAAGAACCTGAAATCAACTTACATCCGGGCTTACAAAGAATATTTATTCGAACATTGTTAAATAATGATTATTTACAATCAAAAAATCTTAGATATTTTTTTACGACGCACTCGAATCATTTTCTTGACAGTTCAATAGTTAATGATGATGTTTCTATTTTTCAATTTGAAGAACTTAATAAGAATAAATTTTTCGTTAAGGCGAATGTGAAACCCGAAAGGAAAGTACTTGATGTTCTAGGTGTAAATAATACTTCCGTCTTTCTTGCTAATACGTCAATTTGGGTAGAAGGTCCTACTGATAGAAAATATTTATCTAAATTGCTAAAGTTGTATAGTGAATTTAAAAACGAGCAGAATTTGAAAGAGGATATTGATTTTGCTTTTTTTGAGTATGGCGGTAATTTAATTGAGCATTATTTATTTGATAAACAGCCCGAAGTTAATGATGAGGTTGTTAGGAGTAAAATTAATTCTTTAGCATTATCAAATAAGATATTTCTTTTAGCGGATAATGATAATACTAAAGGGAATTCTGCTAAGGGTAGAAGAAGAAAAGCACTTTATACCCTTTCCCATGAACGGGAAAATTTTACTTTTTTTGACACAGCATTTGTAGAAATAGAGAATCTTTTGCCTAAAAGGATAATCAAAGATTTTATGAAAGAACTAGTTAAGACAGGGGTGCATGAAAAGGTTATGGAAATAGATTTTAAAAGATCTGATTACACGAAAATTAGGTTAGGGAACTTTTATGATAAGTTGCTTGATGATTATAGTATCCCCAAAAATAAGCGAAAATCTTTCAAAGCTTCATCTGGTACTTTAATGAATGATTATAAAATTAAGCTCTCCAACTTTGTGATAACCTCTGATAATGGTTACGCCGATTTTATCGTTGAGAATAAAGAATTAAAACAAATAGTAGAAGCACTTTACGCTTTTATAAAGGAATAATTGCAAAGACTTTTAACTAACATAAAAAACTGCACCATTTGCTCGAATCATTTGGCTTTAGGGCCTCGACCAGTAGTTCGAGCACACAAAGATGCCAGAGTAGTTATAATTGGCCAGGCACCGGGAACTAAAGTACATGCTTCAGGGATTCCCTGGGATGATGCCAGTGGTAAACAACTCCGGAAATGGATGAATGTAAGCGATGAGGAGTTTTACGATGCCACCAAGTTTGCCATTGTTCCAATGGGATTTTGTTATCCCGGTAAAGGATCAAGTGGTGACCTACCACCACGACCCGAGTGCGCTCCACAATGGCACCAGGTTTTATTCGATGAGATGCCAAATCTGGAGCTAATTATGCTTATAGGTATGTATTCCCAGAAGTATTACCTAAAGGATAAGGCCAAAAGAACATTGACCGAAACCGTTAGAAATTATGAGGAATATTTACCGCACTATTTTGTGTTGCCACATCCATCGCCTAGAAATAGATTGTGGCTGCGAAGAAATCCCTGGTTTGAGAAAGAGGTGGTTCCGGAACTGGAAAATAGAATTGGGCTATTTCTCTGACACAAGACTTTTTACTCTCAAATGACCTGTAACTCTTTTAGTATGTTTTTTGAGAAATTTTTGAAAAAGGTACTTTTTGAAATAGTTGGAAGGAGCTTTTTCAGAGACTTCATCAATAAATTTCGAGTATTGTTCTCGTCTATCTTTATATGTTTTCTCCAATTTATTTCGAATATCTTTTTCTTGCCGCCTTGTAAGAGTTTTGTCATTACTTAGTATTAATTTTCCTTTTTCAAGTCTGCTTAAAAACAACTCTTGAACCTCACTTATAATCTCAAGAAAATGGCTAACCAGAATTTCCTCATAGGTAATAAATATTTTTTTGAATTTTTTTAGGTTTTCATTTTCAAGAGCTTCCAAAGCTAATTGTTCTATAATAGGCTCTATATCTTTCATAAATGTGTGATATGAAAGGATGTAGTTCGAGTAGGCAATACTTATTTGCTGAAAATTGGGTTTTCGTATATGTGTCAGTACTATTTCGGCCTCAGAATCTTTTTTATATTTTTCGTAATAGGCTTGTTCAGCACTTTCGAAACTACTAAAAGATTCTAGAACTGGAATTTCCCCTTTTTTAACGGAAATCAAGTGGAAACTGTCACTAGTTTTTTTACCTAACCACTGTTTCTTTACTTCTGATATATTTCTTATAAAAGTATTATACAATTTTGTAATAAAATCAAATTCATTAAGGACGTCATAAATTAAATTTGCTTCATCTTTAGTTAATTCTTTATCACTAGATAATAAAGAATGGAATTTTGCGAAATCTGGATGAGAACTTGGACCAATTTCTTTTAATCGAAGATCATATAATAAGTCAGTGATTTCGACTAGAGTCGCCCAATTGTGATGATTGATTGTTCTAACTTGAACTTCGACCTGCTTTCCAGAAGCCTCATGAACAACATGAATATGTACAGCCTTGTAGCCAATCTCTTTCGGTTCTTTAATATAATCTCTTATTCTTCCCTTTGTATTAAAATTTTGTCTAATTAAATCAATAAATTTATATACCTCTCTTTCGTTGTAAAAAATACAACGAATTCCGGCTATATCACCCATTCTACTTAGCTTCATTCTTGGGTTACGATGTATTTTGTTCACTATGGTTCCAATGCGCTTTAACCTGAAAGCAACAATACTTGCCCTATGAACTTTCGTTGACAGAGAAGTTACTTCTCTGAAAATTTCAGTTAGGGGGGAAGTGAATGATAGCCTAAAGTATTGAAGATTGTCTAAAACATTGGCTTCTAATGGACCCTCTGATTTGCAAATTTTTTCTCCAAGTCTATTTATTTCTCCGTTAGTCATTTAAATTTGAATACTTATCAATACAAGGAAATTTAAACATGTTTCCCTTTATTCCAACCGTGTTTTCCAAGGTATTGCTCACCGCTCTCAACGGCACCATCTTCAATAGAGGTTCCCATGGAGTCATTCCAGCGGTTGAGGTAACCAAATAAAGCAATGACACCAAGCATTTCCACAATCTCACCTTCATTCCAATGCTCATACAATCGTTTTTTTATGTCTTCGTCAACCATATTGGGTACATTGGAGGCCGCCAGTGAAAAGTCCAGCGCCGCACGTTCGGCATCAGAAAATGCCGGATGCGTTCTATACTCCCAGATATTATCTAATTGTTCTTGTTCAGCACCATAGCGTTCGGCAGCACGAATAGCATGTGCCTGGCAGTAACGGCATCCTGTGGAATTGCTACTTACCCAGGCGATCATCCGCTTTAGCGCAGACGTTACTCTTCCATGATTCGCCATTACAGCTTTGTTGAGATTGATAAAAGCCTTAGAGATTTCAGGCCTTCGTTGCATGGTCAATATAGAATTAGGACAAAAACCTAATGTTTCATTATAGAAATCGGCCAAACGCTTGGTTTCGGCATCATGATTCGGGTCTAAAGGAGTCACTAAAGGCATAGATTCAAAATTTAAAGAAGCCAAATATATAATTTATTAACTTTAATTTATAGAAATTAGAGCTTTTTGAAAGTCCTTTTAAGAACATATACCCTGCAACTAAAAGAGCGATTTACCATCGCGCGCGATTCCTATGATCAGCAGGAAACATTGATCGTTGAGTTAAATGACGGCGAATTTTCTGGTTTGGGCGAAGCTGCCGCAAAGAACTACTATGGTAGCACAATTGAAAACATGATGAATAGCATTAACGCGGTCAAAAACCTTATTGAAAACTGTGGTGGTTTGAGTCCGAATAAGTTTTGGCAACGATTGTATCCTTACTTTACCGAAAATATGTTTGCGCTGTGCGCATTAGATATCGCTTATAACGATCTATATGCAAAAAGGCTGGGTAAAAAACTGTATGAGCACTGGCAGCTCTCAATAAATACCAATCCAATATCGAATTATACGATAGGCATAGGCAGAATTGAAACAATGATAAATAAGGTAAAAAATCAGCCCTGGCCCATCTATAAAATCAAATTAGGCACACCTGAAGATCTCAAAATAATATCGGAGTTGCGAAAGCATACAGATGCCATTTTTAGAGTTGATGCTAATTGTGGATGGACGGTAAAAGAGACAATCTCTAACTCGAAAATTTTAAAGGATTTGGGCGTGGAGTTTATTGAGCAGCCATTAAAAGCTAATGACTGGCAAGGGCATAAGGAAGTCTTTGACAAATCAGAATTACCCATTATTGCAGACGAAAGTTGTTTAATTGAATCTGATATTGAAAAATGTCATCATCATTTTCATGGGATCAATGTAAAGTTGGTGAAATGTGGTGGGCTCACTCCAGCGAAACGGATGCTTGAAAAAGCCAGAGCTTTAGGGATGAAAACCATGGTAGGATGTATGACAGAGTCAAGTATTGGTATATCGGCAATCGCCCATTTATTACCACTGCTGGATTACGTTGACATGGATGGGGCCCTACTTTTGGAAAAAGATATTGCGACGGGTGTCAAAATAAGACAGGGAAAAATTTATTTTAGCGAATCAAACGGAATCGGAACCTCGTTGCTTGAGGCCAAATCTTAAATTAAGAACAATGAAAAATAAAGTAACTACTTCCTGGCAAGGTGACATGCAATTCGAATCAGAAAACCCCGGGGGGCAATTATTTATTAACGATGGTCAAGATCCTACTAAAGAAGGGTACCGACCTAAAGCCTTGATGTTGGCATCTCTCGGTGGATGTACGGGATTGGATGTGGCTTCATTGATAAAAAAAATGCGACTGGATGTTGATACTTTTAACGTGGAAGTGGAAGGCGAACTAACAGAAGAACATCCGAAATACTATCATAAAGTATGGGTCAACTATAATTTTTATGGCCCAAACCTCCATGAGGAAAAACTAAAGAAGGTCGTTGACCTGTCATTAGAAAAATATTGTGGTGTCACCGCCATGTTTGAAAAATTTGCAGATCTTGAAATTGCCATAAACTACCACAAAAACTAGCATGCGTTGGACACTCAAAGAAGCGGGCGATCAACAGAAAATAGAACAATTAGCTGACGACCTAGCAGTAGATCAACCCATTGCTTCCTTATTAGTACAGCGCGGTATCGAAACATTCGAAGAGGCCAAAGCATTTTTTCGGCCTTCATTGGATGATTTACACGATCCGTTTTTAATGCAAGACATGCAAAAAGGGATTGAGCGCATCGAAAAAGCGATAGCGGCTCAAGAAAATATTTTAGTTTTCGGTGATTATGATGTGGATGGTACTGCAGCAGTTTCTTTGGTGTCCTCTTATTTGAAATCGTACTATCCAAACATAGCCATCTATATTCCCGATCGTTATCAAGAAGGGTACGGAATTTCCTATCAGGGAATCGATTTTGCGGAAGATAATGAGTTTTCATTGATTATTGCACTCGATTGTGGTATCAAAGCCATCGAAAAAGTTGCTTATGCGAAAGAAAAAGGAATTGATTTTATTATTTGCGATCATCATAGACCGGGCGATGAATTGCCAAAAGCTGTGGCCGTTTTAGACCCGAAACGAGATGATTGTAAGTATCCATATGATGAACTGTGTGGCTGTGGTGTGGGCTTTAAACTCGTGCAGGCTTTAGCTTTCCGAAGAGGTCAAACCACTGACGACCTACAGGAATATTTGGACTTAGTAGCTACAGCGATTGCAGCAGACATTGTTCCGATAACAGGAGAAAACCGAATCCTGACCTACTATGGATTAGAACGCATTAATACAGCACCAAGATTAGGCATTAAGGCGATCATTGATCAGCTAAACAAACCCAAACTAAGTATCACTGATGTTGTATTTATTATTGCACCGCGTATCAATGCGGCAGGGCGTATGAAGCATGGCAATCATGCCGTTGAGCTACTGACTTCAGACGATCTTGAGGAGGCGCTTGAATTTGCACGGGCCATTGAAACTTATAACACGAGCCGCAGAGATTTAGATAAGTTGATCACCAAGGAAGCACTACAACAGATCGAAATAAATGGCGAGCAAAAAAACTTCACATCGGTGGTCTATCAGGAAGATTGGCATAAAGGAGTTATCGGTATTGTGGCGTCGCGGTTAACCGAAACCTATTATCGCCCCACCTTGGTATTTACAAAAAATGGAGAGAAATTGGCCGCGTCAGCTCGTTCTGTTTCAGGATTTGATATTTACAATGCCTTGGAGCGTTGCTCAGATACCATCGAACAGTTCGGAGGTCATAAATACGCAGCCGGATTAACCCTTTTACCTGAAAATTATCGGGCCTTCAAGGAAAAATTTGAAACCGTGGTCAAGGATACAATTCCTAAAGAATTGAGAAGTCCTGAAATTAAGATCGATCAGGAAATAGAAATGGCGGATATTACCCCTAAATTCTATAGAGTTTTAAGACAATTTGGTCCTTTTGGCCCAAAGAATATGAAACCGGTTTTTTTGGTCAGGAATGTTTTTGATACCGGCTACGCAAGACCTGTTGGCGCAGATGAAAGCCATTTGAAATTAAAGATAACGGATAGTCATTACAGTTTTGACGCTATTGGTTTCGGCTTAGGAAATTACTGCGAACCATTGAAGAATAGACAACCATTTGATTGCGTATTCACCATTGAAGAAAATGTCTGGAACGGGAAGGTTTCTTTGCAGTTGAATGTCAAGGATATTAAGGTTCAAGTCTAACGGTATTTGTTTCTCATGGGTGTCAAATTGAAAATGGTATGATCTCATGTCATGCTGGACCCTGTGCTGAACGTGATTAAGTATTGACTCAGCATCCAAACCTGGAGTGGATTCCGTATCAAGGACGGAATGACAAATCTAAATGTTTTTCAAGTTGGCAATAGTCTGAGAAGGATGCTCACTTTTAAAAACAAAGCTACCGGCAACAAAGACATTGGCTCCTGCTTCTTTCAGCTTTGGTAAATTCTGATCATTTACTCCGCCATCAATTTCAATTAGGGTGCTCAAACTGCGGTCATCGATCATTTTTCTAAGTTTCCTAACCCTGTCATAAGTCATATCTTCAAACTTTTGCCCTCCAAATCCGGGATTGATAGACATCAATAACACCATATAACATTTGGGAAGAATATCTTCTAAAACAGAAACGGGCGTTGTTAAATTAAGAACCACTCCCGCCTTGCACTCGGCATTTTCAATCTGGCTGAGTGTTCTATGCAGATGAACGGTCGATTCGTAATGCACCGTGATAATATCAGCTCCCACTTTAGCGAATTCTTCAATGTAACGCTCGGGTTTTTCGATCATCAGATGCACATCCAACGGTTTCTTCGCATGCTTTTTTATGGCCTGAATTACCGGCATTCCATAAGAAATATTCGGCACGAAATGCCCGTCCATGACATCAATGTGAAACCAATCGGCTTCGCTGTTATTTACAAGTTCTGTGTCGCGCTGTAAGTTGGCAAAGTCAGCTGCCAACATGGAAGGAGCAATTAAATGAGACATGTTTACTAGTTGTGTAATAAAGTTTGGCAAATATAGTTAAAACCAAAGAGCTGTTGGCAGAAAAAAGAAAACCCTCAACAACGTTGAGAGTTTTCGATTCATTAATCAAAAAACGAATAGTTCTTGACTACTCATAATGTGATAAAATTATAAAATACTAGGTTGTTAACCTAAATATGTTCTTAAAATTTTACTTCTTGATGTATGCTTCAGTCTACGAATTGCTTTTTCCTTGATCTGACGTACGCGCTCACGCGTTAAATCAAAGGTCTCACCAATTTCTTCTAAAGTCATTGGATGTTGATCGCCTAATCCAAAATACAGTAATACAACATCTGCTTCACGTGGTGTTAAGGTTTCTAAAGCACGCTCAATTTCCACTTTTAAAGACTCATGCAATAAACTTTTATCAGGATTTGGAGACTCACCGGAGCGTAAAACATCATATAAATTAGAATCTTCACCTTCAATTAACGGTGCATCCATCGATACATGACGACCAGAATTTTTTAGAGATTCCTTTACATCATTTACGGTCATATCCAATTCCTTAGCAATTTCTTCTGCTGACGGAGGTCTTTCATTTTCCTGCTCTAAACGCGCAAATGTTTTATTGATCTTATTGATAGACCCAATTTTATTTAAAGGTAAACGCACAATACGAGATTGCTCCGCCAATGCTTGTAAGATCGATTGGCGAATCCACCATACGGCATACGAAATAAATTTAAAACCACGGGTTTCATCAAAACGCTTAGCAGCTTTGATTAACCCCAGATTACCTTCATTGATCAAATCAGGCAATGTTAAGCCTTGATTTTGATATTGCTTGGCTACAGAAACAACGAATCTTAAGTTTGCTTTTGTCAATCTTTCTAAAGCGACCTGATCACCGGCTTTAATACGTTGAGCTAACTCAACTTCCTGATCAGCCGTGATTAAATCTACTTTACCTATTTCTTGCAAATACTTGTCTAGCGATGCGGTTTCTCTGTTGGTAACCTGTTTAGTAATTTTAAGTTGTCTCATATAATTGTTTTAATTAATACTAGGTTTGGTCTTGTTGCGTACTTATATATACGTAAGCATACACAAGAATGTTACAAAACGGTAAAATTTTATTTCTAGTATTAAACAATATAAGTTTTAAAACTCCTAAATCTCATTGCGAATTGAGCTGAAAACCTAGTTCATAATAGAATTTCTCAACCTGTTTATTTTATGAAGCATTTTATTGAAGAATAGTGTTCGATCTTTTTCACCAGAATGCACCAGCAGCTTTGAATTTGTCATTTCCTTCTAAGCCAGCTTGAGCCAAACGTAGATTTTATCGGGCTTTCTTTCAATTATTTAAATAAAAAAGAGCTTGTGTATTCTTATTCCCCCGGTAGTCCTGGCACATTTAGTGATGGAGGGAGTGCACCGGGGTTATCCATAACACTTAAAAATAATGGTTCTAAGAGTACGATTGGTCTGTATTTTAGAACGAACGCTCAATTAAAACTTACGAAGAAGACCATTCTTGAAATATCTCCATTTAGTAATATCAATAGTATCGAATCTGTTTATGGTATTCAATTAGGATTTGTTTTTGGTGGTAGTTATAAAAACAATTTTTTCAAATAAAAAGCCCCTCAAAAGAGGAGCTTTTTTGACAACTATTAGAAAAGTAAAAGATTACTCACTTTTAGCTTCTCTTGGTTTTCTATCGTCTCTGCGATGATCTCGTCCGCGTTTATCACGACCATTACCTCTATTATTATCCCTTGGAGGTCGAGCAACCCAACCTTCAGGTTTTTCTAAAAGGGCTTTACGAGAAACCTTTTCTTTACGCGTTTTAGGATCAATGCCAAAGTATTTTACATCAAGAACATCACCAATATTTACGACGTCGGTAACATTATTTGTGCGTTCCCATGCCAGTTCGCTAACATGTAACAAAACTTCATTGCCCGGAGCTTCGGTATATTCAACGACCGCTCCAAAATCTAGAAGTTTAATAACTTTTACTTCATAAACACTGCCTCTTTCTGGCTTAAATGTAATCGCATCAATTTTAGCTAAAACAGCGTCAATACCTTCTTGATCTGTACCTAAAATCTCAACAATTCCTTCTTCGGTAACAGGATCTTCATTTATTACAATGGTTGTCTTGGTCTCTTTTTGCAATTCTTGAATGACTTTTCCACCAGGACCAATTAACGCACCGATATATTCACCAGGAATAGTTCTGGTAACCATTTTAGGTGCGTGTGCCTTAACATCTGCATTCGGTGCAGCGATTGTATCTGTCAATTTTTCTAAGATATGTAAGCGCCCATCACGTGCTTGTTGTAAAGCTTTTACCAAAATTTCATAAGATAATCCTTTGATCTTGATGTCCATCTGGCAAGCGGTAATACCATCAGAAGTACCTGTTACTTTAAAATCCATATCACCCAAGTGGTCTTCATCTCCTAAAATATCCGATAGCACTGCGTAGTTGTCACCATCAGAAATTAAACCCATGGCAATACCTGAAACAGGCTTTTTCAACTGAACACCTGCGTCCATTAAAGCCATTGTACCGGCGCACACAGTGGCCATCGAAGAAGAGCCATTAGATTCCAATACTTCAGATACCACACGAACTGTATAAGGACAATCCTCTGGAACCATTGGTTTCAAAGCACGCTGTGCCAAGTTACCATGACCAATTTCACGACGCGAAGTACCTCTCAAGGGACGTGCTTCACCAGTAGAAAATGGAGGGAAGTTATAATGCAAATAAAATGTTTCTTCACCCTGATATGTTGCGAGATCTACAACATTAGCCTCACGAGATGTACCTAAAGTAACGGTAGCCAATGCCTGGGTCTCACCTCTAGTAAAGATAGATGACCCATGCGTAGACGGCAGATAATCTACCTCACACCAGATTGGGCGTATATCAGTAGTCTTTCGTCCATCAAGCCGAATACCTTCATTTAACGTCAAATTACGAACAGCTTCCTTGTGTGCCTTACTGAAATACTTCGATATTAATTCACCTTTTTCTTCAAGTTCCTCCTCAGAAAACGAAGCCAGCACTTCCTCTTTTAATTCACTAAAAGCTTCACCTCGTTCTTGCTTTGAAGTCCCTCTTTTGGCAATATCATAATTCTTTTGATATGCCATTTCATGGATTTTTTGCGCCAATTCTTCATCTTCATCAGCACCTTCATACTCTCTCACTTCTGGTTTGCCAACTTTTTCAGCTAAGGCTACTTGCGCGGCACATTGTACTTTAATAGCTTCATGTGCAAATTTAATGGCCTCTGCCATTTCTTCTTCTGAAACTTCTTCCATTTCACCCTCTACCATCATGACAGAATCTGCTGAAGCACCGACCATCATATCAATATCAGCGATTTCAACTTGCTCACGTGTTGGGTTAATGACCAACTCACCGTCGACCCGCGCTACACGCACTTCAGAAATAGGCGTTTCAAATGGAAGGTCTGAAATAGCAATACAAGCCGAAGCTGCCAATCCGGCCAAAGCATCAGGCATAACATCATCATCGTGAGACATTAATTGGATCATCACCTGTGTTTCTGCATGGTAATCTTTTGGGAATAGTGGGCGCAATACACGGTCTACTAAACGCATTGTCAAGATTTCTTCAGTACTTGGTCGTGCTTCTCTTTTGAAGAAACCACCGGGGTAGCGGCCGGCAGCCGCAAATTTTTCTCTGTAATCTACAGTCAATGGTAGAAAATCAACACCGGGGTTTGCGGTTCTCGCAGACACAACTGTCGCTAATAACATCGCATTACCCATTTTTACAACAACAGAACCATCAGCTTGCTTTGCCAACTTTCCTGTTTCAATTGAGATGGTTCGTCCATCTCCTAAATCAATAATTTCTGTATGAACCTTAGGTATCATAACTAGTTTTTTAAATTAAACAATTGGTTTTAAGTTGTTGTGTTGTGTTAACCAATGAAAAGTTTAAAAGCGCTTTTTAATTTTCCCGCTATTGCGGAATAAGAAAAGACAGAAATAATACTGTAAAAGTAAAAAAGAGGCGTAAAGCCTCTCTTTAATTATTTTCTTAAACCTAATTCTTTAACGATGGCACGATATCTAGAAATATCATTTTTCTTTAAATAATCAAGTAAGCTTCTTCTCTTACCAACCAACTTCACCAACGAACGCTCGGTATTAAAATCTTTGCGATTCTTTTTTAAGTGTCCGGTCAAGTGATTGATACGATGTGTGAATAAAGCTATTTGCCCTTCGGCAGAACCAGTGTCTTGTGCAGACTTTCCGTGCTTTGCGAAAATTTCTGCTTTCTTTTCTTTTGTTAAATACATGCTAACATTAATTGTTATTAATAATTTTTATGTACCGATTAATAAATCGAGCGGCAAAGATATAACTATTATTTTGATTAACATAGCTTTAGGATTTTAAAGTTTTTTAATTGACTTTTAAACCTTTTGGTTTTTATACAGTCATAGATGCAGAACTTTAAAATTTGTGTGATGAAAAAACAAAAAATGAAATTAAGTATTATAGCTTTAGCGTTAATCGGATTAGTGTTCACAAGTTGTACTGACAGCGAAGCAGTTATTGACGATACGACATCATCTGAAGTAGACCTTAAGGCTGTAGAGGAAGAAGCAGAAGTTGACAAGATTTCTGATGAAACAAGTGCCATTATTGAAGAAGCATTTCTAATGGAAGAATTCCCGGCAACCAAAAGCAGCGCAATCGATCGTTACTTACCTGATTGTGTTACCATTACTGTAGTTATTGTACAAAATATGAAAACTGTGACCATTGATTTTGGTGATGGTTGTGAATTGCGAAACGGAAATTTTGTAAGTGGGAAAATTATTCTAGAATATGAAAAAGATCCCGGCGTATCTGTTATGAAATCATTCGAGTTTGATGGCTTTACATTTAATGATAAGAGCGTTGAAGGCAGTGGGTCTATCTTGAGAGAAAGATCTAACGAGAATGGAAATCCGCAATCAACACGAACGGGCGACGTTACTGTTACCTGGCCAGATGGCTCGTTCGCTAACAAGAACGGTACGAAGACAAGGGAGATGATAGAAGGGCAAGGAACACCGGCCTGGGGAGATAATGTATTTTTAATTACCGGAAATTGGAATTTTACTAAAAAGGACGGAACGGAACTTTCAGCAGAAGTTTTAGAGCCATTACGAAGAGAGTTAGCTTGTAAGTTTTTAGTGAGCGGAATTATTGACTTGAACAAAAACGAAAACAATGCCGTATTAAATTATGGCGATGGCGAATGCGATGACTTAGCCACCGTGAGTATTAATGGAGGGGAAGAAATTGAAATTCACTTAAGCAATTTAAGGTAGCAGAATTAAAAAAGGGAATGAAAAACGCGGCCAGAAGCCGCGTTTTTTTATGATCGAATCGGATGATTGAGAATCAAATCCAAATATAGGTTGATCTGTTTTTTGAGGTCTTTTCTTTCTACAATTTTATCTAAAAAACCGTGCTCTAAAACAAACTCAGAACGCTGAAACCCTTCAGGCAAGTCTTTGCCTACAGTATCTTTAACTACACGAGGCCCGGCAAAAGCAACTAATGCATTAGGTTCTGCAATATTAATGTCACCTAACATAGCATAAGATGCCGTTGTTCCACCCGTAGTTGGATCAGTACATAAAGAAATATATGGAATTTTTGCTTCCGCCAATTGTGCAAGTTTAGCAGAAGTTTTTACCAATTGCATTAAAGATAGTGATGCTTCCTGCATACGAGCGCCACCCGATTTAGAGATCATCAAAAAAGGAATCTTCTTCTTCATCGAATAATCAATGGCACGAGCGATCTTTTCGCCAACCACACTACCCATAGACCCCCCGATAAAGGCAAAATCCATGCAGGCAATCACCAAATCTTTTCCATAAGATTTACCCACCGCTGTTCGAACAGCATCTTTTAAATTTGATTTTTCCTGGGCATCTTTTAAGCGATCAGTATATTTTTTGGTATCTACAAATTTTAAAGGGTCTTTGGAAGTCATATTCGCATCTAATTCCTCAAACTGATTGTCGTCGAATAAAATCTCAAAGTACTCTGCACTTCCAATACGAACGTGGTAGCCATCTTCCGGACTAACATATTGGTTTTCCTTAAGCTCTTCGGTATCGACAATTTTTCCACTGGGGGTTTTATACCATAACCCCTTTGGAACATCTTTCTTTTCCTCGGTAGGGGTTTGAATTCCCTTATCTTTTCGTTTGAACCAAGCAGACATAGTGTAATTATTTGGGCTGGCAAGTTAGTAAAAAAATAAAAGCACTATCCTCATAAAGTATTGACATTATTTAGGTCTTCAAAAGCCTTTTTCAGACGCTCTTTAAAGGTAATCTCACCTTCACGCAACCACTTTCTGGGGTCGTAATGTTTTTTATTCGGACTATCATCCCCTTCAGGGTTACCGATCTGACTTTGTAAATAATCAGTTTTACCTGCCATATAATCTCTGATTCCGGTCATAAAAGCATATTGGAGGTCGGTATCAATATTCATCTTAATAACACCATACCCAATGGCTTCGCGGATTTCTTCCAGTGTAGACCCCGATCCGCCATGGAAAACAAAATCAATGTGATTATGGCCCAATCCATACTTTTCGGAAACAAATTCCTGCGAATTTTTAAGAATCTTTGGAGTTAATTTTACATTACCGGGCTTATAGACACCATGCACATTTCCAAAAGCTGCCGCAACTGTAAATTGGTCACTTACCTTACTTAATTCTTCATAGGCATATGCCACTTCTTCCGGTTGCGTATAAAGTTTAGAATCATCAACATCAGTATTATCTACACCATCTTCTTCACCACCTGTAATACCTAATTCTATTTCTAAGGTCATACCCATTTTACTCATACGCTCAAGGTACTGTTTACAGATTTCTATGTTTTCTTCTAGAGGTTCTTCAGAAAGATCAATCATATGAGAACTATAAAGAGGCTTACCTGTTTCTTTAAAATGTTCTTCACTTGCATCCAACAAACCATCGATCCACGGTAATAATTTTTTGGCACAATGATCTGTATGCAAGATCACAGGAACTCCATACGATTCAGCCATTAAGTGAACATGTCTGGCTCCCGCAATAGCACCGGCGATCGCTGCCTTTTGGCCTTCATTAGAAAGCCCTTTGCCTGCATTGAATTGGGCGCCACCATTCGAAAATTGAATGATAACAGGTGAATTTAATTCTGCCGCTGTTTCCAAAACAGCATTAATACTATTCGACCCAACAACATTTACCGCGGGTAGGGCGAATGCCTTTTCTTTAGCTAGTTTAAATATTTCTTGAACTTCTTTACCAGTGGCGACTCCTGGTTTGATCTGATGACTCATTTTTTCAGTTTTAGGGTTGCGTAATTAAAGACTATAAAAGTAGTTATTTTTTAATTACTGTTGCCAGTAAACAACGAAATCGATAGAGAAAAAACACTAAAAAGGATAATTGATTCCTATGTTGTAAATAGCTTTGTTAAAATTGTAATTTTTGAACCATTTGGTCGAGCTTTGAAGATAAGGTTCATAAGTTTTAAAACCGATGTCGAAGCGAAAGATCAAAAAACTGAAATCATATCTGGCACCAAAACCTGATCCGATAGCGATATCTTTTATAGAATTGAAACCGGTGAATTTAGCTTCTGAAGAAGAGACGGGAGAATCTGAGATATCCCATATATTTCCTGCGTCTACAAAAAGTGCTGCATTTAAACTATTAATTAGTTTGAACCTGTATTCTAAATTTGAGGTAAATTTTAGATTTCCGACATTAAATTCAAGCGTGCTTAACTCTGAACCCGGACCTAAATCAAAGGTACGCCATGCACGAATATCATTAGAACCGCCGGCTCGGTAACTTCTACTGAAGGGAATGGCATCAGAATTTCCAAAAGGAATAGCCACCCCAATAAAATTTCTTAATACCAGCGTACTATTTTGATTAAAAGACCAGTATTTTTTATGCTCTAACTCCGTTTTTAGGTATTGAGCAACTGGAAGGCCAAACAGAACTTTTCTGTCATTTTCATTGGTCTTATTGATAAAAGCAGCGGTTATGGTACCTGATGAGATCAATCTACCTGAAAAAGTGGAAAAACTATTGTCTCTGAAACTTTCGCGGTTATTATAAGTGATTCCATATGAGATAACGGGTACCAACACGTCTTCAATTAATATTTCCCGTTGCTGCTCAATGTTCTGCACAAAGGCGAACTCTTCCGGTTGACTATTTTCAAAACCTTGACCAGAAAATAGTACATAATTAATATATGTGGAAGCTTCTTGAACATCGATTTCATCTCCCAATTCAAGTACTGGATCGGGAGGAATTGTATTCAGCTCATTGTTTGGAGGGTTATCAAATGCAACTTGATTTAATTTACTCAACTCAGAGCGATAAACATTAAAGTAATTTTCTTCATTCCTGTTATTAATGTATTGCACATTTAATAACTCAAATTTATGACTTGTGGTTTTAGAGCTTTGCCAGGTGTAGTCTATACCACCGGTGATATTTTGCCGGTCTAACCCAATATTTTCCTGAAAACCTAAACTTAGGCTTATATTTGTTTTTGGCGTCATTCTTTTCGGAATGATCTTACTTGTATTGAAGGGAAACAAAATGCGAGGGATTTTTAAAGAAGCACTAGAACCTATTTCAAGAGCATTAAAAAAGGATTCATTATTGCCATCAGCCCCAATGGCCGTATTCAAAAAAGAGCCTTGAAACGACAATTCAAAAATTTCGGCACCCCTAAAGACATTGCGATTTAAAAATGATAACTTACCTAAAATACCAAAGGGTTTAATATTAGAAGTGGTGAACTCGGTATCCCAACCCAATGAATATTTTTTTAAAGGAGTAAGGAACACGTTAGCTGTTAAAGTTTCATCACTATTCTCTTCGTATTTTATGTCTACCGAAGGTCTGAAATTTTGTAAATCACGCAAGTATCTTCGGGTAAGGTCGCGTTCAGAATCTTTGTAAACACCACCCGGTTCAATAATTATTGAATTCGCCAAATATCTCGGATTGTATTTTAACTTATCAATTGAATAGAAGTTAATCTTGTTATAAGAAGCAGAATCTCTAATAGGTTGATCTTTGGTATTAAAAGAAAAATCGGTATACACATTCACCTCTTTGATCTTCTGGATTTTATAAGGCTCTCTGTAGATACTATCACCTTGTTGTAAAAGCCTGTCAGGAATAGTTAATTCAACATTTTGTTTGTGTTCTTTATTGTAAGTAGTATCAATATCAAAACCCATTATATTTTTTCCAAAGTGATAAACCCCCGAGTTTCGAAATAGGTTGACCAGGCGATCTTCTTCATTCTCAAAATTTTCATAGCGGTACTGTTCGCCTTTAGTGAGAAAAGATTTATCCTTGTTCAATTGATAGACCGAATCTAAAACAGGGGATGCTATATTGGTGGAAATGCTATCCAAAAAATAAGGATCGCCGGTTATTACTGAATATTCTATGGAAGTTTTTTTGTTTTCCTTTTGAAATTCTTTGAAAGAAGCAGTAGCATCCCAAAAACCATTATTAAAATAATAACGCTCTAAAGCAGATACCGATTTTTTGATTTTGGCAGGATCGGAAATCACTGGAGCATTGCCACTTTTCAAAAGCCATTTGTTAAACCCTTTTGAAGTTCTCTGTAAAGCATTTAACTGTTTTTCAGAAAATTTTTTAGAAAACCAATTCTTAAAAACGGGCTTGCTATCAGGCCATTGCACTGACAAAGTATCTGGGTTTCCCAGGTTGTAAATCAGTAGTGAAAAAGGCGTTCCTAAAATACGCTGATTGGGTTTTTGCTGTAAATAACTTTGCAGTTCTTGAGAGCC
>JASJDL010000056.1 GCA_030065775.1 Flavobacteriaceae bacterium | reverse complement strand
CCATATTTGGTGTCATGTATTACTATAATTCCAAAGAATTTACAGAACTGCTCTTGGCGCAGCCTTTAAAAAGAACCACGATATTCCTAGGGCAATACATTGGTGTATCGTTATCACTTTCATTAAGTCTAATCATCGGCTTAGGGATTCCTTTTTTAGCTTATGGAATCTTGCAATCATCTGCCATTTTCAACTTTTTATCCTTATTGTTAGTAGGCGCTTTTCTCACTTTTATTTTTGTTGCTTTGGCTTTTAATATCGCACTCTCAAATACCAATAAAATAAAAGGTTTTGGTTATGCCATTTTGCTTTGGTTGTTTTTAGCTGTTATCTATGACGGATTATTTTTAATTTCATTAGTGTTGTTGCAAGAATATCCTTTGGATAAATTTTCTCTTGGGGCAACAATGTTTAATCCTATTGATCTTTCAAGGATACTGATTCTACTCAAATTAGATATCTCTGCCCTATTGGGGTATACCGGTGCAGTATTCCAGAAATTCTTCGGGACGAACTTTGGTATGCTCGCGTCCTTTTCAGTACTCCTATTGTGGGTGTTTCTTCCCGTGTGGAGCATTATAAGAAAATCTAAAAAGAAGGATTTTTAGCAGGTCCAAGAGTCTATCCTTTTCAAAACTATACGAAACTTATTTAGAGAAATTTCCTTTAGATGATAATTGTCATTGCGATTGTATGATATAGTGAAGATATTTGGCGGTAATCAAAATCCGAATAAGATGGAAACCACTGAAAATACAAAACTTATTGACAAAATTGTAGGCGCCCTGAGGCAATCAGCTACTGAAATAGAAGAATTACAAGTTCAGGCGGCTTTAGGTAAAGCTGAAGCAAAGGAGAAGTTTGAAGATGTTAAAAAGAAATTTAATCTATTTATACATGAAAGCAAATCTAAGATCAAAGATAGTCAAGAAAAAGCCGACGAAATTCATGCTATGTTCGATGATCTTCGAGTACAACTGGCTTTAGGTAAAGCAGAAACTACTGACGCCTTTAGAGAACAAAAAAGAGAATTACTATTAAAATTACACGAATTAGAGGTAAAAATTAAAACTAATAAAAGATTTAATCGTATTTATGCCTTTGCACTCATCAAAATAGAAGAATTTAAAGTACAACTTCAACTATTAGAGCAAAAATTTGAGAAAGGCAAAGAACAGGCCAAAGTATCTTTTGAAAAGGAGAAAAAAGAATTCGACGAATATATAAATCGATTAAAAAGTAAATATGCCAAAAAAGAAGAGACGAGATGGGAGCATTTTCAAGATGAAGTCTCTGAGGCCTTTGATCACCTAAAAAAAGCATTTTCTAAACCTTAGTTAAGGTGATTACCATATTAGTACTTAAGAAAGCGTAGCATAATGATCTGCGCTTTTTATTTTGAAGTTCCGCGCTATTAAACATCGTAATCTCCTTTACTCAAATTTCTAAGAAGTCCAAAGGCAAGTATAATTGTAATGAATATACAGACAATACCAATCGCCGAGAAGTTCCACCAAAGGGGTTTTACACCATTAATAATAAAAAGTGAGGCACCAATAATTAGTGCGGCCATTATGAAAGCCGTTATGAGTTGCTTGGTAACGCGCTGAGCAGTATGAACCATAGGATCTATCCCTTTATGGGTTAGGTCGACTTTTACTTCTCCGTCATTAATTTTTCTGATGGCATTTTTAAGGTCTCTCGGGAATTCTTCCATATAATTTCCAAGCTCATAAATAGAATTGATGGTCTTCTCTCCCATCTTAATTGCATTAAAGCTCTTTGCTACTGAAGCTAATAAGTGCGGCCTAACTATAGCGACCTGATCAAAATCAGGGTCCAATCTTTCAATTACCCCTTCAACAGTTACCAAAGACCTTGCGAATAAATAAAAATGTGTAGGAACTTTTAATCCATGCTTCACGATAATATCTTTAAGCTCCAGGAGAATTGTGCTCATTTCATTTTTATGAATAGATCGTACATAATGCTTTTCAACGAACTCATTAATATCAAATTCTAAAGCTCTCATATTGCTAACAGGCGCATCATTTGATAATCTTCTCAATGCTTTTATAATCTTATTCACATCTTTTTTTGTGATCGCTAAAAATAGTTTACCAAAAATTTCAATATCCCTTGGAAGAATACTGCCCATCATTCCGAAATCTAAGTAGCATATATGTCCATTTGGTAAGACCAGTAAATTTCCTGGATGTGGATCTGCATGAAAGAAACCATATCTGAATATCTGTCTGAAATAACTTTTGGCAAGACGTTCTGCAATGATCTTAGTATCGAATCCTTTTTGTTCGAGTTTTTTAATTCTATCTATTTTGATCCCTGACATGAACTCTAAGGCAAGAATTTTTCCGGTAGTGAACTTCTGATATACTTTTGGGGCTTTAGCAAAATGAGTTTTGCTTTCATCTTGCATGATATTATTATAGAATCGCTGTACGTTAATTGATTCATTGACAAAATCGAGTTCTTTTAATATGGCATCTTCGAAATTTTGTACCAACCCCACTGGGTCAAAGCTTTTTATAGATGGAATACGTTTGACCAATATTTCGGCAATCGCATACATAACCTTAATGTCTTCTGCTATTATTTCTTTAATACCGGGGCGCTGTATTTTTAAAGCAACCCTTTTTCCAGAATGTAATATTACTTTATGGACCTGCGCCATAGACGCCGAAGCAAATGATTTAGGTTCAAACCATGCAAACAGGTTTTGTACAGAGTCATTTAATTCAGACTCTACTACATCTCTTGCCTCTTTTTCAGACATTGGAGGAACGTTATCTTGAAGTTTTTCGAGTTCCAAAGTGAGATCAAGAGGGATTAAATCTGGTCTATTGCTTAGTATCTGACCGAATTTTACAAATGTAGGGCCAAGCTCCTCACATACCATTCTCATTTTCTGCCATTTATTATACATTAAGGCATGTTTTCGCGAGGTTCTTGGTATAAGTTTTCTGAGAAATGTATATCGATTATGCTCCTCAAGATAATAGACAAGGTCTTCAAATCCATACTTAACCAGAACCCTTAAAATCTGGTTATAACGCGTTACAGATTTATATTTTCGACCTATTAACAGCGCTAGATTCATACAATCATGCCTCTAATTTGTTTAACCTTGCTTCCAATAAGGCAATTGCCATGTCTGCCTTTTCAAGTTTATAGTGCAATGCCTTTATTTCATCTGTGTGAGCCACATTTATTTTCTTGTAAAACTGGGCCACCAGTTCTTCAATTCGTTGTTCGAGTTCTTCTTTTGCCTGGCTCGTCTTTTGAATAAACTTATCAACGAGTTCTAATTCATTACCTTCGTCATCTAACAAAGTTTCTGAACCTACTTTATTAATACTTTCTTTACCCTTTGCTGATAACTCATGTATTTTTTCAATCAAATGTGTATCCTTGGCCAAATGATAAATACTTGATGATAATGTGATTAATTCCAATAAAGTTTTTGTTTTCATAAGCTAGTTGTTGATATGGGCCTAAGAGTAAATATAGCGGCTTACCATTCACTTTAAAATGATTTAAATCATATACCATTAGTAAAACCATGACTACCTTTGATTACAAATACCACGTTTATTAAAATTTAACTTATGAAATCCATACCAGTAACCTCAATAATGACTACCAACGTAGTTTGCGCCTCGCCTGAGCAAAAGATCATTGATATAAAACGTATTTATGAAAAGGAAAAATTTCATCATCACATACCGGTGACAAACAATGATGAATTAGTCGGTATGGTTAGTTTAATTGATTTTCTATATGCCATTAAGGGTGCTGGCCTAGACGATACAAATACAGTTTATCATGAGCTCACTGTAGAAGATATTATGACTCCAAACCCCTATTCAATGACGTCAAACGCCAAGGTTGAGCAAGTCGCACGTGAATTGGCAAAAGGACTTATTCACGCTATTCCAATAGTTGAATCTAAAAAAGTCGTTGGTATTGTATCAACAGCTGACGTGATCAGGTTTTTTTTGGACAAAAGTAAAAACTGATAACGTTATGCTTTTTCCTTTGATAGTTATTGCAATTGCCGCTTAAAAATATAACGCGTTATAAATATACCTTGTTCATCAGTTTCCCCTGCATCACTTTCTACGGCACTGGTAACAAAGATTAAATCCCAACCATCGGCTAACATACCCGTTAATTTTGATGAAATTACAGCGTCATTGGCTGCAATGTTTTGAAAACGAATACCTCCTACGTTATAGAAGTTCAATAGTTTAATTTCCTCAAAGTCTTTAACACGAATATTTTTTCGCTTCGATTTATTTCTGGTATTATCATCGGACGTTTGCTCGGAAGAGAATTCTTTGTAATCACGCTCTGCATTCGACGATATAATACGCGAACGTCCTAGTCCAAGCGGAACAATAGATTCAACGCTTGTAATCACTTTGATTTCAAATTTTGGTTTTGAATTGTCTATTTGATTCTGTGCTGTTAAACAAAAGATCGTTGTAATAGCTAGTAAGCTTGTTAGAATTGCTTTTCTCATATCATATCATTTTTGTTTCAATTCACTACTGGTGGTCAAGTGCGGGCAAGTATTTCAATCAATTCTCTGCAGCCACCGTTTTGAATATAATCACTATGCGCTTTTACATTACTAAACTGTCGACCACATATCTTATGGCATTCTAATTGGCCATTGGTCTCGTTATTAAATGCTCTTAAAATTTTCTTAGCATCTTTATTATTGAAAAAGGGAGGGTTTTTACCCGGATTTTCTTTGCACCAATCCACCATTTTCTTCCAAATGGCGGCGCTTAATGCGCCGCAGCCATTCCCGGTAAGGCCTAATCCTCCAGCAAAGCCCGCGACCATTATCTGTTCTTCCTTGGTGCCACCCATTCTTTTCACAACATCGGCGGTACAATTCAAATATTCTTCTGATGGCTTATCTTCTCCTAGAGCCAATCCTTTAGAGGCCGCTTCTATGGCCTCCGGAGCCCATGCTTCGGCAAGGTTAAAGCAATGGCTTTTATTCATCCCTTGTAAGGAAACTTTAAGCATAAAGGCTGTCATACCGAGAAAACTCTTCAAATTAAAGCCTATGATCTCACTACAATTTGTTGTTCCTGATCTTTTGACGAAAGAAGAAATGACATTTTGAGTCGCTGTAACCGCCGCTTCGATGGCTACATTTGTATCTTTATACCTACGGTAGGCCTCTGCACCTATCGCCAGCGCAGCACCCCAGAGCATTCCACATTGACGACCCTCGTTCATAATGCCACCGGCAAGCGGATTTAATGCTGCTTCCTCAGGCTCCTTTATATGGCCAAATTCTCTATTCAGAATATGTGCGAAAGTTCTGGAACAGGTTCCACATTTTTTAAAAACCTGCTTGGCGTCATTATTTGCGTCAATTGAAGACTCCATAGAACTATTTCTTAAGCTTTTTCTTGTTTGCTTGAAATTAGTGAGGCGATTACCAAGCCCAGGCCAATACCAATAATGATACAGGCCGCCATTAAAATGGGATTCGAACGCACGAAAATGAGCCCTACACCTACACCTACCATGGTCATACCTCCAATAGCTAATCCGCTTTTATCTTCTTTATTCGTTGACATACTATTAAATTAAAATGAGTGCTAAATATCATATCTCACTACCATACATGCAATGATATTTGTCAGATTATCAACTATTTATAAACATCAATTTTATTTTCATAAAGAGCCTTCCAATGCTTGAAATAATGACCAAAATCATTACATACAACCTATTAATGCAATAATTTTATACTCATAATAAGTAACATGTTTCTAAAAGCAGTATGAAAAAAATTGTAGTACCCACCGATTTTTCTGAAAATGCGAATCACGCATTACAGTATGCAATTGAACTTTTTAAAGGTATAGACAGCTATTTCTATATCTTGAATACGTTTGAAATGCAACCACCTTTAGATTTTTTTGACAAGACCTTATCAACCAATGCAGATCTCTACAAAATGCTTCAGCGCAATTCTGAAGAAGAACTGCAAAAGTTAAAAGAAGAGTTGCAAAAAGGCCCTTTAAAGCGTCAAGAGTTTGAAGTTATTTCTAAAATGGGAAGCTTACCACAAATCATCAAGGAATTGGTAGAAAATGAAGGGGTCGATTTGGTTGTCATGGGTGCCAAAGGTGCTTCTAAAGGACAAAGTACAATCTTTGGTTCACATACACTTCAGGTCATTAATAAGAGAATATGCCCTGTAATCGTAGTACCGGAAGATTATGAACTTAATGAGCCTAAAAATATCTTATTTCCAACAGACCTGTATGTAGACTTTAGCGATAAACATTTAAGCTTAATGTCAGACCTTGCTGAACGATCAGGCAGTTCCATTACTGTTTTACACAGAATTTTTAGAGGTTTGGATACGAATCAGCGGGCGTGTAAAGAAAAATTAGACGCCTATTTAGCCAAATTACCTACAAGTTTTGAGACAGTAGAAGATAAAGCTATCGATGAAGCCATTTTCGAATTTGAACGAACGCATCCTACCGATCTATTGGCAATGGTGAATAATAAGCATTCATTTCTGGAAAACTTATTCTTCAAACCCGTGGTTTCAAAGATTGTGAAGGAAACAGACATTCCGTTTTTGGTGGTACCTTCATAAAATCGAATAAGCTATATGGGTCAGTATAAGTTATTTTAGCCGGTATATGCCGCAAAATAATCTTGAATACTAAACTTTCTGTCTTCAAAAGTTGAAGGCAGAATCTTAAAGTGTTGAATCCTGTCGATTCTAAAAGCGCGCATATCTTCACGCAAATGGCAATAGGCAATCAATATCCATTTATTATTCGTAGAATACATGGCACAAGGTTCTATTATACGAAAAGTAAGCGGTGCTTCAGTTGCTTTTTGATAATTGATTTCTATGTAGTTAAAATTTGTAATGGCCAATTGAATCTCCGATAAGGCATCACTGGAAATCTCTTCATACTCCCAATTAAAAACAAACAGTTTTTCATTCAATAACTCACTTTTTTCCTGAACAGAGGTGCGAAAAACCGATTTAATCTTAGTTAATGCTTCATTAAAATCCTTAATAAAAGAAGCATCTTTCGACTGGTTTACTATATGTTGAGCTGTAATTAAGGCATTGGCCTGTTTTTCTGTGAATTGAACCGGTGCTACCGTATAATTATCCACTAAGCTATAGCCTTTACCTTCAATTGAATACACCGGAATACCTGCTTCTTCCAGTTTACGAATGTCTCTATAAACTGTGCGAACACTTACCTCATACTTAGACGCTAATTCACTAGCTGTTAATAAGCGTTTCGATTTTAAGAGCGTTAGTAATGATATGAGCCGGGACAGTTGTGACATAAAACAAAGATAGCGAACCCTTTTTAGGATTCGCTTTTAAAATTAACCCATAGAATGTAATGCCACTCTATTGCCTTCTGTATCGATAAACTGGGCAATAAATCCATTCTCGTCAATGTCTGTTTTTGGCATAAATACTTTGCCTCCTGCAGCCTCTACTTTATTTAGGGCCACGTTTAAATCATCACCGCCATTTAGATAAACAGTAGAACCATCTGTTGAAGGATTCATTTCAGCAAATTCCACTATAGCACCTCCTACGCCTTTTGACTGCATGTCATATGGAAAAATACCATACTTCATATGCTTTTCAGGCATGTGATAATCTGCAATTTCAACATCTAAAATAGTGTTGTAAAATTTTTTAGCCCTTTCGTAATTGCTTACCGGAATCTCAAACCAATTCACTGCGTTTTTCATATTGTTATAATTTTATAGTTCATACTAGTGCAAATGTATTTGAGGATTTGACAGATGATGTCAGGGGTGAAAAATAAATTCTAATCACTACTCTGATAGTAATAATTAGAATCAATTAAATGTCTTTCGAAATTCTAAAGGCGACATTTCTGTTTTATTCTTGAACAATTTTGTGAAGGATGCCGGACGTTCAAACCCCAGATGATATGCAATCTCACTTATGGAATATGAAGTGGTAGAAAGTAGTTCTTTTGCCTTTTCAATCAACTTATTATGGATATGTTGCTGCGTACTTTGCCCTGTAAGTGATTTCAGCATGCTGCTTAAATAATTAGCTGAGAGATTCAAAGAATCTGCCACCGATTGTACAGTTGGTAAGCCCTGCTCTATCAAGCCATCCTCCGCAAAATAATTGGTAAGCGTGGATTCCAATTGCGATAGGATTTGGTGGTTAGAAATCTTCCGTGTGATGAATTGCCGCTCATAAAAGCGTTCTGCATAGTTGAGCAGCAGCTCCAGTTGTGAAATAATTATTTTCTGACTAAACTTATCAATATTTGACTGGTATTCCCGTTGAATATTCTTAAGTATACCTAGCATCATTAGCTCTTCTTTTTCGGAAAGAAAAAGTGCTTCATTTACTGAATATCCAAAGAATTCGTATTCCTTTATTTGTTTTGCCAACGGGGTATTCCATAGGAAATCAGGATGTACCAATAATAAATAACCTGATGGTTTACTGGCTTTTATATTTGGATTATTTCCTAAGCTCATTACCTGTTTGGGAGCCACGAAGGTCATGAGACCTTCGTCAAAATCATATTCCTGTTGGCCGTAGAAAAACTTATAGGCCACATTGCGTTTCAATCCAATCGTATAATAATCCTGCATCCATCGTAACTCATTTATATCAGGGGGATAATGTACTTGTGTGTAGTCCACAAGGCTTATGAGTGGGTGTTCGGGTGCCGCAAGATTTGCAATCTTATGGTAATCGCTTACTTTTTTAAAATGCTGTAACGCTTTCATTGCAATAAATTTAGTAAAAAGGACCCATAGGGCCCTAATCTGCTATTAAACTAACATTCCTCCTGATACTTCAATGCGTTGTCCATTGATCCAACCAGCCCGGTCTGAGCATAGAAAGGCTACGGTACCGCCTATATCCTCTGCCTCACCAACGCGCCCAAGTGCCGTAATACTTGAAATAATAGCTTGTTTGTCTTCTTGTTTATTGCTTCCACCTGCGAAATCTGTGGCGATGGCTCCTGGGGCAATAGTGTTTACAGCAATATTTCTGCTACCTAACTCCTTCGCCAAGAAACGGGTAAACACTTCGATGGCACCTTTCATAATGGCATAGGCTGACATACCCGGTAAGCTAAAACGGGCCAAACCACTTGATATGTTTACAATCCGACCGCCGTCGTTTATATATGGGAGTGCTGCCTGTGTCAAAAAGTATACGCTTTTTAAGTGCACGTTCATCATCTCATCGAATTGCTCTTCGGAGGTATCGGCCACCATATTGTAAGTGCCGGTGCCCGCATTATTGATTAAGAAATCAAAATTAGGATTACCATTTTCTTGTTGCAGGTACTCGGTAGCTTTCTTTAGAAATGCCTGTCCGCTTTTAAAGTCATTGGCATCGAATTGAAAGGCTACTACTTTTTGACCCATAGCCACTACTTCTGAAATGACTTCATTAGCTTTCGCTTCATTTCTGTGATACGAAAAGATAATATTTACTCCATCTTTTGCTAGATTTACTGCCATATCGCGGCCTAAACCTCTACTTCCACCTGTGATAATTGCTGTTTTCTGACTCATGATTCTATTGTTTTTAAATTACAGTACAAAGATGCGTCAGTTTTAGCAGTTATACTTTTCCAAATCTATGAATGACTTATCCGAATCTCATTTCAAGCCTTAATCTGCTCACACAAATAATTAACTGCGTGTCAACTTAGTAATGATTTCTTGATGTTGAGGATATTTTGAAATCAATTCATCTCTTTCGAGGAGTTCGAAATCGTCAAAATGAAAACCAGGAGCTACGGTGCAGCCAACTAATGAAAAACTATCGGTGTCCATTACTTCAGCAGCAAACCAAAATCCACCAGGCACCACAAATTGAGGTACTTGATTACTGGTTAAATCTGCACCAATAGTGATATTGGAATAGTCTCCTTTTTTTGAGATCAAATGTAGTAAAATGGGTGATCCCTTATAAAAATGCCAGACCTCATCTTGATGGATGCGGTGAAAAGCAGAAAAACTATTTGAGGTCAATAAAAAGTAAATGCATGTTGAATAATTTCTTTTGCCGCTGTAACTTGTTTCCAAATTGTCAATGGTAATTTCACCTTCACTTCTATATGTTTCTTTAAAATACCCTCCTTCCGGGTGTGGTTGCAAGTTGAGTTGTTTTATGATTTCTTTTATGGTGGTATTCATAGACTACTTTATGAATTAAAAGTGATTAGGTCCGACCATTAAAGCGTATATAAGCTGCCTTTTCTAACTCTTCCTGAAAATCGGGGTGCGCAATAGCTATTAATTCTTTAGCGCGTTGTTGCAGACTTTTACCAAATAGATTTACGACACCATTTTCTGTTACTACGTAATGCACATGCGCCCTTGTGGTAGTAACCCCAGCGCCCTGCTTTAAATACGGGGTGATTTTTGAGACTCCTTTTGCGGTAATCGATGGCATTGCGATAATTGGTTTGCCACCCTTAGATAGTGCAGCAGCTCTGATAAAATCCATTTGGCCACCCACGCCCGAATATTGAAATGGTCCAATGGAGTCAGCGCATACCTGCCCTGTAAAATCAATCTCAATAGCGCTATTAATAGCGGTGACTTTAGGGTTCATTTTTATGAGTGAAGTCTCATTTGTATAGGCAGCTTCTTTAAAATGTACAATAGGATTATCGTCGACGAAATCATATAATTTTTGTGAACCCACAGCAAAACAGGTGACCAGTTTACCGGTTTTTAATTTCTTGTCTTCACCCGTTATAACACCACTTTCAACTAAAGGAAGTACCCCATCTGAGAACATTTCAGTATGAATCCCAAGTCTTCTATGATTTGTAAGGTTGCTCAAAACTGCATTGGGTATATTACCAATACCCATTTGCAAAGTAGCTCCATCTTCTACCAATCCAGCTACATGCTTACCTATTTTTAATTCTTCGGCTGATAATTCACCAGGTTCAGTACGATGTATCGGCATATCTACCTGAACTGCAAAATCAATATTATCAATATGTATGATTCCGTCACCATGCGTTCTGGGAACTTGAGGGTTTATCTGTGCAATCACTAATTTAGCAGCACGTAATGCGGGTAAGGTGACGTCAACTGATGTTCCTAATGAGCAGTAACCATGTCTATCAGGAGTTGATACATGAATAAAAGCAACATCCAAGGGATAAATACCCTCATCAAATAATCTATAGATCTCACTTAAAAAAATAGGTACATAATCGCCTTGAGGTGTATTTACCAACTTTCTCACGTTAGAACCCACAAAACAACTGGTTACACTAAATGTTTCATTGTACGGCTCTTGTGTATAGTTAGCGGCACCTTCAGTATGCATTTGAATGATATCAACATTTGACAGTTCATTATATCGCTCGCATAAAGCATTTATTAGTACGTTTGGAGTCATGGCCGCGCCCTGAAAGAATATTCTATCTCCTGATTTTATGTTTGAAACAGCTTTTTGAGCATCAACTATTTTCATATATATTTATTATTTAAAACTATTTAGTGCTAATCTACGCATTCTATGGGCGTATTGTGTACTTGCAATTTTATATCTTTTGGTGACACGTAAGGTATACCCAATCCCATACCTCTAAGAATAAACAACAGGCCTAAAATTACCACAAAAACAGGTATGGCTTTCGTAATTCTTTTACGCAGATCTACCGAGAAGATATTCTTTGAATATATGGCGAAGCTCATAACTGGTATGGTCCCCACGCCAAATAAGAACATGTAGAAGGCTCCTAGATGAACCTCTGAAGTCGCTACAGCTCCCACTAAAGCAAAATATACCATGCCACAGGGTAAAAATCCATTAAAAAAACCTATGGAGAATAGCGCCGTATTCGATGTTTTCTTCAAATATAAACCTAGCTTCGATTTTACCTTATTTATGAAACTGTATACTGGTCTCGAGAGGTTGTATTTATTAAAAATACGAGCTGGTATTAGCACCAAAGTAATCATCGCAACACCCAATAAAATAGACAATCGTTGCTGAAATCCAGATAAATACAAGCCCCGACCTAGTAGGCCAAATAGAGCGCCAATGCTGCTGTACGCTAACAACCGGCCAACATGATATAATGCAGTTTGATAAGCACCCCTACTTTTATTGACCCTATCTACCGGTAATACAAAGGCTATTGGGCCACACATGCCTATACAGTGAAAACTGCTTAACAAACCAAGTACGATAGCTGATAGTAACATAGTATCTTATTTATCATTAAGAGCTGACCGCTGTGATAATCTGTTCCAGCAGATTACTTCGATCCGAGGTCTCATAATAATGTTTAATTAATAAGTAAATTCTTTTTTATAGAGATATTCTTCTTTATTTTCACGCCAGCTTACTTTAATGTCCCAACGACCGCTAACCAACTTATTATCAGGTATGAGTAATGAAGTTGTATTAGATAAGACAAATGGGATGTCTGTATCTAATCTCTGGTTAGACGGCCGATAAAGGGACACATTTCCCTTTATATTCTCTGTTTGATACTTATCTGGGAAACTAATTTCAATACCTTCTGGTGTTTTTTCAAATTTTAATGCTATACCTGCTTCCTTTGCATTGGAATATTTATCGATCTCATCTTGATATTTGAGTTCATCTTGATAATACTCTTCAGAAACAAGATTATAATCATATGTTTTATCGGTTGTCACTTTGATAACAAAAAAGAGAATAAATCCTATAAACAGGATAAATGCTATTAAGATTCCGTTGCCCCAATTAATTTTCATGATCGTATTATTTTTATGTCAATAGTTCTTTGGTCCTAAAAAATTGGTAGTGGTTGTCTCAATTAATTCATTATCAGAATACACCCCAATTTTAATTTTTTCTTTACTACTTTTTAACGCTGATTTTGGTATTTCTATAAATAGGGTGCCCTCAGATAAGTCCTGTTTGGGGACAGATAAGTTTTTCACCCCTACCACCTTGATCAGCCCGTCATGTGAGATCAATTTTAAATCTACTCCCATAATTTCATCTGTTGTCTTATTGATTAATTTATATGTATACACATTGCTTATCACATTATTTTCTTTCATAGTATACAATTGGCCGGGTAATCGTAAAATCGTCGCTTCTACCGCATTTCTAAGAAATAACATCCCAACAAGCACTCCAATTAAAATAGTTAGTACTGCCGTATATCCTTTCATTCGTAATGTGAATTTGGGTTGCTCACCTTTGGAAATATTGTCTTCTGATGCAAATCGAATCAATCCTGTTGGAAGATTTACTTTTTCCATCATAAAATCACAAACATCAATGCAGGCGGTACAGTTTACACATTCCAGTTGCGTTCCATTGCGTATATCAATTCCGGTAGGACACACATCCACACACTGATGGCAGTCTATGCAATCACCCTTCCCGAAAGCAACCCGATCTTCGTACTTCTTAAACTTAGCTCGTCCCGTTTCTTTTTCACCCCGTACGTAATCATAGGCAACCACGATTGATTGGTTGTCAAGCAGTACACTTTGCAACCGTCCATATGGGCAAGCGATTATACAAACCTGTTCTCTGAACCACGCAAACACAAAGTAGAATACCAAGGTAAAAATTAATATAGAGGTCAATCCCGTAAGGTGATTTAAGGGATTATCTGTTACGATTTCAAAAAGCTTGTCACTACTAATTAAATAAGCCAGAAATACATTAGCAATTAAAAATGAAATGACGAAAAAAATTGCGTGTTTCAAAGAACGTTTTCTTATTTTTTCAGCATTCCATGCCTGTTTTTTTAATCGTATCTGCGCTCCTCTATCACCATCAATGGCATACTCTATTTTTCGAAACAACATTTCTAAAAAGATGGTCTGTGGGCATATCCAACCACAAAACACACGTCCATAGACCACGGTAAACAAAGTAATAAACACCACACCAATGATCATTGAGATCACAAAAAGGTGAAAATCTTGTGGCCAGAATGGAAATCCAAAAATATTAAACCTCCGTTCCAATACATTAAACAGCAAAAACTGGTTGCCGTTAATTTTAATGAATGGTGCAGCGAACAGAAATGCCAGTAAAAACCAACTTACATAGGTACGGTACTTGTAAAGTTTACCGCTGGGCTTTTTTGGGAATATCCAGGCCCGTTTACCTTGATCATCTATAGTACCTATTGAATCTCTGAAACTTTCTTTTGTCTGCTCACCCATTATTTACAAACTTCTCGATATATCCTGAAACAAGTTCGGGACATTCATTATGATATTATCATTCTCCTTTCCAGAGTTCTCCTTCTTTTTCTTTGGGTTTTTCAGGTGTAGTTCCTTGTAAACTCAATATATAACTGGTTACCTGCTGCATTTTTTCAGCATTCAGGCTATTTTTCCATGCGATCATCCCCTTGCCGTCACGACCTCCCTCAGAAATAGTATTGTAAATGTTTTCTGCTCCTCCGCCTAATATCCAATATTCATCTGTAAGGTTTGGGCCAATTCCTCCCCCACCGTCAAACATATGGCAAGCTGCGCAATTCGTTACGAATATCTTTTTCCCCGCATCCAGATTGTCAGCTGCCGACAAGGTGCTGGCATCAAAAGTCACCGGATTTTCACGTTTATATTGCTCTACTTGCAGGCGTGCGATCTCCATTTCTTCTTCAAAACTTTCAGCGTTGGTTTTACCTCCAAGAATATGATAATATCCTAAATACAACACCGAAAAAACAATCGAGATATAAAACGAATACAACCACCAAGGCGGTAATGAATTATCTAATTCTTTAATACCATCATAATCATGATCTAATAAGATATCTTGCTCCTGTTCAATTGGTTTCGCTCCCCAAAGGCTCTTTAATAGACCTCTCAGACCGGATGCTTCTGGCCTTGCTTCTTTAGCTGCATCTGCTTCGGCCTCCAATTGCTCATCTGATTTACCAAGATTACCAGTAGCAGTCTGGATGGCCTCGAAGGCAATAAGTGAAAACAATACAAGAACAAGGAACAATGTTACTGACGGATTCGAAATAAACGCCGGTTCTGGTCCTGTTTTATAAAAATATTCTGTCAGTATAAAAACAACTGCAAAAACAATCAGTACCCTGAAATAGGCTAAGGTTGATTTATTTTTCATAATTCTAAATTATTATGGTTATCAAGGGGCATATTGCTTACCTTTTTTATGTACTCTTTTTTAGCCGTAAAAACCCACCAAAACAAGGCGGCGAAAAAGGCAAAGAAAATCACAAGTGAAATCATTGGATATATGGCAACTCCATCGATGCTTTCCATATGATGTTTTACGAACTTTAACATAACTACTTGTTTTCTGCTGTTTGTGTATCTGTTACTTTAATGTCAGTGCCCAAACGCTGCAAATAGGCAATTAAGGCTACTATTTCGCGCTCGTTCATTGGTGTGAAAGCTGCTCCGTTTGCCAGTGCATCTTTCTTCGAAGCTTCATAACTCTCTGCAAAGGCAGGGTCTTCATATAAATTCTGTTCTATTTTCAAAGCTTGTTCTTTGATGCTGGCACGGGCATTACTAATATCACTTTCTGTATATGGAACACCCAAAGAAACCATAGTTTCCATCTTCTTTTCTATTTGAGAAATATCGAGTTTATTTTTACTCAACCATTGATAGTTCGGCATAATGGAACCAGGTGATGTGCTCTGAGGATCATTCATATGGTTCAAATGCCAGCTATCAGAATACTTACCGCCCAAACGATGCAGATCAGGCCCGGTTCGCTTAGAGCCCCATAAGAATGGGTGATCATAGACGAATTCTCCGGCCTTGGAATATTCACCATAGCGCTCCACTTCACTTCTGAATGGACGTATCATCTGCGAGTGACAACTCACACAGCCTTCCCGGATGTAAATGTCGCGGCCTTCCAGTTCTAATGGTGTATATGGTTGAACACTTGTAATCGTAGGAATATTAGATTTAACCATAATCGTTGGTACAATTTGCACGATACCACCAATTAAGATTGCTACGGTTGCGAAAATGGTTAACTGAACGGGTTTTCTTTCTAAAGCATGGTGCCAAGATTCACCAACTAAACGTCCTTTTTTGATTCTTACCAAAGCGGGAGCTTCTGCCTTCTCATCTTCAACAGCGCTTCCAGACTTTATAGTTTTAACGATATTATATAAAAGGATAAATATTCCTATAATGTACATAGTTCCTCCAATGGCGCGCATCCAGTACATCGGCATGATCTGTGTAACTGTTTCCAGGAAATTACCATATACTAGGGTTCCATCAGGATTGAACTGCTTCCACATTGAAGCTTGTACGAAACCTGCTACATACATTGGCAAGGCATATAAAATAATTCCTAAAGTACCAATCCAGAAATGGGCATTGGCCAATTTAACAGAATGGAGCTTGGTTTTAAACATTCGTGGTATTAACCAATAGATCATACCAAAGGTTAAGAAACCATTCCATGCTAAGGCACCAACATGTACATGTGCAATGATCCAATCAGAGAAATGCGCGATAGCGTTGAATGTTTTGAGTGAAAGCATTGGGCCTTCAAAAGTCGCCATACCATAACCGGTAATAGCAACAACCATAAATTTTAAAACGGGATCAGTACGAACCTTGTCCCACGCTCCTCTAAGTGTCAATAAACCATTGATCATACCACCCCATGATGGCATAATAAGCATGACCGAAAATACAACACCTAAATTCTGCGCCCAATCTGGCAATGAAGTGTATAATAAATGATGCGGCCCTGCCCATATGTAAATGAATATTAATGACCAGAAGTGTACGATAGACAGTCGATATGAATAAATAGGCCTATTTGAGGCCTTCGGAATGAAGTAATACATCAATCCTAAAAAAGGTGTTGTTAAGAAAAATGCAACCGCATTATGACCGTACCACCATTGAACCAGTGCATCTTGCACCCCTGCATAGACTGAATAACTTTTCAATGCATTCACCGGTAGCTCCAGGCTATTGAAAATGTGCAGTACTGCGACTGTTACGAAGGTGGCCAAATAAAACCAAATTGCAACATATAAATGGCGTTCTCTTCTGCGCAAAATGGTACCGATCATATTAATACCAAATATGACCCATACTACGGCAATGGC
>JASJDL010000055.1 GCA_030065775.1 Flavobacteriaceae bacterium | reverse complement strand
TTCCTGAGCCTTGTACACACCGCCCGTCAAGCCACGAAAGTTGGGGGGGCCCGAAGTCGCGATGCTAACTTTATTGAATACAAAGAAAAAAGACAGGTATTTCGGGATGGTCGACAGTAGGTCAATGATTCCATAAAAGCTAAAAATATATTTAGCAGGTCGCTTGACAGCTATAAGTCGGGCGATGTATTCAATAGTAAATAATATAGTGATTACCCACTCCGAAATATTCAAAAAAGTATGATATTTTCGGTCGAACTCCTCAACGGTTTCCAGCATAACAAACACGATACTGGCAAGAATTGCTATGAGCAATACAATATCGAAGAATTTTCCTGCCGGTGTGTCTGCCTCATAAATGATCTCATGAAGCTTGAAGCGCCAGTTAGAAGATTTTTTAGTTGTCAATTTTATGGATTTATTTTTTCTAAAGTTATTAAACTCTTATGAGTTTTGATAATTTGGTTGAAGAATTCCTTTAAGTAGGGATATTCTTGAGGGGTAAAATGAGCTCTTGAAAGTTTAGTTCTTGACAGAAGAGAAATTTTATTGCCTTTTTGTGAAATCATAAATTGATACACGCCACCGTTATTGGGGAGCTTGAAACCAACATTTCCGGGGAGCGCTTTTACACTGTAATTTTTTGGAATCTCTAATTGAAATGTGAATGTATCTAAATAAGAATAACCGAAATCTACAGGATAATTCCGTTCATTCAACTTGAAAGGATTTTCAGTTAATCGTTCTATAAGAAATGGGTTGATAAATAGTGTTTCTCCCTTAAGACTACTTTCAATGTCAACTTCAAATACTTCAGAAAAAGATTTTTCTAAATCAGACTGATTATGATTTTTGTAAGACAGTATGGATATATCTGGATTCTTTTTTTCTATCTGCTCCAGATACTCGTCTTCTGAAGAGGACAAATACTCCTTTCGTTTGACCAAACCTCTGTAGCCATCGTTTGTAGTGTTCAACGTTCCAGTAAAATCACCTTCGTCATTGAGTTTCAGACTAAAAGATGTACGCCTAATAGTTTTATCGGTTGGCGTAATGTCATACCAATAGCTTCCTTTATTAAAATTCATGACTCTGCCATATGCATTCAATGTTTTATAAGGAAGCATTGCAAAAGGCATTTGTTTATCTGTTGCATCCAATAGATAACTTGAACCGTTTAAATTTAATTTCGCAATGACATAATTAAAATCGGTCATTACGGGATGAATTTTTGTAGGTAAACCATGTCGTCGTGTCGAAACGAGCATTAATTCCGTATCAAAACCAGCAGCCTTCAGTGCATTTATAAGAGAAATATTGATTTCGGTGGAGTTGCCTACTTTAGCTTCAAATGCCTTTTTTACGAAGACTTTACTAAAAACTCTATTTTCTTCATTCCACGTGAAATGATTCTTGATGTGTTTATAAATATTCTTTGCTTTCTGAAGATCATTCGTACCATGAAGTAGCGTAACAGGAAGTTGTTTTTTTATGTAGTCAGTTTTGCGTAATTGCCGACCTATGCTTTTTTCACCCTTAAATTCATTATCTACATCTTTCCAAGATTTTGTGAATCTTTTTCTGCTTCCTTCAAAACCTTTAAACTCTGATAATTCAAACTTGATTTTTGAAAGATAATTATTTTTTGTGGTCATATAATCTTCTTCAATAAAAGCCGGTATATCTTTCATTCCATAGGTAAGTTCTTCACAATCGGCACTTCCGTCAATACCGGTGACTGAGAAGCAATTCTTCTTGATACCCGACTCATTTTTAAACAACTTATAATAACCTAAAAGTCTTCTGTTGTATACGTAATTACCGGGTACCAGCGCATAAAATTCGCTGTATAATTTGGGAATGTCGGATTGAAACTCCCAACCCTTAAAATTAAATTTAAATGGTGATTCTAAGGTATACTCATATTCGATAATACTATTGTCTTTAATGTTTGGCATGGTAAATCTTACTTCAGACCAACGCTCATTAATATCTTGCTCATAAATATTTTTTTTAGCAAGACTGGTCCTTTGAAAACCGTTGTGGGTAATCCCTGCTATGTCCTTAACTTTTTCTGAACGTTCGTTATTCCTGTATATAGGAATTGCAATCGTAGCATGGTCAATACCCTCTTTATTAAATATTTTTACCTTCGCATAATACCGCGTTCGTATTACGATGTCATTTCTGGTTTGATGAAAGGTTGTTTCACCGCGTTCATATAGAAATAATGCGTTCGCAGTAGTATCCCTATCATACCTATTCAGATTAAACTCTTGCTGGTTAATGCTACCAAACTTATAGGGTTTTTTCTTTTTTTGAGCATAGGTAGAGGTAATGGCAGTGATTGCCAAAATAAAAAACAATTTTTTCATTTGGTCAAAAGTGTATGATTTTAGGTTTTCGATTTTTCCGTAAATAGGCCTTAATAATGTGCTGCACATCGCGATTATTTTGCATGGGTGTGATGAGCGATTGCAATATTTCTAAAGTATTGATCTGAAAATTCAGGTTGAAATAGGCAATTCCTTTAAAAATACCATTTTCTATGAGTATGGCGCAGCGTTCGTCGTAAGACCTTCCTTTATCAATAATGACCATACTTTTATTCTTAAAGCTATTGTAGTCAATTAATTTTTGAACCCGGGCATTATACGATTCAGGTGTTTCATCATTGACACAGGCACCATTGCATTGGTCTATGGTATAGTTAAAACAATGGTTATGTGTCGGGTAAAGTCCGGTTAATTTCTGACACAGCTCATAATTTTCAATTGCGCGAAATAAAAAGCTCTTACCACTTTGCTTATTAGAAAATGTTGTAATAGCATTGTTTCTGCCGTCTGCTTTATCAAGCTTCAAGTTCAGGTATCCATTTACATCCGTAAAACTGTACAATGCCTGGGTAAAAATTGTCCGGCGCTGTGCCCGGTTAAAAATAGGCTTGTTTTTTTTGATCTCTTCGCTTTCCTTCAGCAAGGCCACCAATTCACTGCCAGTCGCTTCATAGGTAACAGCTGTAACTAACAACTGTATCTTTTTAGACTTGTGGGTCGCACTTGTGAAATGCTGGTTGATGCGTTTTTTTATATTCTTACTTTTGCCGATATAGATAATTTCGCCGTCTGCTTTATGCATGTAGTAAATACCTGTGATTGAGGGTAGTTCTTCTAAAATTCGCAGCAGTTTGGAATCAAGTTGATTTCTTGGGATGTCTCGTACCATTTTTTTGAGAATGGTTTTCTGTAAATCTTTATCCAGCAATAACTGAAACAGTTTTGTGGTAGCAATGGTATCTCCATTGGCGCGATGTCTGTCAGAAACGGGTATACCTAATGATCGACATAATTTACCAAGGCTGTAGGACGGCAAGCCTGGAATCAGTTTTTTACTCAATTCCACCGTGCATAACGTTTGTCGTTCAAAATCAAATCCTAACCTTCGGAATTCAGTGCGTAAAATCCGATAATCAAAATTTGCATTGTGGGCAACAACGATGCAATCATTTGTAATTTCTACGATACGCTTGGCTACTTCGTAAAATTTTGGTGCATTTCGAAGCATCGTATTGTCAATACCGGTTAGGTTGACGACGAAAGGCTGAATTCGACGTTCGGGATTGATCAGGCTTATAAATGTATCAACCACCTGGTGGCCATCAAATTTATGGATGGCGATTTCGGTAATACCTTCTTCATTGTATTTACCACCGGTCGTCTCTATGTCTAGTATAGCATACAAGGTCTATTTATCGATCTTGATCCGGTTTTCGCGGTTTGCCAATTCCCAAGCCGTATAGAATATAAGTTGTGTTCGTTTCTGAAGGAGGTCATAACGAATTTTATCGGCGGTATCAGTGGGTTTGTGGTAATCTTCATGAACCCCATTAAAATAAAAGATGATCGGAATTCCATTTTTTGCAAAGTTATAATGATCAGAACGGTAGTAGAACCTGTTCGGGTCATTTTCATCATTATAGGTATAATCTAATTCAAGATTTACATATTTTTTATTGACCGCTTCCGAAAGTTCGTGTAATTCTTTACTGATCTTGTCAGCGCCAATTAGATATACAAATTCCGGGTTGTCCTTATGTCGCTGGTCAACTCTTCCAATCATATCTATATTAAGGTTGGCTACGGTTTCCCTTAGCGGAAAAATAGGATGTTCCGTATAATATTTAGAACCAAATAGGCCAATTTCTTCACCCGAAACATTTAAAAATACCACCGATCGCTTTGGTGCATTGCCATTATCGGCAGCTTTTTTAAAAGCCTCTGCAATTTCCAGTACTGCTGAAGTACCGGAGGCATCATCATCTGCGCCATTGAAAATGTTATTTCCTCGCATACCCACATGATCATAGTGGGCAGATAAAATAATATACTCATTAGGTTTTTCAGATCCCTTAATGTAGGCAACCACATTGGAAGCTGTATCTTTTGAACGTCCCCGGAAATATTCCATAGGGATTCGCTGCTGATAATCACCATTTTCTCTTGCCGCGGCAATACCCAGGCCCTTGTAGACTTCTTCCAAGTAACGAGCTGCTATTTTCTGCCCTTTTTCACCTGTTTTTCGTCCTTCAAATTCATCAGACGACAATTTATATACCAGTAGTTTAAGATCACTTTCTGTTATAGTGTTCGCATACATAGGAGCCATGTCAACCTTAGCAGTTTCTTTTACTTCTTTACCAGTTGTAATTGCTAATGAATTCGAATTTACAGTTGGGTTGGAAGCAGTGGTTAGTTGTGCATTTACGGAGCCGTAAGCCGACAAAATAACTACGGATGCAAGAATGACAAAATTTTTCATCTAGAAAGTCTATTAAAGACCAAAAGTATAAAAATACTAGGTTCTACGAATGAATTGCTTTGATTTTACGTCAAATTTAACGAATTGAGAATCGAATAACGAAGAAAGTCTATCGGCAGCTATTAATTGCTCGGTGCTACCTGATACAAATTCCAAATCATTCATCAGCCAAAGCTCATTAGCCAATTGTAATGCTAATTGGATTTCATGTGTTGAAATAATAATAGTTTTGCCGAACTTCTCAACAAGGTTTTTCAATAAATTAAATACCTCTATTTTATGATGTATATCTAAATGAGCGGTAGGTTCATCTAATATAATAATTTCAGTATTCTGGGCTAATGCTCTGGCAATCATCACTTTTTGCAATTGACCATCACTTAATTGATCGCATCTCTGATGCACCAGGTCATTGATATTGGTATTTGCGATTGCCATGACAATTTGCTCTTTATCCTTTTCTGTCAATGTGCCCATCCAGTTTGTGTATGGCTGGCGGCCTAGAGCTATGAGTTCATAGACGGTCAAATTGCTTTCTGGAATGCGCTCTGTGAGTACTACACTTATTTGTTGCGATAGCGCTTTCGCGGAAAGTTGTTCCAAAGCGATTCCATTTAGCACGATTTCACCAGCGAGCTTAGGCTGTACTTTCGAGAGCGTTCGTAGTAATGTGGATTTACCTATACCGTTTTTACCAAGTAAAGCGACTAATTTCCCTTGTTTAAGGTCAATAGTAATCTCGTTAGCAATTACCTGTTGCTTCTTTTTAGACGCATAGCCTATAGTGAGGTCGGTCGCGGTTAGGATGCTATGTTTGCCGGGCATTTCCAAATTAAAAGTGAATTTTTCGTTTTCGAACCAAGAGCCAAATAACTATTGGAGCTCCAAAAATAGAGGTAATTGCGTTAATCGGTAATGTATACGCACTGGTAGGCACTTGTGCAATGGTATCTGCCAATAGCATGCCAATAGCACCAATGATAGCTACGGCGGGAATCAAAATTTTATGATCTGAGGTTTTGAAGACCAATTTGGTCAAATGTGGAACAGCCAGTCCTACAAACGCAATTGGACCTGAAAATGCGGTAATTACCCCTGTCAGCAAGCCTGTAGCAATAAGAATGATATTTCGTGTTCTCTTTAAGTTGATACCCAAGCTTTGTGCATAATTTTCACCGAGCAACAAACTGTTTAGAGGTTTTATAATGCCTATGACCATACCAATAGCCATCAAAAAGATGATGAAGAATAAGGCTAATTCTGTCCACGAAAGGTTTCCTAAATTACCAAAACCCCAAAAGATATATTGCTGTAATTGGTTCGCGCTGCTAAAATAGCTCAATACACTGATTACGGCTGCCGTTAAGCTTCCGAACATTAGGCCTATAATTAGAATGGCCATAGTATTCTTAAGTTTTCTGGCAACGATCATCACTGCGAATAATACTAATAATGCCCCTAAACTGGCTGCTATGGCCAATCCGAAACTGGAAAAAGCAAGTCCGGCCATGCTTCCGCCTATGAGCGAAATACCTAAAATTAAAATAGCCACTCCCAGGCTGGCTCCTGAGCTTATGCCCAGAACAAAAGGTCCGGCTAGTGGGTTTCTGAACAATGTTTGCATTAATAAACCACTAATGGATAGGCCAGAACCTACTAAAATTGCAGTAAATGATTTTGGCAAGCGGTAATTCACTATGATATACTCCCAAGACGCTTTGGAAGTGCTTCCAAAAAAGCTACTTAAAATCTCTTTTAGAGGGATTTGAACCGAGCCCAGGCTAACATTTACCAACCAGCATACAAGCAAAAATGCAGTTAGGGTAATAAAGGTTAGTGTGTATGATTTGGCAGGCTTCAACTCAGTCACGAAGTTTTTCTAAAAAATTAGGTTGGTATTCCGGTAAAAGTTCAGGATGTACCACTTTAATCAGGTCTTTCAACACCAGATGAGGTTGTACCGGGGCGAGCTCATAGTAGATCACGCCATTGTTCTCACCGGTTTTTAAAGAGAAGGAATAGACCTTCTTCTTTGAAAAAGCATCAAATCGGGCGTAATGCTGGTTCGCTTCCAGAAGCTGTGAAAAACTGGTATAATGCCCTGGAGAAATCCACAAGTCGGCATTTTGTGCCCTTTCAAAAACCGATTCAAAACTAAGAGAAAGGCTTCCTTTTCCTTTGGTATCAGCCCATAAATAATTGGTATTGGCGTCTTTTAAAAATTGTGCTACGAAGCTCTCACCTGCAGGGAGGTTCCAGACATCATTGAATTGAACTCCAGAAATGATGGTTGGTTTATCTGTTGCATTTTGGGCGATCTTCTTAGCTTCCAGGTATTCCTTTTCAATCTTGTTAAAGATGCTATCGGCTTGTTTTTCCTTATTGAATAAGGCGCCAAAGAATTTGATCCATTCGGCTCGGCCTAATGGAGTTTCTTCGAGCCAATCGCCATTAAGAAGCACCGGAATGCCTGCTTTTTCAATGTTTTCGAATAGTTTATTATTACTGCCCAAAGAAAATCCAATCACGGCTTCAGGTTGTAATTCAAGAAGCACTTCAGTATTGATCTGTTCTTCTTTTCCGAGTTCCTTTATCTTGCCTTCATTGATAAGCGTATTTGTTTTAGCCGAAGAGATATACTTCAGGTTTGGAAAACCAACCAGGCTGATTTCTTCACCCAATAACTCCAGCATAGGTATGTGGGTTGTCGAGGTAACCACGACTTTTTTTAGTGGTTTTTTGATAATGTCTTTAGCAGGAACCTCAGAAAGTAAACGATCGTTAGAACTTGCGTTCACAACCTTATTTTCATCCACAAGATAGAATTCCTGAAACTCGGCGGCATTTGGGTATGGCGATTTAATAATTAGTTTCCTATAATTTCCAAACTCTTGAATTTCAAACCCGTTTGCATATTTTATGAAGGTCGTTGACTGTGGGGAGGGTACTTCTTTTTTTTCTTGCTTGCAGGAGAAAACGAAAAAAGAATAGAGCAGAAAGAGCAAAAGAAGATTTCGAAATTTCATAAGCATCAGCATTTCAGGCAAAAGTATCACTTTTGTTCAATACCATTTAAAAAATGGTTCAACAAAATTTTAAAAACTACATGGTTACTACTATAGAATCCTTTACATTTGCCTTGATTTTGGTTTGACATCCGTATAAGCGTGTGTCGATTAAAAGGGAACCAGGTGTAAGACCTGGGCTGTCCCCGCAACTGTAAGTTTATGCTGAATTTGTTTCGGCATCTCATTTATTTGAGCGGTTATTTTCTTCTAAACCACTGTCTTGATATCAGGATGGGAAGGTGAAATAGCTGAAAACAAGCCAGGAGACCTGCCAATTTCATAGCAATCTATGCTTTCGGAGGAAAAGTAACGGTTTATGATGCTAGATCATGCTCCCACTTTCTTACGGATAGCCATTTTAAATCATTAAACTAATTTACGATGAAAAAAAGGTTATTTTATGTAGGGGCTTTACTGACATTAAGTCTAGTAAACGCTCAACAGCCACAGGATTCAACAGATGTTGAGGCACTTAAAGAAATAATCGTTACAGCAACGAAAGTACCAATTGAGAAGAAAAACTTAGGCAAGTTAGTGTATCAGATCACACCAGAGACCATTCGAAAAAACCAAGGCAAGACATTGGTAGACCTTTTAAACGATGCTCCCGGAGTTGAAATTAATGGTAATTATAGTACACGTGGTCAGAATTTAGGTTATTATTTACGTGGGGGTCGAAACAGGCAAGTGGCCATTTTAATTGATGGAATGAATATAAATGACCCTTCCTCTTTTAATGGTGATTTTGACCTGCGGCTGGTGCCCATCGATCAGGTTGAGAAAATCGAAATATTGAAAGGAGCAGCAAGTACCCTGTATGGAACCGCTGCGGCCACCGGGGTCATTAATATAATCTTAAAAAAAGCAGGAAAAATACCGTTTCAAGGGTCTTTTTCCACCAGTATTGGTACCAACAGCTCCCAGGAAAACCAAGAGCTCAATCTTCACAGTTTGAATACGAGTGTTACGCTAAACGGTACAACGGGAAAAGTAAATTATTTAATTGGACTCCATGGAACACAATCTAAAGGGTTATCTGCAGCTGAAAGCACTGATGAAAATAGTCCGTTTCAGGGAGATCCATTTAATAGAGTTAATTCTCTGGTTAAATTGGGTTATGCCATAAATGATAACTTGAAATTAGGCGTATTTACCAGCTATGATGAATTCGATACTGACTTTGACGAATTTGATTTTGTCTCTAATGGGTATGTAGATGCTGATAATTCTTCCAAAAGCATTCAAAAGAGGGTGGGCTTCACGCCAAGTTATACCTATGCCAAAGGTGAATTAAAATTGAATGCTTTTTATACAGAAATAGATAGAACTGTCGCACCTTCGAGTGATGTTTTTGAAGGTGAGGCCTATGGCTTCGATCTGTATAATAATTACAAATTCTCGAATACCCTGTCGGTCTTGGCTGGAATCGCGATGCAGTATCAGGATATGTTCCAGAAAACCAGTTTTTCAAGTATAGAAGAGGGTAGTGCCGAACAGCATTTTTATGATCCCTACTTATCAATTAACTTTACGGGAGGTTCGGGATTCAACTTAAATGCGGGTGGTCGCCTAAATATTCATGATGAATATGGCACTCATTTGGTATACAATGTCAACCCTTCCTATACTTTTGATATCGCCAAAAGTTCGAATCTAAAGGTCTTTGGATCCTACAGCACGGCCTTTGTGACGCCTACATTACAAGAAATTTTCAATAAACTGCCTACAATAGAGGAGCTGAACCCAGAAGAAGTTTTTACTGTTGAAGGAGGTTTTGATTACAAAGTATCTGATAAATTTTCAATAAATGGGGTTTATTATTACCGGGAAGAAACCAATAAGATCGGTTTTGATTTCACAACATTTCAAACTATCAATGACCTGGGAACATTTGTTGCACGTGGTATTGAGGCAGAAGCTTTATTTACTCCTTCTGAAGACTTACAAATCACTACTAGCTATGGTTATATTAATCGTGACGAGAGCTTGTTATTAAAAATACCAAAACACAAAGTGAATGTGAATATTGGATACGAATTTTCTAGGGCTACTTTTGTTTCTCTGAATGGAAAATTTGTGGATGCTACCGACGACTTTGGAGGAATCACGTTACCATCATATCGGGTCATTGACCTTTTTGCCAATCATAAACTCATTGATAAACGGCTTACGCTATTTACAGCTGTAACCAACCTATTCAATGAAGATTTTCAAGAAATAGCCGGATTTTCTACTCGAGGAAGAAATTATGAGCTGGGACTGCGCTTAAACTTTTGATACGAATCTCGAAATAGACCTCTCAATCCAATAAATAGTATTGGCAGTGATACTTAGTTTTTCTTCAAAGCTTTATTGATGAGCGCATAATGTTTGCTGGTGTCGTGCAAGTAGTTATAACTTTCGATCATGCCAAGATCCTTACCGTTCGCATCACATAAGACAACCGTAGGAATCACTTTTTGCCCGTATTGCACACTTAATTCTTGATTGCTCGTTTTTTGAAATTCAGAAATTAGATTTGATCTTCGGGGCATATTTACCCGCAGTAAAATAAGATGTTTCTCAGAGAGCTCTTTGAATTTTTCTGTATAGAAAAAATCTTCATTCAGGCGCTTGCTGGCAGTACTTGCATCAGAACTGGTAAAATAGATCAATATCAGTTTATTCTGAGTTTTCGCCATGGTTTTAGCCTGCTCAAAATCCGATTGCCAGTTCAGGTCATAGCCTTTTTTCTGGGCAAACGCTCCAGAACTCAAGAGCAATGCCACCAGAAGTCCTATGGTTTTTATTCTTTTCATGCTTCTATCGTTCGACTCGATACCAGTATTCAGTTCTTCCTAATAGCGAAATACCAATATAGCCTCTTAACTTCAATTTATCTTTGGTTGTTAAAGTTATATAACATTTATAATACTTTCCGTTTTTTGGGTCGAGTATTTTTCCACCACTCCATTCATCACCGTCTTGTTTCAAACCTTTAAGAATAACCAATCCTAAAATCGGTTTGTCCTTATTTGGCCCTTTACAATAGATACACGTCTTATCTCGATCTTCTTCCTTAAAGATCTCGATAACTTTGGCATATGCCTTGTCATTCTTTTTAAAAACTTCAATAATTGATTCATCTTTTCCGGTATCGGGATCAATGGTTTTCCATGTTCCGAAAATTGTTTGCCCTTCCGCAGAAGCGAAACAGACCAGAAAAATAAATACGAGTACCTGTTTCATTTGTTCCTCTTTTTTAAACGTATCATGGCGGCATTTAATTCAAATCCCAGTAATAAAATTATTGAATTCAACCAGATAAACAGCATAAGAATCAAGAGCGTACCTATTGATCCATAGAGTTCATTATACTGTGAGAAGCGCTTTACATAGATGGCGAATATCCTAAAATTCACAAGTATTAACAAGGTTGTTAAAATAGCGCCAGGGGAAAAAAAGGAAATGTTCTTACCTTCTTTTGTACCCAAATAATAAAACATGGCCACAGTGATGAACAACATTAAAAATACAATGGCATATCTGCCGGTTTGTATCCAGAAGAGGTCGTCAGACATATAGCCCTGCTTCACTAAATTACCTATAGCGATCTCGAGGTAAATAATTACCCCAACTGTAAGAAACAACAATAATGCCAATATGAGCGATACGACTAGAGAAACGAGGTATTGTCTAATAATAGAACGCGTCTGCAGCTTGTGATAAGTATATTCAAAACCGCCGAATAGCGAGTTGATACCATTAGTCATTAAAAAAATGGAAAGAACAAAACCAAAAGACAGCAAACCGCCGTATCGATTGGTGGCTATATCATTCAAGACGGTATCAACGGCATCAGAAGTCTGTGGGGGCAGGGCCTGATTAATAAATGCCATAAAATCTTCTTGAAACCCTTCAATTGGCACATACGGAATCAAAGTGAATACGAACAGAGCGAATGGAAACAAGGCCATGAAAAAACTAAAGGCCACGGCCCCGGCCCTGGAGGTTAAGGCACCTTGAACGATACCAATAATATACATTTCGAGCACTTCATAAAGTGACATACCTTCCAAGCCGGGTACTTTGATCTTTTTAAAGACCTTAACAAACCAGCCAATTACAGGTATTCTTGACAAGCGCTCTTCGGGGCTCATAGTATTTTAAAAGGCTTTAGCATCGTAATCACCATTCCAGTTGTCCTGAACCTTTAGAACTTGCTCAATAACATCGCGCACACAGCCATTTCCACCTTTTTTTTGTGAAATATACAGCGAAATATCCTGTATCTCTGGTACGGCGTCTTTGGGGCAGGCGGGTAGTGCCACCAATTTCATTACCGGATAATCAGGTATATCATCCCCCATGTACAGTACATTTTCAGGTTTTATATCATTTATATCAAGGTATTCGTCTAGCTGATCAATCTTATGGTGGGCTCCAAGATAGACGTCTGTTACACCTAGTCCTTGTAACCGAGACCGAACACCTTCATTAGTACCTCCTGAAATTACACAGATATTATACCCTTTTTTAATGGCCGTTTTAATAGCATAGCCGTCTTTAATATTCATTTGACGTATGAGTTGGCCATCTGTGAAAACGGTAACATTTCCATCAGTTAGTACACCATCGACATCAAAAATAAAGGTGGTGATCTGCGGCATTATTTCTTTATAGTTTTTTTCCATAGGTGTCTTTAATAGATTCAGTAATTTGTCGGTATATTTTTTTATGTTTTTCTGAAAGCATGGCCAGCTGTGCATCAATGGTCTTTTCATCATTACGCTTTGCCGGGCCCGTTTGTGCTTTAATCGGAGCTATTGTCTCTATTTTTTTGGCGGTTTCCCGGATGAGTGGCGCTAATATTTCAAAAGGAACCTGATGTTCCTGGCAAATCTCATAGCCGATATGATACAGGTGATTTACAAAATTATTGACCACTACGGCAGCGAGGTGCAAACTTTTTCGTTGCGTTGAATCTATAAAATAGACGCTGTCTGAAATTGCCGAGGCTAGTTTTTCTAACAAGATAAGGTCTTCATTTTCTTCTGCTTCAATACAAACCGGGACATCTTTGAAATCGACGTCAGCGTCTTTTGAAAAGGTCTGTAGTGGATAAAACACACCCTTTCTATTGGTAGTCGACAAGGCATCCATAGATACGCTTCCTGAAGTATGTACGACCAGGGCATTAGTTAAAGGTAATCGAGAGGAAAGTGCCGCGACCGCATCATCTGAGATGGCAATAATGTAAACGTCAGCTGTAGCTAATTTATTCAATTCAGTGGTTTTATCTATCTGATCATCAATAGTTTTCAAAGAAGCATCGCTTCTTCCATAGACCTGTATGATGTCAATAACACCGGCCTGTAAAAAAGCCCTTGACAGGTGTGAAGCAACGTTTCCTGAACCTAAGATAACCACTCGAATCATGGGGCGAATTTAAGGAAGTTTTTGGGTATTTAAAAAAGTGTTAATTCCATTAAAATCAGTCTTTTTTTAAGTATTTTTGCACTCAATTATTTTTATGCACCATAATTGATGGATAAACTCAAGAATTTCTTCTTCTCAACCAGACTTACAGGAATTTTATTTTTACTCTATGCTGCAGCCATGGGTGTGGCGACATTTATCGAAAATGACTATGGCACACAAGCGGCAAAAGCCCTGGTTTACAATGCTGGATGGTTTGAGCTAATTCATGTTTTTTTCATCATCAATTTTACCGGGAATATCTTTCGATACCGCCTGTATAAAAAAGAAAAATGGTCAGTACTGTTATTTCACCTCGCATTCATTCTCATTCTTTTTGGTGCCGGTGTCACACGCTATATCAGCTATGAGGCCATGATGCCCATTGAAGAAGGTGAAGCCACCGATAAAATGTTATCTGAAACTACCTATGTTACCGCAATAGTCGACGATAATGAAGTGCAGAAGACCTATGAACGCAACTATTTATTCGCACCCGAGATCGAATCAAAGAACAGGTTCATACCAATCGTTTCTAAGTTCCTGGATGTTATTCGCGGCGGCAATGATTTTTCTATAACAGATAATTTTAAAGGAAAAGACTTTGCAGTCAACTACGTGAATTATATTCCTAATGCATTTGAGGAATTCGTTGAAGACGAGACAGGTGAGGAATACTTGCATTTCGTTGAATCAGGAGGAGGATCACGCCATGACCATTACATCAAAAAAGGTGAGATCGCCAACATACATAACGTTTTGGTGGCTTTTGACAGAGATACAGAAGGTGCGGTAAAAATCCTTTCTAAAAACGATAGTTTATTTATCAAAGCACCGCAGGATGGTAATTTTATGGTGATGGCCACTCAAACTAGAGGTGAGGTAAAAAAAGATTCATTACAATCATTTAACCTGCGCTCACTTTATAGTCTTGCCGGAATGCAATTTGTGGTACCAACGCCTCCTACCAAAGGAAAAATGCAAATTGCCAGTGGTGATAGCGACGAGCATCCGTCAGATATGCTGGAAGTTGAAGTAGTTTCTGGAAATGAAAAGCAGAATGTTACCTTTTACGGACAAAAATATTTATACCAACCACCACAACAGTTGTCTTTGAACGGATTGAATTTCCGCCTCAGCTATGGTGCCAAACAGCTCCAATTACCTTTTTCAGTAAAACTCCGTGATTTCCAATTAGAGCGTTATCCGGGCTCTAACAGCCCGAAATCTTTTGCTAGTGAAGTGACAGTTATTGATATAGATAAGACCTTCGACTTTCGCATTTTTATGAATAACATTTTAAATCACCAAGGGTATAAGTTTTTTCAGTCCAGTTATGATGACACCGGTGAAGTAGAGGAGACTTTCCTTTCTGTCAACCATGATGCCGTTGGAACCACGATCACATATGCAGGTTATTTGCTCTTATTCTTCGCGATGACCTTCGTTTTATTTTCTCGTACAACGCGCTTTGCTAATTTGAAAGAGATGTTAGAGAAGGTGAAATCTAAGAAAGGAAGCATGGCGACGCTACTCGTTATATTTTCAATGACAGGGTTTGCCCAGCATACTCATTTCACTGAAGCACAGATCGATTCAATTTTGCAGACTACTAAGGTATCGCCTGAACATGCAGAGCGCTTTAGCGAATTGATCGTTCAAGACGAGGGTGGCCGCATGAAGCCCGTGCATACCTATGCTTCTGAATTATTGCGTAAGGTGAGCAAAAAAGATACTTACAAAGGGTTGGATGCTAATCAGGTAGCGGTTTCTATGGTAACCAATCCGAGAATCTGGTTTTCTGCACCCATAATTTATATGACAAAAAATAATACGAAAGCACGTGAATTGCTTGGCGTACCTGTAGATAAGAAATATTTGAGCCTGAGCGATCTCATAACACCCAGAGCTGAATATAAATTGGCAGATGACATCGAGAGGGCGTATAAAAAACGTATTAGGAATAAATATGAGCAAAGTATCATCAGCGTTCATGAGCGCGCCGGCTTGTTATATGGCGTAGTGTTTGGCGATGTTTTTCGATTCTTTCCGGTGGAGGGCGATGAAAATAACAAATGGATTGCCAGAACCGATCTTAACCAGGGCCTCATCAAGGGGCAGGATTCGGCGTTTGTAAAAAATATCATCCCGTATTACGCGCAAGCGCTGGGTGACGCCTTAAAAAGTGAGGACTATAAATTACCTGATGAACTTCTCGAAGGTATTCATACCTACCAGGAAAAATATGGCAGTGCTGTAGCCCCGAGTAAAAGAAAAGTTGATCTCGAAATTTTCTATAACAAATACGATATCTTCAGGAACCTCTTTTGGCAATATATGCTGGTTGGCGTCTTGATGCTCATCTTTTTAATTGTTCAAATTTTTAATGATGGCAAGATCATTCGGTTTTTAGTCAACCTGTTTAAATGGGGTATTGTGCTTTTATTCGCCTACCATCTTATTGGTCTGGGGATTCGCTGGTATATCTCAGGTCATGTACCTTGGAGCAATGGCTATGAATCTATGATCTACGTAGCCTGGGCGACGATGTTTTTTGGCCTGGCCTTCGGCAGAAAGTCGAATTTAACCATTGCCGCTACAGCTTTTGTGGTATCGATGATCTTAATGTTCGCGCATATGAATTGGATGGATCCTGCGATAGCAAATTTGGTACCCGTACTCGATTCGTATTGGGTCATGATACATGTTTCTATTATTGTGGCGAGTTATGGACCATTTACATTGAGCATGATTTTGGGCTTGATATCGCTGCTTCTAATTGCTTTGACAACGAAAAACAACAAGAAAAAAGTGAACCTGCAGCTTAAAGAAGTTACGGTTATAAATGAAATGTCGATGACTGTAGGCTTGGTGATGCTTACCATTGGTAACTTTTTAGGTGCTATGTGGGCTAATGAAAGCTGGGGGCGCTACTGGGGTTGGGACCCAAAAGAAACCTGGGCACTCATCAGTATTATGATTTATGCCTTTGTATTGCATATGCGTTTGATCCCTGGCTTACGCGGACGTTTTGCCTTTAACATGTTAGCTTTCTTTGCCTTCGCATCTATATTAATGACATATTTAGGTGTGAATCACTTGTTGTCAGGTTTACACTCCTACGCAGCCGGCGAATCAGCGCCGATACCTTACCAGATTTGGACCTGGCTGGCCATTGGAATTGTCGTATCTTTACTTGCTTATATTAAGTATAAAAAGTATTATAAAAAAATAAAATCATGAGAGTCCTTTTAATTACACTTGTTATGTTTTCATTCTTGTCTTGTTTTAATAAAAAAGAGAAAAACGATACCAACTTGGCTACTGCCACAGAAGTAACACAAACCCAAAAACAAAGTCTGCACAATTTTAAAGTGGAAGCTTTAGATGGTTCAGAGTTTGACCTGGCTTCCCTGAAAGGAAAAAAAGTAATGGTTGTCAACACCGCTTCTAAATGCGGACTGACTCCACAGTATGAGCAACTACAGGCACTGTATGAAGAATATAAGGATGATAATTTTGTCATCGTTGGCTTTCCCGCAAATAACTTCTTATGGCAGGAGCCGGGCTCTAATAAAGAAATCGCTGCGTTTTGCCAGAAGAACTATGGGGTGACCTTCCCGATGATGGCCAAGATTTCTGTTAAGGGGGGTGATAAGCATCCGGTCTACCAATTTTTGACTGAAAAGTCAAAAAACGGGTTTCAAGATTCGAAGGTGAAATGGAACTTCCAGAAATACCTGGTCAATGAAAATGGTGAGATCGAAAAGATCATTGCTCCAAAGACCTT
>JASJDL010000054.1 GCA_030065775.1 Flavobacteriaceae bacterium | reverse complement strand
TAAAAAGCGTTATGCCTATATTTCAGAAACTAATGAAGAAGCCAATTTGGCCTACAGATCGCATTTAGAGAATGAACGTTTAGCTATTTTGTTAGATGAAAGCTTGGAAAAGGACCGTATGTTGCAATATACCTCAGTAGGAATCCATAAAGATGATTTGTTATATACTATAGATGGGCATTCGGTGAAGAAATTTGGGTCACAAGGTCAGCAAAAATCGTATTTGATCGCCGTAAAATTAGCACAGTTTGACATCATCAAAGACCAGTCTAACACAACACCGATATTGCTTTTAGATGATATTTTTGATAAATTAGACGAGGTAAGGGTAGCGAAAATTATTTCGCTGGTAAACGACAACGATTTTGGTCAATTATTTATTTCAGATACCCATGTTGCCAGAACCGAGGATGTGATTAAAAAGACGAACCAGTCGTACAAACTATTTGAGTTAAAAAAGAAACAGAATGTCGAAGCGGATTAATGAATTTCAGTCAATGAAAGACATACTCAAGGACATGCTGGAGGAGAGCAACTTGCAGAAAGGTATTGATCAGATCGCTGTAAAGGAGGCTTGGTTAGAAGTTATGGGTCAGGGAGTTATGGCTTATACTGATGCCATTGAATTGAAAAAAAACATATTGATAGTAAGGCTTACTTCATCGGCCTTGCGAGAAGAATTGAGTTATGGAAAAGAAAAAATTAGAAACATGATGAATGAAAACCTGAATAAAACCGTTATAAATAAGATAAAACTGCTGTAAAACAGTTTGATTTATATATATTTGCGGTATAAGGAAAAGACAAAAAAGGGATAATTTTAATTAACTTATGATGAAAAAATTACTATGTACGCTTGTATTTACTGTTTTTGCTATTGGGCTAGTTCAAGCGCAGGCTGAAATTGAAGTATCATTTGGTACTGAAATATTGACAGATGGCCAGACAGCCATTACAGCCACTGACGGTACTGATTTTGGTACTGTTACAGTGGATGGAACCGGCGGAATATCACAAACAAATCAATTTACGGTAACCAATTTAGGTGATGCTACTTTAGTTGTAAATACACCGCCTCTAATAAATGATTTGGGCACGGGTACATCAGATTGGTCTATTACAGGTACTTCGTTTTTCATACTTCCAAGTCAGTCATCTACATTTGATATTACTTTTGATCCCACAGTAGCGGGACTGCAGACTGTTGAGATCGAAATATTAAATACAGATGCAGATGAGAATCCGTTTACTTTTGTCGTTGGTGGTACAGGTGAGCTTCCTGATGAACCAGAGATTCAAGTTTCATTTGGAACAGAAATCTTGACGGATGGTCAGACGGCTATTAGTGGTACTGACGGTACTGATTTTGGCACAGTTACCGTGGATGGTGCAGGGGGACAATCTCAAACGAATCAGTTTACGATAACTAATTTAGGGGTAGCTAGTTTAGTTGTGAATATTCCACCAAATATTAATGATCTCGGAACTGGTACATCAGATTGGTCAATTACGAGCCCAGCATTTATCATACTTCCAAGCCAGTCGTCTACCTTTGACATAACATTTGATCCGACCGTTGCAGGATTGCAGACTGTTGAGATCGAAATTTTGAATACAGATACTGATGAAAATCCGTTTACTTTCGTTGTTGGTGGTACAGGGGAGCTTCCTAATGAGCCGGAGATTCAGGTTTCATTTGGAACAGAAATTTTGATAGATGGTCAGACGGCTATCAGTAGTAGCGATGGTACTAACTTTGGCACAGTGACCGTAGATGGTACCGGAGGACAATCTCAAACAAATCAGTTTACCATAACCAATTTAGGGGTAGCCAATTTGGTTGTAAATGTCCCGCCTAATATTAATGATCTTGGCACTGGAACATCTGATTGGTCGATTACGAGTCCTTCGTTCATAATACTTCCGAGCCAGTCATCTACGTTCGATATTACATTCGATCCTACTGTTACAGGATTACAGACTACTGAGATTGAGATTTTAAATACAGATACTGATGAGAATCCATTTACTTTTGTGGTTGGTGGTACAGGAGAGATTCCCGATGAGCCAGAGATTGAGGTTTCATTTGGAACAGAAGTCTTAACGGATGGTCAGACGGCTATTAGTGGTACTGACGGTACTGATTTTGGCACAGTTACTGTAGATGGTGCAGGAGGACAATCACAGACTAATCAATTTACTATATCCAATTTAGGTACTGCTGATTTAATTGTGAATATTCCGCCTAATATTAATGATCTGGGTACTGGTACATCAGATTGGTCAATTACGAGTCCGTCGTTTATTATACTTCCTAGCCAGTCATCCACCTTTGATATCACGTTCGATCCTACTGTAGCGGGATTGCAAACTGTTGAAATTGAAATTATAAATACAGATGCAGATGAGAATCCATTTACGTTTGTAGTAGGTGGTACAGGAGAACTTGATGAACCCGAAATTGATATTTCAACCAGTGGTGGCTCCATAGCTAGTGGTGGTACCGCAGATTTTGGAAGTGTAAATGTTTCTTCGGGCAATTCAGATATAACATTCACCATAACAAATACGGGTACGCAAGACCTCAATTTGACGGGAACACCGGTCATAGCTTTTTCAGGGGCTAATCAAGGTGACTATACCCTTACTCAATCGCCTGCTACTGTTATCGCGGCGAATGGGGGAACGACTACCTTCACTATACAATTTGATCCAAGTGATTTGGGTACACGAACAGCGCAGATATCCATAGATAATGATGATGCGGATGAGAATCCCTACATCATCAACTTAACTGGTGAGGGTGAAGATAGCAATCTCGGAAGTCCGTTGTTGATCACACAATATTATGAAGGTTTAGGCCCTAATGATAGATGGATCGAAGTCAAGAATGTTTCGAGTAATCAAACGTTTAATGGGAGTTTTTTCTTAGCCCAGTTTACGGATACCGATGGTACAATCGATGGTGGCATTACCGGAAATAATCCTAACGAGGATGTTGAAATTCCTGCATTACTGCCGGGAGAAGTAGTTTTATTCAGACGCCTTGGAGCCTCGACTATTAATTTAGGTACTGATGCTATTGCCATCATTGACACAGAAGTTTGTAATTTTACGGGTGATGATATTATTGTTATTTCTACTACCAATGATACAAACACTTACAATTCGAGAATAGATATTATGGGGACGGTTGGGCAGAATTCGCCTATAGTCTGGGGACAAGATACCTCTTTGATCAAAGGTTGTGGAACTACTGAATCTCCCTCAAGCGTTTATGACCCGGTTAATAATGCCTATGACCCTAATCAATTTCTAACGTTGACACTTAATGAAGTTGATACTGCCGATATTAACACTAATATAGCCCTTGGACGACAAACAGTAGGGTCAACAATTTATACATCATCTTGGAGTAATGGTATACCTGATAAAACGAAAGATGCTATTGTGTCTGGCACCTATCAGGCATCGGCGGGTTCGTTTGATGCTTGTAATTTAACGGTTAGCGGAACGTTGAATCTGGATGGTGGAACCACGAATTATGTCGATGTGAATGAAGACTTAACTATCACTGGTAGTTTTGTAATTGGAGATACCGAGTCCTTACTAACCAGCGGTGACCCTAATGAAATTTCAATATCTGGTGTCATTACAAAGCTGGAGAATTCAACACCTTTGAATGATTTCAATGACTTTACCTATTGGTCTTCACCTGTTCTGAATGCAAATATTAGCACCGTATTTACCGGAGTTGACCCTAACAGAATATTCGAATGGAGAAATCCTGAACCGGGTGACCCGGGAGGTTGGGATGTTGCTTCTGGTACCATGACCCGGGCAAGAGGGTATATTTCGGAAGCCCCGTCTGGTTCAACACAGCACAACATAGCATTTACAGGCACACCTAATAATGGTACGGTGGGCAGAACTGTTGGATATGATAATTTATTTTCTGGAGGTTATGGTTTCAATTTAGTTGGGAATCCATATCCTTCGGCAATTGATATTGACCAGTTCATACTTTTAGAGGTCAATGAAGAAATTAATAATAATACTATGGATGGTACCATATGGTTATGGACGCACAATACCGCATATGTTGATAATCCGGGTATTGACGATGATTTTACTGTAGATGATTATGCTACGTATAACTTGACCGGAGGTGTTGGTAGCGGTAGTCCTTCTGCATCTGGCAGCGCAACACCTGATTATAATATTGGTTCCGGACAGGGATTTTTTATAAATGTGGTGCAGTCAGGATCTGTGAGCTTTACAAATGATATGCGATTATCGAATGAAAATGACCAATTCTTTAGAGGAAGCGCCCAGAAGAAATCAACGAACGTAGAAAAAGATAGGATATGGCTGAATATTAACAGTAAAGAAGGAGGGGCCTCCAACCAATTACTGATTGGGTTCTTTGACAAAGCCACAGATGGTGTTGATAGAGGGTTCGACGGCCTAAAACTTAATGGTGGGAATTATATCAGTTTCTATTCAAAAATTGGAGAAGATAAATATGCAATTCAAGGCTTAGGTTCTTACAACGCTGATAGACAAATAACCTTAGGATTAGACGCCTACATCACTCAAACATTTACGATTTCTATTTTTCAAGTAGAAGGTGTATTAAAAAATGAAGAGATCTATTTGGTAGATACTGAATTAGGCATTGTTCATGATTTAAAAGCTGCTGATTACGAATTTGAAATCACTGAAACAGGCAATTATGAAGATAGATTTACCTTACAATTCAACAAATCGGTCTTAAGCATTGATGATGAAGCATTGAACAATGATTTTCTAGTGATTAATGAAAATAGTACCTTGAGGCTGCGATCAAACTCGGCATTGACAAACGTCAAAGTATATGATCTATTGGGAAGAACATTAATAGATACGAAACCTAATTTAACAGATTATACATTAGAGACGGACAACATTGCCAAAGGCACTGTACTTATTATAAATGCGATATTAGAGAATGGCGCTGAGGTAAGCAAAAAAGCAATTAAGTATTAAACTTAATTATAAATTAAATATAAGCCTCGCTTAGCGGGGCTTTTTTATTCATATAGTATGAAGGAAGGCGATAAAGTGAATCTGATCATAGGTAAAGAATCTCCCTTAGGGTTTGCGGTTCTGATCGATGAGGAATTTGAAGGTTTACTCTACAAAAATGAGATCTTTCAGAACGTTGTCGAAGGGATGTCAATAATGGGCTATATCAAAAAGATACGTGAAGATGGTAAAATTGATGTAAGCCTCACACCTCAAGGTTTTAGAAAGAATATAGAAGCCTTAATAGCTCATATCCTGAAGCAATTGCAGCAGAATAACGGTGTTTTATATGTATCTGATAAAAGTACTCCAGAAGAAATTAAAAACACGTTACAAATGAGTAAAAAGAATTTCAAAAAAGCGATTGGCACATTATATAGGTTGAAAAAAATAACAATAACTGAAGATTGTATTTATCTTATAAAAAATAAGGGTTGAGCGCTTGCTCAACCCTTATTTTTATGGTTATTAATTTCTCCTAGTTACCTCCTTCGCCTTCAGATTCTCCTTCAACGGGTATTTCTTCAGTATATTCTTCCTCTTCTTCAGGCTGTTGTTTTTTCTTCGTCTTTGCTAAAACACGCTCGACATTTTGAAAGTAACCATCGGCGTTCGGGTCATCAGAAGAAATTTTAGCGTAGCCATTTTTATAATACTTCAGCGCTTTTTTAAGATCATTACCTGTTTCGTAATATTGACCAATATAATAGTCACCAATAGGAGATTCAGGATACAAACGATTGATCATTTTACCAAACTCCTCAAGGTAAGCACCGTCCTCTTTATCTAAAACTATAGATTCTATCGCAAAGATATCACGTTGTCTGATTTTTAAATTAGAACCAAATAAATACTGAATCTCTACATACTTTCTCTCTAAATATTCAATGGCCTCGGCAGGACTTAATTCAGCAATATGGTTATCAAATTCTTGCTTAGAAATCGCCGAATACATTTCAAAAATATGGGCTATAGCTCCCGGGATGGCCTGTCCAATTGATGATATTTTAGTCGAGTTGTCGAATTCATCAAATCGATATATAAAACTTTCATTTTCGACATTATTTAAAATATAATGTATCTTATTAATGGCCTCATCTCTTTTTACCCCGTTATACTTACCTGTATTCATGTAGAAATAGGTGTTTGTTTCTAAGGTGGGGATCTTACCTTTAAACAGCCCATTAATATCAGGTGTAAACAGTGGGTTAATATTAATATAGGCTGTAAACGGCGGGTTTTGCTCAACAAGATAGAAATTAGCAAAATTCGCAGTTAATGTATTCCCAACAATGGTCTTAAATGGTGAAATTCTATATTTATTCTCGATATGAGGAAGCAGCTCATTTTTAATGAACTTATAGAATTTTGAACTGGTTTCGGTCAATAATCCATTAGCGATACTGATTTCACAGTCGGTTTTTCGCTCGTTTTTTTGATTCTGGTAAATACCCACGACTATTTGCTCAGGTGCTTTATCCTTTGAAGCAAAAAGTTTGGAATTGGCCACATAAATATCGAACAGATACTCTGCATCTAATACAATAGCTAACGGATATACCCGTGTAGAATCTTCCTTATAAGAATCTGGTACATGTATTTTTAGAATGCGTTCATTATTTAACTCTCCCGCCATTTCCGACGATGTAAACTTATCTAAATAAGAGTCTTGTGAAAATCCGTAAACGGTAAAAAAGAGTAAAAATAGTTTAGCGACTAAGTTTTTCATCTTTATCATTTTAATTATTTATAGCTAATTTTTTTAGTTTTTCCCTTAATTATATCTTTACAAACGAATTAAATTGTAAAATATGATACAGATCGACTGGAAAGTTGCAAAAAAGTATGAAGACATTACCTACAAGAAATGTAAAGGGGTAGCGAGAATAGCATTTAACAGGCCAAATGTCCGGAACGCATTTCGTCCTAAAACCACCAGTGAATTGTATGATGCTTTCTATGATGCGCAGGAAGATACAAGCATAGGAGTAATTTTACTTTCTGCTGAAGGCCCCTCTACTAAAGATGGCGTCTATTCATTTTGCAGTGGTGGTGATCAGAAGGCACGCGGCCATCAAGGTTATGTAGGTGATGATGGGTATCACAGGTTGAATATTTTGGAAGTACAACGTTTGATTCGTTTTATGCCCAAAGTGGTGATCGCCGTAGTACCGGGATGGGCAGTTGGAGGTGGCCATAGCTTACATGTGGTGTGCGATATGACATTGGCCAGTAAAGAACACGCAATTTTCAAACAAACCGATGCAGACGTCACCAGTTTTGATGGCGGATATGGCTCAGCATATTTAGCTAAAATGGTAGGACAGAAGAAGGCACGGGAAATTTTCTTTTTGGGCCGCAATTATTCTGCACAGGAGGCTTTTGAAATGGGAATGGTCAATGCGGTAATACCCCACGATGAATTAGAAAACATCGCGTTTGAATGGGCTCAAGAAGTATTGGCAAAATCACCTACATCCATAAAGATGTTAAAGTTTGCTATGAATTTAACAGATGATGGGATGGTGGGTCAACAGGTATTTGCCGGAGAAGCAACACGTTTAGCCTATATGACTGAGGAAGCCATAGAAGGGCGTAATGCTTTTCTAGAGAAGCGTAAACCCAATTTTGAAAAAAAATGGATTCCATAAAACAAATCCACCAAGCCCTATGAAGATCATTTGCATTGGTCGAAATTATGCTAAGCATATTGAAGAATTACAAAATGAGCGACCGGAACATCCTGTGGTTTTTTTAAAGCCCGATTCGGCCATCCTTCCGAAGAAAATGCCTTTTTTCATCCCCCCGTTTTCAACTGAGATTCATTATGAGGTAGAAGTACTGGTTAAAATCAATAAAGTTGGAAAACACATCGCTAAGAAATTTGCGCACAAGTACTATGATGAAATCGGTTTAGGAATTGATTTTACCGCCAGGGATGTGCAACAGCAATGTAAACAAAAGGGATTACCCTGGGAAAAAGCCAAGGCTTTTGATGGCAGTGCCGTGGTGGGGGATTTCTATCCTAAAGGAAACTTTAACTTAGAAAACCTAAGCTTTCAACTACTCAAAAACGATTTGATCGTGCAAGAGGGTAATACGAATGCCATGCTCTGGAAAATAGATGAACTCATCTCGTATGTCTCGCAGTTTTTCACTCTTAAAAAAGGGGATATTATATTTACGGGGACTCCTGCCGGTGTTGGAAGAGTCGAGCAAAATGATGTCTTGACCGGCAAATTAGAGGACGAAAAACCATTCGAAATTAAAATAAAATAAAAAGGCGAACCTTCACAGGTTCACCTTTTCGATTTAAACAGTGAAATTAAATTTATTTAATTTCTTTAAGTGCATTGTCAATTAATGTACGCAAGTGTTGTCTATGCGCTCTGGTAGCAACATTACCTGTCGGTGAAGCCATTGCCCTAATATTCTTCAAATTATATAAAGCCATAGATTTGGCTGCATTAGAATAGCGCCCTTTCTGTTTACCAGTTAACATGTTGACGAGCCTACCTGTATACTCAACTTGCAAATTCTGTCTGAAAGAATTCACACTTGAGTATCTGTCAGCATTAAATATTGCTGCGTTAAGATCTGTCATAAATGTAGATAACTTATACTTATTTCCGTACAATTCTGAATCAGAAATTCTTTGTAATGTATTAGGGTGTAGTATATGGTTTAATACATTTTTTTGATAGGTTAATACCTGATTGTGGATTTTAGGGTCTTCAGGAGCTCTGAAGAAATTAAATCCTCTTCGCTGCATGGCCAAATAGTTGTACAAATCATTAGGAACGTCAAAAGCGTTCGGAGCGAAAATATGCTTGCTTAATGCATTCATGGCTCTTTTTTGATCAGCTAAACTCACAGGAGTATAAGGTTGTGTACCTCCATCTTGACCGGCCATAGCCCTGTCTACATAAACACCACCAATGAATCTTGAAATCACATTGCCCGCCCACGCGCGCTGTCCACTTAAAATATAATAGGCTCTACGAAGCTCTTGATAGGACTTTCCTTCTTTGGTGAACTTAGATTTTACATCTTTCATCATGTTGTTTACCAATGCAATACGATCAATTGAGTAGCCAATTTGATCATTAGAAAGATCGCCGATCATGACTCTTGGGTCAATTGCTTTACCAGGGGCGCGCATGTCATCGGCGTCATTACCAAAAGTCAACTCAGGTTTTGTAGATTGTGCTAATAAGGCTTTCTTCTCAGCTTTTGATTTGAAAGGGGTATAGCCGTATTGAATAGCCCAAACATCATAGGGTCCTACAGAGGTATCATAATATTGGCCTTGCTTACTGCGGTCTTTTGTAAGGTTAATGCCGGCATAATCCATAACTGAACCAGTTAAACATTTTCCTTTAATTAAATCGGCATTTGCCAATTCTTCAGGTGAGAATAACTGACTGGCCTTCATATTATGATTTAAGCCCAATGTATGTCCAACCTCATGCATAATCAAAGCTAACATTGCTTCTTTTTTCATGCGTTCCATCTGAAGATCTTCAGCGCCTTCAGCTGCCAAGACAGCTTGCCCAAACATGGTATTTTCATGCATTAAATGCCCCATTGAACAGGTAAAATGATTATCTTTTAAGAATTTAGAAGGATTGAATTCTTCCTGCAACGTAGCCAGGTCGAATAACTTATCGTACATCACTCTATTAGTGAAGTGTACATATTCTAGCATAATATCGGCACCTATAATTTGTCCTGTTCTAGGATTTACAAAACTTGGGCCATAACCGCCAAAAGGAGGGTTTGGTGAAGACGTCCATCGTAGTACGTTATACCGAATATCCCCGGCATCCCAATCAGCATCATCCGGCTGCATTTTACAGACAATGGCGTTTTTGAATCCGGCTTTTTCAAATGCTACATTCCATTCCTCTACACCTTGCTTGATCGTTTCTCTCCATTCTACAGGCGTTGTGTTCTCCATCCACCATACTATGGGTTCAACAGGTTCAGAAATAGCAGCATCAGGATCTTTCTTTTTTAAATCCCAACGATGAATTAAATCACGATAGGGTGTAGAACCTGTAGAAGTCTGATCATTCACACCGGTGAAAAAATAGCCAACCCTTGGGTCATCATAGCGCGGCTTATAATCGTTTTCTGGCATCGCTATTAAACTGTGGAAAACCTTAATGCTAACATTTCTGCCATCAGTGACCGCAGCTGAACCTCCGTTTAAAACTGAAGGCTTAGAATATACGTATTCTACCGCGATGTTCGTGTTATCAGGATAATTGTTTATCGCATTAATCTTCGTTTTGTTCTTGTCTAAATTACCCAAGGTAAAAGCGGTAGGTTTTTGACCAGGAAAACGCGGAGGCTTTACTTGGGTCAATGTTTCTTTTAAGAATAATCCATCAGATTTTACTAAGTAAAGACCTTTTTTCTCATCGTGCGCTTCAATTTTCAGGCTCGCCATATTACCCTCACTCATATTTGCATTTTTTGCCTTAGAAATTGCATTATCAGGATCGAAATAGAAGGAAGTATTTTGAGTTACTAATTCTATTTTGTTAAAGTGTTTCTTTACTTTGAACACTTTTGCACGTCCAAAAGCACCTCTGAATCTCCCTGCGTCTAAAACTCCATCAGCTACCTGGTTAAAGTGAATAAACTCCTTGCCAATTTGGTCTTCTTTGATGAGCATTTGCGTGGTTCCGGTGACAGTATCTTGATAGATTTTGAATAAGCCATCAATTTCTTTACTTGACTTTACAAGTTCTTTAATGGTCTTATCTTTCTTCTTTTTTGGCGCTGGCTTTGCCGCAGCTTCCGTTTTGCCTTTTTTCTTCTTTTTTCGTTGCGCTTCAATGTTTTGCGGAGCTAAAAAGGCAACCGTTAGAAGTGCCATTGAAAAAAGCTTAATAGCTTTTGAATAATGAATTTTCATAATAGTGAATTAAGTTTATAGGGTATAATAAAAGCATTATACATAGTTGAATGCAGCGAAGATAGAAAAAAAGGAGACCTTTTATTAAAAGTACACTGTTAAAAAGTGTTAAGAGAAAGCAAACAAAAAACCAGCTCATTTGAGCTGGTTTTTAAATCCACTAAACTTTGCTTTAAACTAAAAAAGGCTTGTTTAAAAACAATATTCATTTTCTGAAGCAACTTTATCTGCGATTAGCGTGCGCAAAGCTACTACGTTTGGCATATTTGCATATTTTGTGAATCGCTTAAGTCCCATTAGCATCATACGTTGTTCATCGCCAGTTGCAAAAGAAACGATACCTTCTTTACCTTTTTGATTCACAATATCTACGGCATTATACAGGTATAACCTGGCCATGGCGATTTGTTCTTTAACGGCATCTTCACCTTGCGATTTTGCCATTTTTTCGGTTCGCAAAATCGTAGACTCCGCCATGTATATTTCAATGAGCATGTCAGAGGCTGCCATTAATAACTGTTGGTGCTCCTCTAGTTTTGGTCCGAATTTTTGAACACCCGCTCCAGCAACCATTAAGAAGGCCTTTTTTAACTTGGCGATCATTTCTTTCTCTTCAGAGAATAATTCAGAATAATCTGGTGTATCAAAAGAAGGGATACCCATTAATTCTTCCTGAACTTTCATTGCCGGATTTAATAAATCTACATGTCCTTTCATGGCTTTTTTCACTAACATGCCTACAGAAAGCATTCTGTTGATCTCATTAGTTCCTTCATAGATACGTGCAATTCGGGCATCTCTCCATGCCGCTTCCATGGGTGTTTCTTTAGAGAATCCCATACCTCCGAATATCTGAATACCTTCATCAGCACAATTCTGAACATCTTCAGAAACGGCTACTTTCAAGATTGAACATTCAATTGCATATTCTTCAACACCTTTTAGTTCGGCCTCCTGATGTGAATTTCCGGAGGCCTGTCTGATGGCTATTCTGTCTTCAATATTCTTGGCAGCCCTATATGCAGCAGACTCTCCAGCATATGTATTGGTCGCCATTTCAGCTAATTTTGCCTTGATCGCGCCAAAGTTAGCAATTGGTGTATTGAACTGCTTACGCTCCGTTGCATATTGCACAGCTGTTGTTGTAATCCTTCGCTGAGAATCTAAACAAGCCGCTGCCAGTTTGATACGTCCCACATTTAAAGCGTTCATGGCAATTTTAAATCCATTACCTCTTTCAGATAACATATTTTCTACTGGTACTTCACAATCATTAAAGAAAACCTGTCGAGTAGATGAAGCATGAATCCCTAATTTATCTTCTTCTTCACCTAAAACGATTCCATTGTTTGGGTCATTTTCAACGATGAATCCTGTGATGTTCTTATCATCTTCGATACGCGCAAATACAATGAATAAATTGGCGAAACCTGCGTTCGAGATCCACATTTTTTGTCCATTGATCTTGTAGGTTTTTCCGTCCTCCGAAAGGGTAGCAGTTGTTTTACCCGAGTTCGCATCCGATCCTGCACCTGGCTCTGTCAAACAGTAAGCTCCAAACCATTCACCGGTTGCTAATTTAGGTACATATTTTTTCTTTTGTTGTTCGGTACCGTATAAGGTAATTGGCATGGTGCCAATTCCAGTATGTGCCCCGAAGGCAGTGCTAAATGAACCTGTCCCACTTGAGATGTACTCACATACTAACATTGTTGAAACGAAGCCCATATCAAGTCCACCATATTCTTCAGGTACAGCTACACCTAGAAAGCCTAGTTCGCCGGCTTTACGCATACATTCTTCAGTCAATGCATAGTCTTTATTTTCAAAGCGCTCTCTATGTGCAATGATCTCACGATCATTAAATTCTTTTACGGCGTCGCGCATCATCATCTGCTCCTCAGAAAAATCCTCAGGAGTAAATACATCTTCACATTTTGTTTCTTTCACAAGGAATTGCCCTCCACGTAAAATCTCTTTTTCTACTACTTCCATATCTCTTGGTTCTAATTTAATTTTTGATTGTTAATTTAAAAATTCGAATATTCCGGCTGCTCCCTGGCCAGTACCTACGCACATAGTCACCATGCCATGCTTGCCTTGCATATTACGTTTACGCATTTCATCAAATAATTGTACTGATAGCTTTGCGCCGGTACACCCTAAAGGATGTCCCAATGCTATGGCGCCACCATTCACATTGATAATATCTGGATTCATATTTAATTCACGAATGACGGCAAGTGATTGCGAAGCGAAAGCTTCATTCAATTCAATCAGTTCGACGTCTTTTTGCTCGAGTCCAGCTTGTTTTAAAGCCTTTGGAACTGCAGCAATCGGTCCAATACCCATAATACGAGGTGGTACACCCGCAGCGGCATAACTTACTAAACGGGCAATGGGTTCTAAATTCAACTCTTTGACCATTTCTTCACTCATCACTAGTACAAAAGCGGCTCCATCACTAGTCTGTGATGAGTTACCGGCCGTAACACTTCCGTTTGCGGCAAACACCGGACGTAGTTTTGCCAATGCTTCTTTGCTGGTCCCACGTCGTGGTCCTTCATCTTTCGTTACAGTGAATTTACGGGTAGCTTTTTTACCATCTTTTATGTACGTCTCTTCAACATCTATTGGCGCAATTTGATCTTGAAAACGATCTTCATCCAGGGCTTTTAACGCTTTCATGTGGGAGTTGTAAGCAAATTCATCCTGGTCTTCACGTGAAACGTTATATTCTTGAGCGACCGCTTCTGCCGTGTTACCCATACCCCAATAATAATCCTCGTGGCCCGAATTAACGATATTGTAATTCAGCTCAGGTTTAAAACCCGTCATAGGTACCGAACTCATGCTCTCTGCGCCACCGGCAATAATACAGCTCGCCATTCCGGCCTGAACTTTGGCCACAGCAGTGCCAATCGTTTCTAATCCTGAAGCACAAAAACGGTTGACGGTCACCCCGGGTACGTCCACCGTATCCAGTCCTATTAAAGAAATGATACGTGCCATGTTTAAGCCTTGTGACCCTTCCGGCATCGCATTACCAACGATCACATCATCAATTCGTTTTACATCGAATTCGGGTAATTTACCCATCATGTATTGTATGGTTTCTGCCGCCAGTTCATCAGCTCTTTTAAACCTAAAACCACCTCTTTTAGACTTACCAACGGCGGTTCTGTATCCTTTTACTATATATGCTGTTTTCATGTTCTTAATTTCTTAAAGGTTTACCTGTCTTAAGCATGTGCTGAATGCGTTCCAAAGTCTTACGCTCAGTACATAAGCTCAAGAAGGCTTCGCGCTCAATATCCAATAAATACTGCTCCGACACCCGGGTCGGTTCCGATAGATCGCCACCAGCCATCACGTAAGCCAATTTATTGGCAATCTTTTGATCATGTTCACTAATATATTTGCTAGCTTCCATAGCGTCGGTGCCAACCAAGAACATACCTAAAGCTTGCTTTCCAAGAACTAACACATCCTTTCGCTGGGGCTTTTGTGTATATCCTGCATCAGCTAATAATTTTGCATATTTTTTAGCTTCCGCGATTTGACGGTCTTTGTTTACCACAACCACATCTTTACCTTTTTGTAAAAGGCCCAGGTCAAATGCTTCATAAGCTGAAGTAGAAACTTTTGCCATACCAATAGTCAAGAAATGTTCTTGCAAAACATTTAATTGAACATCACCCTGGTGAAATAGGTCTTGCGCACGTAAAGCCATCTCTTTAGATCCACCTCCGCCAGGAATTACACCGACACCGAACTCTACAAGTCCCATATAGGTTTCCGCGGAAGCTACTACCTTATCAGCATGCATTGACAATTCACAGGCACCGCCCAAAGACATTCCATGGGGCGCTGCTATTACAGGAATTGATGAATAACGCATTCGCATCATGGTATCCTGAAAATATTTGATAGCCATATTCAATTCGTCATATTCTTGCTCAACTGCCATCATAAAGATCATACCGATATTGGCACCTACTGAGAAGTTTGCTCCTTGATTGCCAACAACGAGTCCGTCGAAATCTTTTTCAGCTAAGTCGACTGCTTTATTTAATCCGGCCAATACGTCACCTCCAATGGTGTTCATTTTGGACTGAAATTCACAATTTAAAATACCATCACCTAAATCTTCAATAACGACACCTGAATTTTTAAATACTTCATTTGATTTACGGATATTATCCAGTATAATGAATGCATCCTGACCAGGCTTTTTAAGCTGCTCTTTCTTGTCAACATCGTAGTAGTAGGTAGCGCCGTCGTTCACAGTATAAAATGAAGTCTCACCTTTCTCTAACATTTCTGTTACCCATTGGGCGGGTTCTTTATCTTCTGCCTTCATCAAATCAACACCTTTTTCTACGCCTATAGCATCCCAAATTTCAAATGGGCCATTTTCCCAACCGAAACCAGCTTTCATGGCGTCATCAATACGATACAATTCATCAGAGATTTCTGGGATTCTATTTTGAACATAGGCGAACATGGCTGCAAAGTTCTTACGATAGAATTCACCGGCCTTATCTTTACCGCCCACCAATACTTTAAAGCGATCAATGGGTTTATCAATCGTTTTTGTCAGCTCAAGGGTGGGGAAGGATGCTTTCTTCTTAGAGCGATATTCCATCGTATCTAAGTCGAGGCTTAAAATTTCGCTTTTTCCATCGGCATTCTTTACTTTTTTATAAAAACCTTGCCCGGTTTTACTGCCCAGCCACTTGTTTTCCATGAGGGAATTTATGAAGTCAGGTAGTTTGAATAATTCATGCGCTTCATCATCGGGGCAGTTTTCATAAATACCGTTTGCCACATGAACCAAAGTATCTAAACCTACAACATCTACGGTGCGGAAGGTTGCCGATTTAGGTCGGCCTATTACCGGACCGGTTAATTTATCCACTTCTTCTACGGTTAGCCCTAATTCCTTTACCTGGTGGAATAGTGATTGGATTCCGAAAATACCGATGCGGTTACCGATAAAGGCAGGTGTATCTTTGGCCAGCACAGATGTCTTTCCCAAGAATTTGTCTCCATATCCCATCAGGAAATCAGTAACTTCCTGTTTACAGTCAGGCCCGGGAACAACTTCAAATAATTTTAAGTAGCGCGGTGGATTGAAAAAGTGGGTGACTGCAAAATGCTTCCGAAAGTCTTCGCTACGACCTTCGTTCATAAATTTAATAGGAATACCAGAAGTATTTGAAGAAATGATAGTACCAGGTGCTCGGTGCTCCTCAACTTTTTCAAAAACACTTTGCTTGATATCCAGGCGTTCTACAACCACCTCCATTACCCAATCTACATCTTTTATCTTATGAAGATCATCCTCAATATTTCCCGTTGTAATTCTAGCGGCAAACTTCTTATTATAAATTGGAGAAGGTTTTGACCTTAAAGATGCTGCCAGGGCGTCATTTACTAAGCGGTTTCGAACTGTTTTATCTTCTAGAGTCAATCCTTTTGCTTTTTCCGTTTCGTTGAGTTCTCTTGGCACAATATCCAAAAGCAATACATCAACGCCAATATTTGCAAAGTGGCATGCAATACCCGATCCCATAATTCCTGAACCGATAATTGCTACTTTTTTAATTCTTCTTTTGCTCATTTTAGGCTTTGAACTGTTTTACATGGCTTTGCGTTGCGTTTCTTTATAAATCTTACGCTCAGCGATTAATTGATTAATTTTTTCTGTTACTTCAAAGAAGTGATTTAATTTCTCTTCAGAGATATTCTCGCGTATCTTTTCATTAAAAGTAATGACGTGTTCTCTTGAAACCTTACGCATTTCTTTACCATAATCTGTTAATTTGATAAGCACGCTTCTGCCGTCTTCCGGATTCTTTTCACGATAAATAGCACCTTTATCTTCCATGGTTTTTAAAATGCGCGAAAGGCTTGTTGGTTCCATACCCATTTGAGGCCCCAGCGCGGTTGACGGGGTACCATTTTCGTAGTCTATATTCAATAAAACAAAGGCGGTTGCCATAGTGCTTCCATGTTGTGCGGCTTGTTCATTGTACATTTTAGCTACGGCTTGCCAGGTAGCGCGCAGTGCATGATCTATGGTGGTTTCTTTAAGCATGTTACAAATATATAAAAATTTATTATGCATGCATAATAAATTT
>JASJDL010000053.1 GCA_030065775.1 Flavobacteriaceae bacterium | reverse complement strand
AAGAAAGCATCGCTAGCGATGCTTTCTTTTTTAAGTGTTACACTACTAAGCTTGCGCTGACTCGCTACTGGCGTTGGCAGCTAATCCATAAATAACTAAACCAAAGCCTATCTTATTGATGGCATCGCCAATATTATAAATAACATCCATAGAAAGTGTACCATTCAAGGCATCGTACCATCCAGGTGTACCTGCCATATAACCTAACGGATAGATCGCCCATCCGACAAGAACAAACCAGCATAAGAGCTTATGAGCCTTTAATACGGCACCGCCAGCCTGTTGTGCTAATTTCTTTGCGCTGCCTAACCAAATCTCGTAGACAATGTAGAAATAGGCAATACCTGAAACTAGACCCCAAATCTGTGCTTGTGATCGGTAGATAGCTTCACCGAAGTAACCGGTTACAAGCATGACGACCGAAGCGAATATGAGACGCCACATCAAAGATTTCTTTGCGCCTGCAACCTTTAAGATTAAGTAAAACTCAACACACATTAACGGAACAGTCAAGATCCAATCGACATACCGAAAAAACGTAGGTGATTCGGCGTTTGTTGCCCAGTAGTCTCTCATGTACCAGTAGTGTACTGCTGCTATAAAGGTTATTAATCCTGAAACTAAGATTGAAGTCCTCCATTTCTTATCAAAGGAATTCATTGAAAAGAAAAAGAATACTGAAGCGGCCATCATGGCCATACATCCTACGAAGAATGTGAAACCAACATAATCGTCCTGTGCTAATTTCGGCACAAGAGCGATACTATTAAAGAGGGTATTCATAAATAAATGATTAAATATTTTGTTCAACAAATATACAAAATAATTAAACAAAAAAAGATTTGTTATTATTATTTTCTTATTTTTGTATATCTGAAATTGTAAATGCAGGAAATTTGTACTTCAGAAGTGTTAAAATAATAACAACTTTCTTTTTATTGTGGATTACTACACAATTTCAAACAGGCATTGAGAATCTACTTGCCTACATTTTCATATTAACTTTAGGCATTTTACATGGTTCCAACGACATTAAATTAATTCAAAAGTTTAATAGCAATACCAAGTATCATTTCAAGAAGCTGCTTCTAATATATGTAGCCATCGTGCTCACTAGTGTGATCTTTTTTGCTATTATTCCTCAGTTAGCTTTACCGTTTTTCTTGCTATTGAGCGCTTATCATTTCGGCGAGCAGCATTTATCGGGTAAACTTCAGTTGAGGCCTCTTTTGAAATCTTTAGTATATAGTTGCTATGGTTTTGTGATATTCTTTATAATATTTTTTACCAACGCTGAAGCCACTGCCCTTATAATCAAGGACATTTCTGGTATCAGTTTAGGACGTACTGATTTTTATACAGGCCTGATACTATCTCTCTCGATATTGACCATTTCTATAAGTATTCTGGCATTGCGAAACAAAATTAAAATGAACCTATGGGAAGAATTGCTTTATTTAGGTCTGTTCTTTATCACTTTTGCCAATGCTTCTTTATTATGGTCTTTTGCAATTTATTTTATCATTTGGCACGCCCTGCCCTCTCTCAAAGATCAGGTGGCATTACTCTATGGCACAATCTCTAAAATGAGTTTAAAACGATACCTAAGATCATCCATACTTTATTGGGTAATTTCTGTTTTGGGAATTTATATATTACACCTGATTACAAATGGTAACGAGCGTTTATTTAATCAACTGTTTTTTTCATTTATCGCGGCAGTAACCTTTCCGCATGTGCTGGTTATACACAATATGTATAACAAGGCCTCGTCTTCTTAATCTTCGATCGCGAAGAAGCTCAGGAATCTTTTAAAAATGTATTCAATTAATAAAACTAATTGGCTGGATTGATCAATTGAAAAATATTTGACCTTACGATTAGCGCTTTATTTTCAATTTCCACAGCTTTCAATTCAGCTTCGATTAGCTTCGATTCCCGCGAATTGATTAAAAATAACGAGCTCTCTCCAAGATCGAACTTGCGTTCTTCTGCTTGGAGTAGATTCGAATAGTCCTGAACTATCGTTCTGGTCAATTCGCCCTGAACTTCATATGAAGCAGTCTCATTGGTTAAGGCATCAAACTTATTTTCCAGACTTATCTTCGTATTAACGATATCAAATTCTGTCGCATTTAGCTTCAATTTTGCCAATTTAAGGTCTCCACGCTCCTTTCGCAAGAAAAGTGGAAAATTAACACGCATTCCTGATTTATAATTGGCGGTGTTAAATGAATTCGCAATGTCCGGGGTTTCACTCAAAAAATTATACTCGAGATCAATTTGTGGAAGCAAATTATTTAGCATCAGCCTTCGTTCAATTTTCTGACTTTGGTACTTCAGGTCCAACGATCGAAGCTTGGGATGATTTTCAATGGTCACCCTTTCAATATCTAATGGAGATACTTTTAAAACCTGATCCACTTTACTATTAGTCTCGATATCTGGTATTACTGTTTCCTGAAGTTCAATTGGAATATCATTCGCTAACCATAAATAATTCGATAGTTCTAATGACGACTTAATAAAGTTGATCCGGGCCCTTTCTAAATCTAATTTTCGATTATTGAGTATAATGCCCGCTTCCAAAGTATCTACTGCTGGATTTTCACCGAGCTCAAAGTTCTTTTTAATACCTTCAAATCGCACTTGAGCATTGTTCACAAATGTTTCATAGACTTGTTGATCTCTAAAGGCCTTCAACCAATTGAAATAGGCGACACTTGCCTCAGAGAGAATTGCGTTAACTTCCAACAACCGATCAACCTGTACTTGTTGTCTGAACAATCTCGCCTGTCGTAACATAGCCATACGTTTATTGGTCAAAAAACCTCTTGCTACAGGAATAGATACACCAACATTGTACAATCCGTCTACGGGCAGATTAGCTTCTGGATTTAAAAATACTCCTGAATTCTCTTCAAAATTCCCTTTAAGTTCAATACCGAACCACGTAGGAACTTTAAAAGTAGCGTTCAACTTGTCATAATACTCGGTATTCTTAAACTTTTTACGATCGTAATCGACCTCTAATTTCGGATCAAAAGCACCTCTTGCTTTCATTAATTTAGCTTGCCCTTCATCTATCAACAGATTGGCTTGCTTAACTAATGGGTGGAATTTTTTTACATATGCGAAATACTCTTCAAAAGTGAGCATATTGTCGTTTACATCTTGGGGATAAACGACTATTGAACAGCATAATAAAATGAATAAAAGTTTTCTTTTCATCATTTTTCAGCAACTTTTTTATTAGTGCCCTGGGGCTGATAGTAATTTGGCGGAAATCCGTTGAGCTGTCTCCATAATTCAAACCAAATAGGCACGTCATCTAATAAGGCGATGGTTCTTGCTCCCGATCCCACACGCACAGCAACAGGCCATTCATAGTCATCCTCATCAGGAGCCAAAAGCACTCTGTACTTACCATTGTCACTAATAAAATTCTCAATCGCTACAACTTTAGCACCATACGTTCCATAGGAAACATTCGGCCATCCGCTAAAAATGATGGCCGGCCAACCATCAAATTGCACACGTACGGATTCGCCAATATGAATTAAAGGTAGATCAATAGGCTCCACAAACGTTTCCACTGCCAGTTCATAATTGGCAGGCATAATACCCACCAATTGCTCGCCTTCTTTGAAGGTTTCACCAATACCTGCCTTTATTGCCTTATTCACATACCCATCTTGAGGAGCAGTAATAAATAATAAGTCATTACGCTTTTTATAATTCGCATAACTGTTCTCTAGTTTTGTAACCTCGGCTTGAGTACTGTACTGGCCAGACTGGGCCGTAAACATCTCACTCTGAGCTTTTGATATTTTATCTGCAAATTCGGTCGTTATCCTCGACAACTCTATTTCTGCATTGATGACTCCATTTTTGCTGGCAAGATATTTGTTTTGCTGAGAAACTAATTTTGCTTGTGTTTCCTGTAGTTTCAGGCGTTTTTCCTCAACATCTTTAACGGCTTTCAAGCCTTCTGCCTGTAAGGTTGTAGTACGGTCATAACGACGTTGTGCGATATCTATATTCGTCGTGGCGGCCTCCAAGTCGATGCTATCACTTTTTACCTTCAACTTTGATTGAATGAGCTTATTCTTAGCTTGCGCCAACTTCAAACGCCGCTCATTTTGCAAGGCAGTAATTTGGCGCTGTAATGCCTTTACCTTTTCTTCATAAGCTGTTGCTGAAGAAGACTTGGCCTTTATTTGATCATTGGTGCGCTCGACCAACCTGTCGTCAAAATAATCGCTTTTCACTTCTGATATTCTGAGTATTGTGTCTCCTTTTTTTACAAAATCCCCTTCGCGTATAAACCACTCCTCTATTCTTCCCGGTATTTGCGATTGAAGTGTTTGCGGACGCTGATCTGGCTTCAAAGTAGTGACTTGACCTCGACCGGTTATGTTTTGTGTCCATGGCAGAAACAGTATTAACAACCCAATAATAGCAAACGCCATTAAGAACTGATTAAAACGTTTATAGTAGCCGTTTTTAAACACCCGCTTACCAGATTGAAACTGAACAAGTGATACTTTTCGGTTTAATTTATTATGAGAAATATTTAGCATCTTTTATGATTTTTAATTTGTCCTTCATCCAGGGTAATGATATCATTACAGAAGGTCTGCCAACGCTTATTGCTACTTACTACAACCAACGCCCAGGGATTATCGGGATTGATTAAGAAATCAATGATTTCGTTTGTCTCTTTCGTATTGAATTGATCTAGGGCATCTTCTAATATTAAAACCATTGGCTTTTTTACGATTGCGCGCGCTAAGACCATCTTTTTAGCAATGGTATACGACATTTGCTTCCCTTCAGGATAAAGTACGGTGTTCAGCCCATCAGGTTGCTGTTTCAAAAAGTTGACAAGTCCTACCTTCTTCAGTGCCCATAAAATATCATCATCACTTATCGTATCATCCCCAAAAGTGATGTTTTCGCGAATAGTCCCCTCAAACGGACTTTCCTCTGAAAGTGACAGTCCTAATTGCGCTCGATAATTGTTTAAGTTAAGGCTTTCAATTGCAAAATTATTGACCGTTACTTCTCCACTTGTTGGTTGAATCACTCCGGCCAATACGCGCAATAAACTGGATTTACCCGAACCACTTTCACCTGTTACCAGAACTCTGCTTTTAGGTTTAATTACCAATGAAATATCTTTCAGAATGGGTCTTTCTCTATTAACTACCTTATAAGTTACATGATCAAGCCCTATTTCCACACCATTATCGAAACTTGGCTTTTCACCTTCCTGCAATTCAAGTTTTTTATCGACTACCTGTCCTATTTTTTCAATGGAAGTAACAACATCATAGAAAGGTTCTAGTCCGAGGATCAACTTCTCAACCGAGGTAATAACCAAAAGAATAATGATCTCAGCAGCTACAAATTGGCCAATATTCATTTCCTGATTTAATACGAGTGCACCTCCTATCAGCAGCAAGCCGGCGGTTACGAGAACCTTAAACCCAATCATTTGAATAAACTGAATAACCAGAATCTTAAAATGACTCTCGCGTGCAATTAAATAGTCTTTAACCAAAGCATCGTTTTTATTTAGAGCCAGGTTGGTTTTGCCCGATAATTTAAAACTCACCACTGCACGTGCTATTTCCTGTATCCAATGCGCTACCTTATACTTGTTTTTGGATTCTTCTAAGCTGGTTTGCAATCCGCGTTCAGCTGTGAATTTAAATACCACGTAAACAAGCAGGAGCAGTAAAATCCCAAAAATTATAAAGAAGGGATGGTAAAACGATAATAATATAAGGGCGAAAACAATCTGCAACAAGGCCGATGGTACGTCGATCAATATCTTAGAAAGCCCTTTCTGAATCGTTAAAGTATCGAAAAACCGATTGGCAAGCTCGGGCGGATAATAATTGCGCAGTTCCTGCATTTTTATTTTCGGAAAGCGATAGCTTAATTCGAACGACGACCTGACAAAAATTCGTTGTTGTACGGTCTCTATAATACGCAACTGCATCAACTGTAATAGGCCGGAGAATAAGACCCCTAGGGTGACCAGCACTACTAATACAATCCATGATGTTGATATTTGCGCTCCTTGAATGAGGTTAATAATCGCCTGAATTCCCAAGGGTAGCGAGAGCGCTACAAAACCCGAAAAAATGGCATAATAAAAGACCTGCATAATATCTTTGCGCTCTAATTCAAGCAGCCCTATGAAGCGCTGCCAGGGCGTAAGTGATTGTTGACTCATGGTTAGCGATTATTTAAAATGTTAAATGTTAAATGTTTAAAGAAGGATGTGGGGGTTACAGTTTTACTGCAATCCGTAATGGTTTTGAAATGATCTTTCAGGAAATGCTGATGGAGCCCTCCTTCAATAATTGTACTGGCCAGTGAAGCAGGGTAATTATAGTCATCATTAACCGCACAAATCATCTCCTTCAATCGTGTAACAATACGCTTATAGACAACAAAGTATCCCTCCTTATTCTCCTGATCAACGGTTTTGGTGAGAAATGATTTTGAACTCTCATTAATGATAATTCGATTCAAAACCACTTCATTGACATGAGTGATATTGGTATCCTCTTTAACCGTGCGGGTTAAAATTTCGATGGCTTTTTCCAATTTTTCAGGGGGCGCCGTAATACTGTAGGTTTCCAGCACCAGCTGATACTCCAACCATGACCAATACCACGAAGAAAGGTATAACAAAAGATTATGCTTGCTTTCAAAATAGCGGTAGACTGAACTTTCGTTAGAGCCAATGTGCTCACCGAGTTTTTTGAAAGTAAATGCTTCAAACCCTATTTCATCAATGAGGAATATGCTATGTTGAACAATTCTTCTACCTAAGTCAGTGGATTCTGGATCCTTTACAAATATCTTTTCTGGAACTGAAATTTTAAGATTTGATAAGAGCCTTTCCATATTTTTAATAATTTTGATCGCAAATATAATAGTATTACTATTACTTTATGATGTATAACTATTAAAATTATGTTAAAAAAATATTCGAGTAGCGCTCCGATAGGAATATAGTGCACTCAGGCACCAGAAACTATCTCATCAAAGCCTAGAAAACTAATTCAAACTCTGTGCTTCTAAGCAATCTTTTATACATGTACCTATTCATGGTCACAGGTATTCTTAAATGCGGGAATCTGATCTTGTAGGTGTTCCCTTTACGGCTCACTAATCTTACTTTAATTGGTTCTTTGTTCATACCCTCTTACTTATACTACCTGAAAAGTGTTCGTTATATCCTTTTTTAACCATTCTCTAATCACATTTCCAATCTTAACCCCTTAAAATCGAGGTGCTACCTTGATATTTTTGGTTTTTCGCAAAGATCTTGAATAATATTCATTAATTTTTATTTATATTTATTATTTCAAACATAAACATCATTTATGCATTATACCTTGCATCAACTAAAAGTATTTCTTGAAATTGTTCACCAAGAAAGTATTACTAAGGCGTCTGAATCTTTATTTTTAACACAACCTGCAGTTTCCATACAGTTAAAAAAATTTCAGGATCAGTTTCCACTCCCACTTACCGAAGTTATCGGGCGAAAGCTATATGTAACACCCTTTGGAAAAGAAATAGCAAAGACAGCCTCAAAAATTTTGGATGAAGTTTCTAATATTGATTACAAAACAAAAGCTTATTTAGGTAAACTGGCGGGTAAACTGTCAATCTCAGTGGTATCTACAGGGAAATACGTCATGCCCTTTTACCTCTCAGAATTTGTAAATAATCATCCGGAGGTAGATTTTTCTATGGATGTGACCAATAAGCAAAATGTTGTTAGAGACTTAGAAGAGAATAAAGTTGACTTTGCGTTGGTTTCTGTGGTACCTGAGCATCTAAATTTAAAACGGCTTCCATTGATAAAAAATAGCCTGTATCTCGTTGGTGGTGCGCAAAAAGAAAAAACCCGAAATGGCTCAACGGAACGTATTTTCAAAGAACAGCCTCTCCTGTACAGAGAAACCGGATCTGCTACCAGAAATGAGATGGAAAAGTTCATTCAGGGGAGAAACTTTCCCGTCTCTAAAAAAATTGAGCTTACTTCCAATGAGGCCCTAAAACAAGCTGTTATTGCAGGATTAGGTTACTCTATAATGCCAATGATCGGTATTAAGAATGCAGTGGATCAGGGTACTATTGTGGTCATTCCCTACAAAGGTTTACCAATACACACACAATGGAATATAGTCTGGCTAACCCAAAAGAAATTATCGCCCGTTGCATCAGCTTTCATTGAATATATTGAGCAAAAGAAAAAGGAGATCAAAAGAGAACATTTTGATTGGATTCCCGATTAGGTATCTGGCTTCTTAATAAATTCATTCCAAAACGTTGATAAATGCTAATAACTCAAATGGCAAGAATCACCAAAAAATGTATTTTTGTCCTTTCAAAACACACGACTAAATGATTCATTTTTTTGGGGATATAAGCAGCAAGATATATGCTGTTCAAACCACTTCAGAATTCTCAAGCAATACAGAAAAAAAGTTAACTTGGTTATTCGGCAATCAACCTAAAATAAACGCGGCGTCTCTTGACGCCTTTTTTGTTGGCCCACGTGCTGCCATGATCACACCCTGGAGTACGAATGCTGTTGAGATCACCCAAAATATGGGTATTGATGGTATCATACGCATCGAGGAATTCAACGTTGTTTCTGAGGATTTTTCTGATTATGATCCTATGATCTCTGAAAAATATAAAGGCCTACATCAAAACTCATTTACCATAGCTATTGAGCCAGAACCCATTTTAGACATTGAAAACATCGCTGCCTATAATGAACAAGAAGGATTAGCACTTAGTGAAGAAGAAGTTGATTATCTCAATGAGGTATCGAAGCGCATCGGGCGTAAACTGACAGATTCTGAAGTATTCGGATTTTCACAGGTAAATTCTGAACACTGCCGTCACAAAATATTCAACGGAACCTTTGTGATAGATGGAAAAGAGCAATCTGGCTCACTCTTTAAAATGATTAAAGAGACTTCCAAGCAGCACCCTAATTCTATTGTATCGGCGTATAAAGACAATGTCGCCTTTATCAAAGGGCCCAAAGTCGAACAGTTTGCTCCGAAAAGAGCAGATGAACCTGAGTATTATCAAACCGAAGATTTTGAATCTGTGATTTCGCTCAAGGCGGAGACGCATAACTTCCCAACAACTGTTGAACCCTTTAATGGGGCAGCAACAGGATCTGGAGGAGAAATCCGTGATCGTCTGGCCGGTGGGAAGGGTGCCATTCCGCTCGCAGGTACCGCTGTATACATGACTTCTTATTCGCGCTTGGAAGAGCAACGTCCATGGGAACAGGCCATGGAGGAACGAAAATGGCTCTATCAAACACCCATGGACATCCTTATTAAAGCCTCGAACGGAGCGTCTGATTTCGGAAATAAATTCGGCCAACCGTTAATTTGTGGTTCTGTACTGACCTTTGAACATGAGGAAGATGCTCGAAAGTTAGGCTTTGACAAAGTAATCATGTTAGCTGGGGGTATCGGCTATGGCAAAACAGACCAGGCTATCAAGGACACGCCTAAACAAGGCGATAAAATTGTAATTCTCGGTGGTGAAAACTATCGAATAGGAATGGGTGGAGCAGCCGTTTCATCAGCTGATACTGGTGAATTCTCGACCGGAATTGAATTAAACGCCGTGCAACGCTCAAACCCCGAAATGCAAAAACGCGCTGCGAATGCTATTCGAGGCATGATAGAAAGCGAAGAAAATCTAATTGTTTCTATACATGACCACGGTGCCGGTGGACATCTTAATTGCCTTTCTGAGTTAGTGGAGGAAACCGGTGGAAAGATTGACTTGGACGAATTACCTGTTGGAGATCCTACCTTATCGGATAAAGAAATAATCGGGAATGAGTCACAAGAGCGCATGGGATTGGTCATTGCTGATGACCATATCGCTACACTTCAAAAAATTGCAGAACGCGAGCGCTCACCGATGTATACCGTAGGAAATGTCACTGGTGATCACCGCTTTACCTTCCAATCCGAATCTAGAGGTACTAAACCTATGGATTTGGCTTTAGAAGATATGTTTGGCAGTTCGCCAAAAACAATCATGAATGATACTGCAGTTGACAGGAACTATGCAGAAGTTTTATACGCGCAAGAGCATTTTCAAAGCTATTTAGAACAGGTCTTGCAGTTGGAAGCCGTTGCCTGTAAAGACTGGCTTACGAACAAAGTAGATCGCTGTGTAGGTGGCCGTGTCGCGAAGCAGCAATGCGCAGGCCCCTTACAATTACCGCTCAATAATGTAGGTGTCATGGCCCTGGATTACAAGGGAAAAGATGGTATTGCCACAGCTATCGGACATTCGCCAATTTCCGGTTTAATTGATCCGGCAGCCGGAAGTAGAAATTCAATTGCCGAAGCCTTAACAAATATTATTTGGGCTCCTTTAAAAGATGGACTAAAATCAGTTTCATTATCTGCTAACTGGATGTGGCCTTGTAAAAATAAGGGTGAAGATGCACGCTTATATGAGGCGGTTAAAGCCTGTTCAGATTTCGCCATTGAGCTGGGGATCAACATTCCAACCGGTAAAGATTCACTTTCTATGAAACAAAAATATCCGAATGAAGAGGTGATTGCTCCCGGCACGGTAATAATTTCGGCATCAGCACATTGCGATGACATCACTAAAGTGGTTGAACCCGTTCTTCAAAAAAACGGCGGTGACTTGTATTATATAAACCTGTCAAAAGACACATATAAGCTTGGCGGTTCCTCTTTTGCCCAAATAACGAATGCTATCGGAAGTGAAGCTCCATCCATAAAGGACAGCGCATATGTTAGAACAGTTTTTAACACAATTCAACAACTTATTAGTATGGACTTAATAACAGCCGGGCATGACATTGGTTCTGGGGGGCTTATTACCACACTACTGGAACTGTGTTTCGCGGTTAATGATCTGGGTGCAGAACTCGACCTGACTGCTTTAAACGAACCCGATAGCATCAAACTTCTTTTTTCTGAAAATAATGGTATAGTATTTCAATCAAAAAGTGGGTTGCTATTTCCTTTATTTTATGAAAATGGGATTGACTGTGTAAAAATTGGAAGCGTAACTACTACCGGAAAGTTTACCATCAAAAATTTTGAAGAGGTACAAGAATTACCGATCGCTTCATTACGCGATACTTGGTATAAAACCTCGTATCTGTTGGATTCGAAACAAACAGATCTGAGCTTAGCTAAAGATCGCTTTGATAATTATAAAAAACAACCATTAACATATAAGTTTCCAGAGCATTTCACTGGTCAGTTACCTGTTGCGAATACCATCGTCGAAAGGCCCAAAGCCGCCATTATAAGGGAAAAGGGAAGCAATTCTGAGCGTGAGATGGCAAATGCGATGTATTTAGCCGGATTTGATGTTAAAGATGTACATATGACCGATCTGATCAGCGGGCGTGAAACCTTAGAAGATATTCAGTTTATTGGTGCTGTTGGAGGGTTCTCGAATTCTGACGTTCTTGGGTCAGCAAAAGGTTGGGCAGGTGCCTTTTTATACAATGAAAAAGCGAACACCACTTTAAGGAATTTCTTTGAACGCGAGGATACACTTTCTGTCGGAATCTGTAATGGTGCACAGCTGTGGATGGAATTAGAATTGGTCAATCCTGAACATAAAGTGCACGGTAAGCTCACTTATAATGACTCCGGAAAACACGAAAGCGCATTTACTTCAGTGAAAATCCAGGAAAATAATTCGGTAATGCTGTCCTCGCTCGCAGGAAGCACCCTAGGTGTTTGGATTTCTCATGGTGAAGGAAAATATAGCCTTCCTCTTGATGAAAGCGAATACTTTATTTGTGCGAAATATGCATATGACGAATATCCTCACAACCCGAATGGCTCCGACTATAATGTCGCGATGCTTTGTGACAAAACAGGTAGGCATTTAGTCACCATGCCACATATTGAACGATCTACTTTTCAGTGGAATTGGGCGCACTATCCTAATGACAGAAAAGACGAAGTATCGCCCTGGTTGGAAGCATTTATAAATGCGAGAAAATGGATTGAAAAAACTGCGTAATTATCATAAAAAAGCAGCTTTTTAGACAAAAGCTGCTCTGTAGTTTTAAATAATCAATATCAATTAGTCACTAACGCTCGCTATAGTGGACTCCCCTATTACGATACCTTTCTTTAGATCTGGACTTCCTTTATAGAGGATATTTGCCTCACCATAAGAAGTCACTTTCAATCTTTCAACCACATGTAGCTGATAGGTACCTTCACCATAAGCGGTTACTTTAGCCTGTTTCGTCGGTGCATTCAAAGATCTTATTTTACTGGACCCATAAGCAGTAATTTTTTGATTTTCAATAGCACCGGAATCTATAACCAGGTGGCTTTCGCCAAAAATAGCAACCCGCAGATCATTGAGCTTTGCTTCCTTGATTAAAACTTCTGACTCGCCATAAATGCGCAAAGTACACGCTTCTTGATCCAAAGGACTTTCAAAGGTAATTTTCTCCTCACCGCGCAGTGAAAATACATTCACCTTTGTATATGTGATCTTTACCTTGGCCACAGTATTCTTGTAAATAGGTATTTTCTGCTTCCATCCATTATTTTTATACTTTTTATGCTTGGTCACCGTTTTTGCTCCATCCAAATAAACCTGTAGTGTTTTATTTACGATCTCATAGTTAAACTTTTCGACAGGAACGGTCATTTCTAATACCTCAATCTTAGGTGTAGTACCTTCTACAAATTCCACTTCTATATGCGGGCTCACAATAATCTTATCAAAGTCTTCATTTGGTGTTATGGTCTTTTCTTGCGCGGTAGCTATCTGAACAGTAAGAACTGCTATAATGAGAAAAGCAAATTGTAAACTTTTTTTCATGATATCTTTATTATAGTTTTTGATGATTTATTTAAGAGACATTCAGAATCTATTTTTGTTACAGTCTTGAGTTATAAAGTTAGAAAAAGTGTAACAGTTCTCTTTTTTTAGAGTCTTACTACTATACAATCTAAAACTAGCTATCATGAAAAAACTCCTGTCTTTTGCCTTTATTTTATTTCTTTCACTAAGTATATCAGCACAACGTACCGTCAGCGCTGCAGATATTTTGGATGATATTAAAGCCGGAAAATCTGTCTCTTACGAGAATGTTACCGTAACCGGAAAATTAGATATGACCTTTATGGATGAAAAATTACCCGACCTTCCTAAAAAATATAAATGGTATAAAAACGGTGGCAGTAACTCAATAAAAGAAATCATTGAAGGCAAAGTTTCGTTTGTGAATTGTGTTTTCGAAGATGATGTACTGGCTTATTTTCACGATGAAGAGAGCAAATACACCTTTACAGCAAGCTTTGAAAACGATGTACGCTTCAAAAACTGCGAATTCAAAAGAAATGCAATGTTCAAATATTCAGCTTTCGAACGTGATGCAGATTTCGCCGGATCAAAGTTCTTAAAAGAATCTACTTTCAAATATTCGAAGTTTGATAATTATGTGAGTTTTGCCAATACACTTTTTGAAGAATATGCCACATTTAAATATACAAAGTTCAAAGATGGTGTTTCATTTAATAACGCCAGATTCAAAGATGATCTGAACCTTAAGTATACAAAAGTAAGAGGCGATTTCAATGTCTCAGGAATGAAAGTAGCACATGATATCAATTCAAAATACACCGATATAAACGGAGACGGGTTATCGAAGTATTTATTGCAAAATAACTAAGATACTAATGCCTTATTGATTTGCTTAACTAGGCTCGGCCCTTTATATACAAAGCCGGTGTAGATTTGTACTAAATCTGCACCGGCTTTCATTTTTTCTAAAGCATCTTCTGCAGAATGGATACCGCCAACTCCAATAATAGGAAATGCTTTATTTGATTTTTCGGCCAAGAAGCGAATAACTTCCGTTGATCGCTGTGTTAGTGGTTTCCCACTCAAACCGCCCATTTCTTGTTTGTTTTTTGATTCTAAGCCTTCTCGGGAAATTGTCGTATTTGTGGCAATGATACCATCAATTTTTGTGCTCTTTACAATATCTATGATATCCAACAATTGCTCATTCGTAAGATCTGGAGCGATCTTTAACAGAATGGGTTTTACTTTTCCTTCAAAAGATTGCGCCATTTTTTTATTCTCTACTTGTAGATCATTTAAGAGCTTAGTCAATGGCTTTTTGTCTTGTAATTCCCTTAGATTAGGAGTGTTAGGCGAGCTCACATTGACCACAAAATAATCAACATGTTCGAAGAGATCATTAAAACTTAACAAATAATCATTTACGGCATTTTCATTGGGAGTCACTTTATTCTTTCCAATATTACCACCAATAATAATAGTTCCCTTTCGATTTTTAAGTCGCTTACAGATGGCGTCTAGACCATCGTTGTTGAAGCCCATCCTATTAATAATACCTTGATCTTCTTTTAATCTGAACAGGCGTTTTTTAGGGTTTCCTTCCTGAGGAAGCGGTGTGACCGTGCCAATCTCGATAAAGCCAAAACCAAAATTGGGTAACTCATCGATTAACAGGGCATTTTTATCAAATCCCGCGGCCAAACCGACCGGATTTTCAAATGTGAGTCCAAATAAATTGCGCTCTAATTTTTTGTCCCTTACCTGAAAGGTGTTCCGTACAAACGAAGCCATTAAAGGGATTTTAAAGACCATTTTCAACATTGAAAAGGTGAAATGATGCACTTTTTCGGCGTCAAACAAGAACAGGATGGGTTGAATAATGGTTCGGTACATGAAATAAAAGCTTACCGCAGTTCGGCATTAAAATTTTGTTCAAAAGACCGTTGTAACTTTTGCATAACTGTATCGATCTGCTTATCATTTAAAGTTTTATTGTCATCTTGCAATAAGAAACTCAATGCATACGATTTCTTTCCCTCTGGTAAATTTTCACCTTCATAAACATCAAACAGGTCTATATCTTTTAACAGTTGTTTTTCCGTTTGTAAAGCTGTGCCGTACAATTCCTTAAATGATACTGAAGCATTTACCAACAAAGCTAAATCACGCCTTACCATTGGAAATTTAGGTAAATCTTTCACTTTTAATGACTTATTACCTACTGATGCTACGATATTCCTCCAGTTAAAATCTGCGTATAATATTTCCTGCTTAATTCCGAAGTTCTTCAAAACGGTACGTCTTACAATGCCAAATTCTACTAATGGAATTTTGCCTTGCTTGAAAATGAGTCCCTCAGAAAAGACGTCACTTATTATGGGGGCAGACTTTACACCGTTGATGCCTAATCGATTTATAAGGCTGACGACCACCCCTTTCAAATAGAAAAAATCAGATTTCCTTCCCACCACACTCCAACTATCTTTCGTTCTATCTCCGGTAATGGTTAAGGTAAGATGCTTATTCTCTTCATATCCTTTTTCATAATTATGATATGAGGTACCAAATTCAAAGAATTTTAAGTTCGTGCTTTTCCTGTTCAGGTTATAGGCAACTGCCTCCAATCCGCTGAAAAGCAATGACTGACGCATCACGGCAAGGTCAGCACTTAACGGATTGAGCATCTGCACATTATATTCAGACTTTAACTGTTCAGATAGCTCAACGTATTCAGGTTTAGTCAATGAATTCGCCATCATTTCATTAAATCCTAATGAAACCAGTTGATCTGATATGAGGTTCTGTAGTTTATCGGCATTTATCTTCTCAGAATAAGAAACTGACGTATTCATCTTCGGTGAAGTAGCGATGTTATTGTAGCCATAAACACGTAAAATTTCCTCTACAATATCGGCTTCACGCGTGACCTCAACCCGATACGCGGGAATTGTTAGTCCCAAACCCGAATCGGTCTGGTAGTTGATTTTTATATCTAAGGAAGCCAATATATTCTTGATTGCATCCTTTGGAATCTCTTCTCCAATGAGCCTAAATGTATTTTTATAAGACAAATGTACCTGGTGGTCTTCGATTTTAATCGGATAAACATCAACGACATCCGAAGCAATCTTTCCACCTGTCAGGTCTTCAATTAATAAAGCCGCCCTCTTAAGTGCATATTCTGTGATATTCGGATCAACACCACGCTCAAAGCGGAAAGAAGCGTCAGTATTTAACCCATGGCGCTTGGCTGTTTTACGTATTGAAACCGGATCAAAATAAGCAGCTTCTAAAAAGATAGAAGTCGTAGTTTCGGTAACGCCTGATGCGATACCTCCGAAAACACCACCGATACACATAGGAATGGATTTTCCATCGCAAATCATAATATCTTCTTCATGTAACTCTCGCTCTATTTCATCAAGGGTTGTAAATTTTGTACCTGTGGGTAGGTTCTTTACCAGTATTTTATCACCGTTAATCTTAGCTGCATCAAAAGCATGCAAGGGCTGCCCAAGTTCATGCAACACATAATTGGTGACATCTACCACATTATTGATTGGTGTCAGACCAATCGCTTTTAATCTGTCATGTAGCCATTGAGGTGAATCTGCTACCTTAACATCAGTAATCGTAACACCAGCGTATCGCGGTACAAGATTGTGATCTTCAACCTCAACGTCTATTTTTCTTGATCTTATAGCCACATCAAAATTACTTACCGAAGGTGTAATAAGCTCCAAATCGATCTCCTGTTGTAATAATCCTGCTTTAAGATCACGGGCAACACCAAAATGACTCATGGCATCTGCCCGGTTAGGTGTTAAACCAATTTCAAAAACTTCATCTGTTGTTACGTTAAAAAATTCTGCAACTGGCCTGCCTGTCTCAGCTGTGGAATCCAATACCATAATTCCGTCATGACTATCACCTAAGCCAAGTTCATCTTCTGCACATATCATCCCATGGCTTTCTTCACCGCGTATTTTTCCTTTCTTGATCTTGAATTCATTACCTTCTTTATCATACAAACTTGTACCAATAGTCGCCACAGGTACTTTCTGCCCGACAGCAACATTTGGGGCGCCACAAATAATCTGGACAGGCTCAGTAGTAC
>JASJDL010000052.1 GCA_030065775.1 Flavobacteriaceae bacterium | reverse complement strand
GTCATGCTTTTAATCAACCCCTGGGCCTTTGTGTTCGCCTTTGGTTTAGAAGCGCTAATCTTGATTTACCTGTTCAATAGAAAGTTTGAACAAAAATGGGGTGATGCCGCTGCCGGTGTCTGGATGCAGCTCAGCCGATTTGCGCTCTTACGACTAAATGCCAAGAAAATACATCCTCGTAATTGGCGCCCTATTATTATTTTATTTATCGATACAATTGCCGATCATTTACTACTTGTAAAATTTACGGAGATGCTAGGACAGAATAGCGGTGTCTTAACGATATGTAAACTCGTGACCCCAGATGACACCTTAGGTCTTTTTCAAAAAAATGAACTGGCCTTTCAAATGCAACGTGAGCTCGAAACAGAAGGTCTGCAGGCCTTAACAGAGGTGAATGTAGTGGATGACTTTAAAAAAGGAATGTACACCGTAGCCGCATCCCATGGTATGGCAGGACTTAAGACTAATACCGTTGTCTTCGGATGGTCACACTCATCGGAAGGGAAGGTGCAGGAATTGGAAATAATCGATTTGTTAGCCGGTGTTGGTAAGAATATTTTAGTGGTAGACATTAAGAAGGCCTTTACCAAAAGTGTGAATAAAAGAATTGATGTCTGGTGGGGTGGACGCGGTGGAAATGGTGACCTGATGCTATTGCTGGCATATTTGATACGTTTAAATACGAAATGGAAAAAAGCCAAGATTAATATATTTTCAATTGTAGCTGATGCAGAAGAGAAACTCCGGTTAACGCAGCGTATACAATTCGCAGTAAAGGAAGCCCGAATTGAAGCCAAGGTCAATTTATTATTGAAGGAAAATGATCATGTAACAAACATCATTGCTGAAAAAAGTAAGCATGCCGATTTGGTTTTTGTAGGCTTAGCCCATGACCGAAAGAATATTAAACTCACCATTGCTACCATTGATGCATTGACCGCTAACCTAAAAGCGGTGGTGTTTGCACAGAATAATGGTATGACAGGAGAAACTCCTGTGATTTTTGGTTCTTCAGAGGTATAACTATAGAGCAAATTTCATGGGCTATCTTCTAGTACGCTTCCCACCTCTTAACAAATCAAATCTATACGAATACTTAATCGTTAGGCTCTGATTGTTCAATTGATCAATCAGATCATCGTCTTTAACAAGGTTTAACACTATAAATAATCCGGTATTGGCATTTTGAAGCCAGCCAAAGCGAATGTTTGCAGAAGTGATGTCTGACACGTTGTTATGTTGTATCAAACTTTGTAAGAACATCCGTGGAGTAAAAGAGTAGGAAAGGCGTGCACCGGCGACCACGGCAGTAACGTCTCCATTTGGCAGATCAAGTATATTATGGCTCATTGTAAATGACGAGCTGAACTTATCACCAATACGAAAATTAAGTGTACCGCTATTCGCAATTCGGTCTCCACCGAAATAACCTCCTATAAAGCTCCTGGTGCTCAATGACAATGCTTTATTTGGGTTCGTAATGAGAATAAATTGAAATTCTTCATGGCGATACCTGCCTACAGGTATGGTTACACCCGATATTTCAAAAGGTTGTTGTACGCCTTCAGTGGTAAAATTAATCCCTGTATGGATCTCAAAGCCACTTTTCCAGACCCAATGATTATCAACATGCAAGAACCCGGTAACGAGTTCATCATTGAAGTTCCAATAACCTCGGTAAGACACATGTGGTCGCATTTCTAAAAATGAGCCCGCATTATTATAGCGATGTGCTTTGAAGATCAAAAACTCAGGTTTTCTAAAGGCCGTACGCTGTAAGAAGCCGACTTCCGGGTTAAATCCTTCTCCTACTTCGGTATATCCCGCGCGTAAATTCCAGCCATCCCATTCATAGGCTGCCAACACTTTATAAGCATGGTCTTTTTTTTCAATACCTGGTGTAGTACTTTTTGCTATGAAACCTGTGATTTGTGCCTTTTTACCTAAACCTAGTTTTCCATCGGCCGCGAATACCCGATTGTAATCATTGTCTAAATCACCTAATCCTGCGCGATTAATAAAAACGCCGCCAAGAGATGAACGACTTTTGGGAAAGTCCTGGTTCACCCGAGCAACGGTAAAGTTATTTTTCTCAATGCCAACCGCGTCCACATCATCCGTAAACATGCTTAAAAACCCTATATTGGTTTGCCCTACCTTGCCCGATAAACGCGCTCCTCCAATGATGGGTACCAATAGACCATCTTCACCAATGCCTATTCGCCGGCTGAAGAAGAGATCCACTTCCCCAGGGCTGCCCACAGTAAATTGCCCGGCATTTTCCAGAAAGAAGGGCCTTTTTTCAGGAAAAAATAAATTAAACCTGTCAAGGTTTATTTGCTGATCATCTACTTCTACCTGTGCGAAATCGGTATTATAAGTAAGGTCGAGCGTAAGACTGGGGGTAATGCTATACTTTATATCTACACCGGCTTCAAAATTCGTATCATTATTTGATGGGGTCACCGCCTTATCTTTAGTAAATTGGGTCAATGCATAAGGAATTACTTTCAAGTTGCCGGGGTTCTTCAGTTGTAAGCCGGTCACCTTTCCCGCTAAGGAAAGCCGTTTCATATCAAAGCCTATTGGGAGTGAGGCCCAATAAGCTGTCTCGGTAGTTTTGCTAATGTTTCTTTGAAAATTCACGCCCCAGGTTTTATCGGTTCCAGGGGCGAAACGCAATGACCTCAGAGGAATGGCAAACTCCGCGCTCCACCCATAGTCGCCAATTTCTGTTCTTACGATCCAAGAGGCATCCCAATTGATATTGGTGCCTCCAATAACACCGCCCTGTTGACGGTTGGCATTGAAATTTCCTTGCCCTTCATTGTTGATCTGTGCATCATATTCCATTCCATCGGCATTCGTACCAAAAAGAAAACCATTTTGTTGGTCGTTATAGGTATCGATTATGAATAGAAAGCTATCTTCATCATTGAGGTCTGCGTCCCGACGGGAGTCTGAAACCACAATTTTTCCGGGGTCATCATCATAACAGATCACACCAACATAAAGGGTCGTATTGGTATAGGCAAATCTTATTTCTGTTTTTTCTGAGACAGGAGCTCCAAATTGGGGTTTTATCTGTATTAACTCCTTAATTGGTGTTATTGACTGCCAAATAGCGTCATCAAGAATATTTCCATCAACAAGAGGATTTTTTTCCAACAACGTAGCTTCGAATGTAGGACGTTGACTTTTAGGATTCTGTGCCGAAATAAAACCTGAAATCATAAGGCACAGCAATAGTACTTTTAATCTGTCCATTGTCAGGGCTGAGTTTGCGTTCGTGATAATCTATAAGCTTTGTTAGGTTAAAGATTAATTAATCCATAATAACTGCCGGTAAACCAAGTTCTTTATACATCGTATTATAGGCAGCCATTTCCACGTTAACAATGGCGTCACGTTCCGATTGAAAACTTTTCCATTCATTCAGCAGATCTTTTAAACGCTCTTTGGTTCCTTGTGTTACTTTAGGATTAGCACTTCCTGCAAAATTCTTCAAATGCATGAAATGTGCATTGAGTTTGTTTTGGTAATTAATTACGTCTTGAAAGGTTTTCTGATCGGGCTGAATAAGTTTGCGTTCCCAGGTATCAATGCGTTTCAATAATTCCTCACCTTTACTGAGCAACTCTTTTGCTTTCTCGTTATCTTCCAACAATTGCGCGTAGTTTTTCAACTGTTTTTTCGCAGATCGCATGCTGCTTACAGCTACATGAATAGCCTTAATACTACCTTCAATTTGTGCTAATATGGCTTGTTGCTCTTCATAATCTTCAGCGGTTGCATTTATAGTTGGGTTTGCTAGCACGGTTACATTTGATGCTACACTTTGATCGTCAACACTTAGCTTCAAGGTGTAAGTCCCTGGGCCCACTCTTGATCCGTTATAACTGCCAAAAACAAATACCTTATCTATACCGGGCAGGGATTCACGTCTAAAATCCCAATTAAAACGGTTAAATCCTTTTTTGGTTGGCAATACTGCGGGTTTACCGGGGCCACCTGGCCAGGTTTTAAATCCTTTCGGTGCTTTGTTGGTATAGGTTCTAATGACTTTATCATTCTCTAGTACCTCCAATGCTACCTTTAAACTGTCGGCATTCTTGGGTAGGTAATAATCAACCAGTACACCCGGTTTTGGATTTTGGCCTAATCCGGAAATTTGTCTTTCAGTACTGCTGCCAAAAATTAGGTAACTATCTTTTGGGCTAAATAAAGAGAGTCCTGTGGCCTGGGCATTTTGAATAGGCGTGAGATCATCCAAAATCCAGAAAGAGCGTCCTGCCGTCGCTAACACGAGGTCATTATCCTGAATAGTTAAATCATTAATGGGTACTGGGGGAAGATTGCGTTGAAATGGTTGCCAATGTGCGCCATCATTCCATGAAATATAGAGTCCTGTTTCAGTACCGGCATATAATAATCCTTTACGCTTTTTATCCTCGCGTACGACGCGCACAAACGTATGTGGGTCTGTAAGGCCACTAGTAATGGAAACCCATGTTTTTCCGTAGTCGGAAGTTTTAAATATGTACGGTTTTAAATCCAAAAACTTATAGCGCATCACCGTGATGTAAGCGGTGGCTGCGTCGTGCGGAGACACTTCTATACTATTAATAATTCCTTCGGGTAAGTTATTTGGTGTTCTGTTTTCCCAACTCTGACCACTATTTTTACTTAGGTGTACCAAACCATCATCTGTACCTGCCCATAAGACACCTTGTTCGTGAGGGGAAGCTGTCAAATACATAATGGTATTATAGTTCTCACCGCCTGCACCTTCATTGGTAAATGGGCTTCCACCAACGCCATGTTTTGTGGGGTCGTTACGTGTGAGGTCAGGACTAATAATTTCCCAGCTGCTTCCTCCGTCTTGGGTTTTGAAAATCACATTAGCGGCATGGTAAATGGTTTTTCTATCAAATGGATCGCTAATAATTGGGGCATTCCAATTGAATCTGTATTTCTGATCTTTGGGAAGTACCCCCAAGCCTAGTTGCGGATAGGCCATAATTTCTTTGCCTTCATTTGATGATTTCACCCAGCGCTCGATAATACCCTGGTAGCAACCACCATATACCACTTCCGGATCATCAGGATCAAAAGCCAGGTAGGCGCTTTCGCATCCCGCTACGGAGTACCAGTCTTTCCATGTAATTCCTTGACCATTGGTACGACTTGCAATGGTGATTGCCGAATTATCTTGCTGACCGCCATAGACATTATAAGGTACCAGATTATCCGTGATCACGCGATAAAACTGCGAAGTTGCCTGGTTTTGTTGCGTACTCCAGCTCTTTCCCCAATTGTTTGAAACATTGGCACCTCCGTCATTTGCATTTATAAGTATTTTATTATTGTGAGGATGTATCCATAGATCGTGATTGTCACCATGTGGTGTGGGCATTCTGGTAAAGGTTTTACCTCCATCGATAGAGCGCATGGCCGGCGCATTAAGTACATAGACAATATTTTCGTTTTGAGGGTCTGCGAAGATTTCCATATAGTACCATGAACGGGTCACATTAATTCTATCGGCGTTTACCTGTTTCCACTTTTTACCGGCGTCATCTGAGCGGTACACTCCACTTTTTTTACCTTCGGCTTCAATAACGGCAAAGACCCGATCCGGGTTGGCTCTGGATACCGAAATACCTGCTTTTCCGAAGGCTTTTGGAAGTCCTTCCGTTAATTTCTTCCAGGTCGTGCCACCATCGGTAGATTTATAGAGCCCTGAATTTTCACCTCCTGATTCTATGGTATATGGGTAGCGTCTATGCTGCCACATGGCGGCGTATAGAATTAACGGATTTTTCATATCCATAGTCAGTCCACTGGCACCGGTATTATCGTTTACAAAGAGTACACGCTCCCAATTCAAACCTCCGTCTGAAGAGCGATAAACACCGCGTTCTTGGCTTGGTCCATATTGAGCTCCTTGCGCGGAGACAAAAATAATATCCGGGTTTGAAGGATGTATTAGTACATCAGAGATATGCCGGGTTTTATCGAGACCAATATGTGTCCATGTTTTTCCGGCGTCAGTAGATTTATAGACGCCATCTCCCATTGAGGTCATCACACCTCTTGCTGCGTGCTCACCCATCCCGGCAATGACTATATTCGGATTACTTTCTGAAACTGCCAGGGCACCAACGGTACCGGTCTTAAAGAACTTGTCGGAAATATTTTTCCAGGTAATGCCGTCGTCAGTTGTTTTATAAACACCACCTCCTGTGGCACCCATATAATAGGTTCTGGGCTGGCTCACCACCCCGGTTACTGCCACACTGCGTCCACCTCGAAATGGGCCTATATTTCTAAATTTCAGATTATTAAAAATGGAGTCTGGTAGTGTGGCTACCGACTGAGCCTTCTTTTTTCTGGTTTTTCGTTGGGCGTGATTGGCCAAAGGGAATACAAGCATTACTGCTAGAAGGTAGGCAAGCTTTTTCATTTTGATTTGAGTTAGAAGTTGAAGCTAAGTTACTATTTTCTGATGATTTTTGGGTTTATATCAGCTTGAGATTGTGAGGTAGTAAAACCCATATGACAACCATTTCAAATCGAGATATTCTAACCTTTTCAGTAAAAGCCTGGGATGACCTTTATAATTTTGCAGTACCTTTAAAAAAAACTTTCAGTCATGCGCTATTTAAGTTTACTATTTTGCCTAATACTTTTTCTAGGTTGTAAAACCGAATCAGAAACTTCTGATACTATGACGAACATGGTTTCAATTGATACGCTTCAAGGCATGTCATTGTTCGGAAAACCCTTGGTAAGAAGACAAGTAGACCCGCAAAAGGACTCCGTACAAATAGCTAATTACGATAAAGCTTATAAAGACTATGTGGCTGATTCTACCAATTCTGACAATATTGTCTGGTTGGGGCGCCGAATTGCCTATCTAGGTGATTACCAACAGGCCATCAGGTATTATAGTAAGGGGATCGATCTAAACCCTCAAGAAGCACGTTTCTATCGTCACAGGGGGCATCGTTATATTTCTACACGACAATTTGACAAAGCAATTACCGATTTTAATCAAGCCGTTCTATTGATCAATGGTAAGGAAAACCAAATAGAACCTGACGGCATACCCAATAAATTCAACATGCCGGTATCTACCTTACATGGCAATATTTACTATCATTTAGGGCTGGCCCATTACTTGAAAAATGAATTACCGAATGCGCTCATGGCTTTTGAAAAGTGTTTGGCTACGTCTACTAACAATGACAATCAGGTATCATCAAAGCATTGGTTGTATATGATACATCGCCGTTTAGGGAATAGCGAAAAAGCAGCATCATTACTCGAACCCATTACAAAGGACATGAAAATTATAGAAAATGTAGCCTATCACCAGTTACTATTATTTTACAAAGGTGAATTAAGCGAAGACGAGTTGACAGGTTCGGGTTCTTTAGGCTCCAGTGAAGCGGTTCAATATGGAATTGCGAATTGGTACCATTATAATGGAAACTTAGAAAAAGCAAAAGAGCACTACCAACAATTGATTGAAACCGGCAATTGGGCTGGCTTTGGATTCATTGCAGCTGAGGCGGATTTAGAACGTCTTCGGAAAGAATAAATACGCTACAAGTAAAAATGCAAACCCTGATCCGATCAGGGTTTATCATTGCATTTTAAATTTTTACCGAACACGTTCTACACTCTTTATATTCATGGCACCCATTACCTCATTGATATCTGAAGTATTGATGCGACTTGCCAAATCTGCAGGTATAACAGCTACTCTAAAAATGACACCATCTGTGTAAATAGGGTCCAGTCCTGCGAAATCTACCGTGCCATCTAAAAAGAAATTGACATCGGAAAAGGTAAAGTCATACCCGTACAATAGAATTTCCGATCCAAAGAAAAGTGTTCTTGGCAATGGTTCCCAAATATCCACACCGTTGTCTACATCGGTCAAAACATAAGCCGTCACAACATCTGTATCGAATACTTCAATGGAAGTAGGAATTGTCACCAATGTCTGGTACTCATTAGCTGCATTGAAGGTAACTTCTGCTTCAAAGACGCTTCCTATGAGGCCATCAGCGCCATCTACTCCGTCAAATCCCGGAGGGCCCGGAGGGCCTGGATCACCTTCGCACGAAATAAACAATAGGGTTAAAAACGCTAGGAGGAGGGTACTTACTTTCTTCATAATTTATAGTTTTAGATTCAAGTTACAATAATCAGACCATAACTGATAATTGGGTGATTTTTATAAAAAAATGGCTTACTTATTACTTCTTAGCAGCACCTTTATGACTAAAGCGGTCATCAACCCGTACAATAAAAACAGCGTACCGAATAAGATCAAGACTTGACTTCGAAATTGTGGAAATCCATTTATGGCACCTTTACCATCAATGGGTAGTAGAATAATGGCTGCGTAACACAAAATACCGAAGAGTAGCCCAAGGAGGAGTGGGGACTTTTGAAAGAATTTTAGAAACAATCCATAAAAAAGACCAGAGACGATTCCTATCAATGCCCCTAAAGCAATGATTTCCAGCGTACCGCCCCAGCTAAATCCGCCCGAGCTACCCGCCATTCTAGCGATACCTCGCATTAGTAGGCGGCCACCAACACCTAAAACGAATCCGCCAGTAGTTGCAGCTATCAAGACAGTATAGATTAGAAGTCTTAATTTCAGTTTCATTGGCGAAAGATATAAAACAGATTTAAACTTCTAATTTTGAACAAAAAGCATCAGTTCAAATTCGGCTAAAGAAAACCTCTGATGGTTGGGATTCGCTGCCTGCACACGTTTTGCCAAATCAATAATTTCTAAATATTCCTCAATAGTTTTTAATTGTGTCCAGGGTTTAATGGTAACAGTAGCGAGCCCTAATTGTTTTGCCTGCTTATTAAGTAGTATTTGTATACTTCTATCTACCGGAAAATGGGGTGGGTCAGGAACCAATTTCAAGCACCACAAATATTTTAAAAACAAGTTCAATATTTTTTGACTTACTCCGATAGTGAGCTGTCCATTTTTAAGTAAGGAAGCATATTTTTGAGTATGCTCAGAAAGTTGTAGAATATTCTCGAGATGCTGTACTTCAGTACATGGTTTAAAGTATTGTGCTTGAATAAATCCTTCGAGATCGGCTTTGAGTTCTGACTTAAACTGATTTTTCAAATCTTCATCGGCAGCGGTTTTATAAATTCCAGCTCGCTGAAAAGCCCCGGTAATGGCCAATTGCCATAATTCATTAATTATGAAGTTACTTTTCATAGAACTGATTAAGAATTTATATTGTCAATAACGAAGCTATACGATTAAAGGTTTTCTTATTTTCATTGTAAGCTAATCATAACTAATTCGGTCTCGAATACCGCCTTCTCTTCGATGTATAATGACATCAGCTTTATATTTTCTGGCTATGCGCTTGGCTTTTCTGACGGCCGTGTCCTGATATCTGTGTTTAGAAGTGATTCTTTTATTGCCTTCACGGCGTACCGCCCAACCTTCTTTATAGGGTACTACGTGTTGGTGCCAGGTTCTTTTTCTTGAAACGCTTCGAGAACTCTTAAAAAAAACACCGACCAACTGGTCTAAAATATCTAACCAAAAATTTGATTTTTGTGAATTCGGCATAATTCCAATTTAATTATATTCTCGTAAGCTTGCCACACTACTAGTAATACCATTTATAACCTTGCCAGTGACAACTATTCGAACCCCTGGTTTATCAAAAATAATTATAATGAATCACTATTAGTGATTGGCTTCATCAAAGAATTATTTTAGGGCTTAAACTCAAACATGTCATATCCTGTTGAACCACCTCCATAGATCCCGCCTGCACCAATATAACCTCTTCCATTTAGAACAAAAGAAAAATTATCAATTCTACCAACTTTACTGTCGGCTCCTTCTGTCCATAGATTAGTTACAGGGTCATATTGCCATGTTTCTCTTTGAGTATAACCTGAGGCTGTTACATAGCCTATACCATCAATAGCAAAACCAGCGTTACCGCTCTGCAACGCGTATGGATTGTCAGCAATTTGAGTCCAGCTATCTGAGCTCGGATTATATGACCAAGAGTCAACCGCTCCCGTAGAATGACCACCACCGGTAAAATACCCAATACCATCGATAACGAAACTTGCTGTTGGACCCCTATTAACCACCCCAGTCGCGTCACTTACTCGTGTCCATTGATCATTTTGAGGGTTGTATTTATAAAAATCAATATGTCGAATTCGATCATACGGACTAAAATCAGTACCAAGCCCCATGTAAATGATACCATCTATGTTAAAATGGGTAGCATTTGATCTAGGGATACCTATAAAATCAGACTTTCGTGACCAACTTTCGGTAATGGTATTATACTGCCAAAAAGTATTATTAGTATACGGCAAGTATACGTATATATTTGTTCCATCTGTTTCGACAACACCACCGCTATCAAACTGATCAATGGCTATTGGAATTGACTTTTGTTGCCAGGTCATGTTAGTTTGGTCAAATTTCCAGAGATAAAAACTCTCATCAAAAATATCTCTGCTAAGCGTTATCAAATAGGCATTTCCATTGGCAACGACCGCATTATTTATTGACCCATAATAGCGAAAAGGTAATTCATCATTGACTAAAATCCAATTATCTAAAATGTTGACATCAGTATCATAACTAATAGCTAAATCTGTTATTTGAACCTTCACTTCTACTTCCCTGTTGATGTAAGGGCCCTTAGGAACTCTTGCGATAATTCTTTTTCGATCATTAGAAATAATTTCAGCAGTATTTCCAGCTATTGTAACAATATTCTTTACCGCTTCAGGGTGAAAATTAGTGCCTTCTATTACCATTTCTTGATCAATATAAATCTCGGGTGTAACAGCCGTAATAGAAGGAGGGGTTAACGTAAAATTATTTGAATAATCCACCCGTTGCAAATTTGAAACAATTGAAATTGATTCAGAACTATTTTGAAGATCATTAGGCACTAAAACTTTTAAGGCGTTTTTACTAGAAGCGCTAACGATTCCTAATACTTCGCCAAAATACACCTGATTAAATTCTTCTTTTGTCCCAAAATTTTCACCTGTAATAATAAGTTCATCACCAAAAGTTCCATTTAAAGGAGTAATTGAATTAATTGTGGGTGGAATAATTGAAAAATTGCTATTAGAAGTAATTGTGTGATCAGCGATTTTAACAGAGATTTTCGAAGTAATAGCACCCATCCCTGGAGGCACCAAGCATTTAATAATTGAATCATTACTCTCAACTACCTCGGCATCGTAATTATTAAATTTTACTTCATTATTTTCTTCTTTGTAACTAAAGTTTGATCCTTTTATAGAAATGGTATCATTCCAAACACCTTCTTTTGGGAAAAAATCACTTAGTATTGGTGCCTCACTACCTAAGCTTAAGAAATTTAATATTTTACTGTAGACTAAAAAATCATTTGACTTTGCATAAGCCCTTACATAATAAGTCTCATCTTTATTTAAAGTGGTAGAAATTTTGGCAGAAAACTTTCCAGAGTTTATATTTCCTTTGAGAATACGTTTGTCTGATGAATCGACAGTAGGATTTTGTTGAGTGTTATCCCAAATAAAACCGTATTCATCAATTTGATGGTTTTCTGCATTGCTAATACTTGCTTCAAATACAGCACCTGATTCAGAAATATTTGAAATCTCAAGTGACTGTATTCGTGGATATTCTCTTGGCAATGGGTCTTCAACTGAACATTTAATCAACGACAACAAGCTGACCATACTAATACAAACTATTAAAATTCTTCTATGTTTCATATTTAAAGACTTAAACCGATTGAAAATTGTGCATTTGGCATCGTATATGAATAAGATTGACTTTGATTGTTAGCCGCTTTACCAACTGAGTAATCAAAACGTAGTTCAATAAAAGCCATTACTTTGGATGTAATATTTCGCTTTAAACCAATTCCGGCCCAATAGCCAATTCCGTTAGTTGAAATATCAATTTTGTCCTCTGTCGTCACAATTGTATTGTTTTGTAACTGACGTTCAGTAGTCCAAATTGATGCGTTTTCTAAAAATATATTTGCCGATAAACCCATAGACAAGTAGAGCGTATTCGTTCGTTCAGGAAACGTATATTTGAATCCTAGCGGTACCCTCAATAAATCTAAATCAGTGACCGCATCTTTTATTGATGTACCTTCTTCTTGATTGGTAAGATAATTGATTCTTGAATAGAATAGACCACTATGAAATGAAACTCTCTCATTTAACCTCGGTGATAAAATATCTAGGGAAGCCCCAAAGGTCATGGTATTGGCATTACCTAATTCATTTGTAAAGAATCGACTATTTGTAAATTCATCATTAAATTTCAAAGTTGACGCATTCAGGCCAACCGAAATACCAAATGAAGTTTTTATCCAGGGCTTTTTTTCTTTATAACTGACACTATACTCATTTACACAGTTATTATATTCCTCTATTAAAAGAGTTAGCTGTTTTTCAATTAGTGAGATTTTGTTAATTTTTGATTTTATCTTTTTACAGTCTGCTAATAGATATCTTAGAATCCCTACAGGTTTAGGAGATTTTTTTTTGAAATATTTACCACCTATTTTTACATTTCTTTCGGGATAGGTAAGTCCTATGAATTGAGAATTGTCTTTATCGACGTAATATCGATTTCTATATTTATAAAGGGTTACTTTTCCTCTAACCAAAACTTCTAGAAACACGAGTTCTAAATCCGTACTTTCATCTTTGATTTCTCTTGAAATATACTGCCGATCGTTAAGAAATCCATATGCATTTATAGTTGGAGGTTTATAAACTTTAGCTTCTCCATTTTCATTTGTTTTAAAGTGGCAAACGCTAAACCGCTGTACACTTTCCTTAAAATCAACATATCCCATAATTGTGTCACCCGTTTTTGTGACTATAAAGCCTTTTCGAAAGTCAGACTGGGAGTAAATTTGTATAAATGAGTAAAATAAAAGAATTAGTAGTAGTATTTTTTTCATAATTATAGTTTAGTATGAGCGCATTAATATAGATACTCCAAACATCCTTTTATAAGTAGAAAGAGTGAATTTCTGGGTAAGGACAAATAAAAATTGATATTGAAATTAGTTTAGCTTAGTTAAGACAATCATTTGGGGCCAAAGATGTATAAAAATATAAAAGTACACAAATAAACATCGTGCTTTTAATATTGTATTAGATATATAGCTATTTAAGTAATAGATCGATTGTTTTTAATCATTGATTAAAACTTGAAAAACAGTAACGATATTCTTCTGGAATAATGAAATTAGAAGTGAGAATAAAATATTTTCATCAGCTGTCTTACTCAAAATAGCTTACCAGAAATTAAAGTTGTCTTTTAGTGTTAGCGTTTTAATTAAATCTTTATGGGCAAGAGAGTACTTTTCTGAATGGCTATAGGGTTCCATACACAGGCACCACAAAATCACCATTTAAGAATTCTTTCGGAGGTAATTGGCTCTGAAGCACCACACCTTTTATATTATTTTTAAGTAAATACTCCACTGACTGTAATAAGGGTACAGCCGTGGTAGTTTGAATGGCCCTCAGTTTATACTTACCGACTTGCATAGGTTGAATTTTTTTGGAGACCTCTTTTCGATGTAAAATACCATTAGCATCTTGACCTTCTACGGCGGCATATAAAATGATTTGATCATCGTCTATATGGGGTATTACTGCCTCCATCGCTTCCTGTAAGGCGGTGATGGGGTCGTCCCAAGGTTGCAATCCGGACAATAGATTTGCAATCCATTCGTAATGCCCCGGATGGCGAAGTGTCTTATAATTTAAGGTTTTTACTTTCTCTGCCAAGGCATCGGGCAAATCAGCAGCACCACCGGAGGTGAGATCTTCCTCATATTCGATTCCGTCAATAATAATTCTGGCTCGTTGTGATAAGGCAGGCACCCTACTTTTTTTATAGTCATGAATCACCACACAATCTTTAAGGTATTCAGTAGCAACTCCAACCGGACTCCATGTAAATCCGTAATAATGTGGCGCAACGGCGTGGTCGGTTAGCGCGCCGACTTTGAATTCTAATTTGTTGACAGTTGTTACTTGATAATTCGCACAAAATTCTAGAAATAGGTGATGTGCCAGGACATCGATATAGCCGGGAGCGAGCCCGGTTTGCAGGACAAAACCCGTAGCAGCATCCTTGGCTAGGTCTATTATCGCATCGGTCTCTGCGACATATTCAGTGAGATTGGCATAATGAAGTTTGTAATCTTTTGCGTATTGTGCCATTTTTGGTGCCAGGCTACCCGGCAGGCAATCGAGTAAGGCATCACCTTTTTCCAGAATGGCCTTCGCGCCTTCAGTAAGGTCACCTTCCGGCAAGTGAAAGGCATGAATAGTGCACTCTTTTGAAGCCCCCTCTTTGACCCATTTGCCGACCCGTTCCGCTTTAGCCAGCGTACGATTTCCAATATAGATAGTGGGGGCTGCTTCACTCCATTCAGCCAACAATAAAGCTGCGGCTTCAGCAATACCTCCGGCGCCGGCAATTATAAAAGTATAGTGTTCTTTCATCATGTTGGTTATGTAGTCTAAACAAAGATACGCTTTCGTAATACATAACAGAAGCCTGAAAATCAAGGTATACTTTAAGACATGAAATTCCGTTAATAGTACCAGATGACAACAACCAATCCAGCCAGGTATGAAAACTGTTAACTATTATATTGTACTCTTAGTAATCAGCATTTCTCAGATCACTTTTGCTGATTTTGCAACCGCTGAAGCAGGGAATAAGGGACTCTTTACCATTCAATTTTCATGGAATAGCGACTCCTATTCTAAAAAAATATCAGTTGAAGTAGAATACAAGAAAAAAGGTTTTTTAACTAAGAAAAAAGCCAGTGGTACTACTGCCTTTCATGCCGTTAAAAATCAATTTATCAATTTAGAACTCGCTGATGGCGAGTATGAATTGTCAGCGGTACGTCTTAGAGGGCCAGAAATAGGTTACAATAAGTACCTAAAGATACCTTTAGCCGGTAGTTTCGTTATAACGGCCGGTAAGGTTACGAATGGTGGGCTGATTTACCTGATTCGCGAAAATAAAACATCCGATAATGTGATGGCTCTTCGTATTAACAATACGACCGATGTGCAGCGTTATGTGGCATCGTATAAAAAGGAATTTACAAGCTCTGATTCGAATATTCAGCCTGCCTGGAAGTTTTTGGAAAATGAGAAAGTGGATAATCTGGTTCAATCATTTGCGAAATTATTAGCACAACGTGAAAGCGCGCGTAAACGGCCTAAGGTCACTCATTTATATGCCTCTTTGGGTATGGTATTAAAACTGGAAAAAGACAGCCAAGGAACTGTGACAAGTCATGAACTAATTCCTACACCAAGCTACCAGCAAATTAAAAACATGACCCTACAAAAAGATGGTACCATAATTTGTACCCTTGAAAATGGTAGTTTTCTCTATGGAAACAACGAAAAGTTAAATTATATGCCATTGCCTGAAGGACTGGAAGGCATGCCAGATCTCCAGCTGATCAAAAATGATCGATTCTTGCTGGTGGACACCAATTTTAATATTTTCTCAGCTGATGATTCCTTTAATTGGAAGGCACAAACCGACTTTAGGCATGAAAGAAAAGCTGCAGGTTTTTTTGCCGTTTCGGTAGTACCCGCATATCCAAAGGTTTATAAAGGAAAGCAGCATCTCTATATCTATTCTCCTTCGAATGATCACAAGCATATGGTCTTATTACAATCGGGTTATGATGAGATAGACTTTAGGTCCATTCCGTTATCCAAAGAAGTAAAAAGAGTACCGTTGGTTACTGAAACGCCTACACATATTATTATTGGTCCTCATACAAAACTAAATGCTACCGCCAAGCGACCTGCTTACTTATATGTTAAGGAGCATAGCCAAGACGAATGGTTAGTACGCAACTTACCACGCGGTGATTGCAAGCGTTTTTACCCGGGTAAGGACCAAAGTATTCTATATACAGAATGCTCCAAGAATAATTGGTTCGAAAGTTCCGATTATGGGGTTACCTGGTCAAAATGGAAAGCCGGGAGTAAGTAATCAGCCCATAACTACATTAAAAGGGTTATATTTAAAGTACAAAAAGCTGGAATAGATTCCTTCTTTTGTAAATAGCAGGCTTTAATCAGTGCAATTTATATGTTATGACAAAAGTCATTGTTAGAACATACCATTGCTACTAGCTTTGTAACTTCTTAAAAAATATTCATATGACTGACTCAACTAAGAACGGGGCACTGCACAACGTTGTGGTGTTACTTCGTGTCTTAATAGGCTGGCACTTTCTCTATGAAGGCATTGTTAAGATCTACAACCCCGATTGGACGGCAATGGGCTATCTGGCAACGGCTCAAGGTCCTTTGAAACCCTTTTTTAATATACTGACTCAAGACGCGCTTATTGGCTGGATAGATGCCTTCAATATGGCAGCTTTGGTCGTGGTAGGACTATGTTTTATACTCGGTATTTTTGAAAAAAAAGCAGCGATTATTGCTATAGGTTTACTCTTGCTGTACTACTTTGCACATCCGCCATTTCCCGGATTGTACCAGGTAAATGTAGAGGGTAATTATTGGTTTGTAAACAAAAATTTAATTGAATTGGTCGCTTGTCTGGTTATTTTTTACCTGCCTACAGGGCACCGTTTTGGTTTACAACGATTCTTCATTAAAAATGATACACAATTAAATACTGAGAACTTATGAAATGGACACGACGTGACGTATTAAAAGGTTTAGGCGCTTTGCCCATTGTTGGAGGCGTATGGTGGGCAGGTGCAGCCAGTAGTGCACTGTCTGCTAAAGAACGTGAAGCTATTTTGGAACAATTAAATATAGAACCCTCAATACCTGCGGCATTACCGCCTATTGGTGGCGCACCTGTTCGCGTTGGTATTGAGGGTTCTATATTTAATTGTTCCAAAATAGCTTCACGTTCTTTAGCAGACAGTGCACTACTGGCTGCACCTGCCCACCATACGCCTCCAACAATGGGC
>JASJDL010000051.1 GCA_030065775.1 Flavobacteriaceae bacterium | reverse complement strand
TTTAGCATAACAGGCATCACCAGCATGGTGATATTTTCACCCCCGTCTAAACCGTCTATTGGGGTCAAAATGCCTGCCCTGTTCGGCAAAGACATTTCTAATAAAACATCATTGGAATTCAGGTTACTCAGCATTTCTAACAAAAACCTGGAATTAAACCCTATTTGCATATCATCACCTTCATAATTACATTGCAAACGCTCGTCTGCTTTGTTCGAGAAATCGAGGTCTTCTGCAGAGATATTTAAAGCGGTACCCGCCATTTTTAAACGGATCTGATGGGTGGTTTTGCTGGAGAAAATAGAAACGCGTCGTACCGAATTTAAAAAAGTACCTCGGTCTAAAGTCAGTTTATTAGGGTTTTCCTTCGGAATTACCGCTTCATAATTTGGGTACTTTCCATCGATCAGTCTACACACTAAGATGCTGCTGTCAAAGGTAAACTTGGCATTCGATTCGTTGTATTCAATTTTCACTTCGTCATCAGTACCTGCCAAAATACTCTTCAACAATGTTAACGGCTTTTTTGGCATAATAAACTCTGCTACTTCAGAAGCAGAAACATCAGTTCGTACATACTTTACCAGTTTGTGTGCATCGGTAGCTACAAAAGTCAAACTTTCTGGTGAAAACTGGAAAAACACACCACTCATCACAGGACGAAGATCATCATTACCGGAAGCAAAAATTGTCTTTGTTATGGCTGTTGCCAAAATATCACCGGCGACAGTTGTAGAACTAGGTGCTTCCAGTTCTACTGCTTTTGGAAACTCAGCGCCATCCGCGTAAGCGAGTGCATATTTACCGCTATCTGAGCTGATCTCAATAGTATTATTATCTTCAACTACAAAGGTCAATGGCTGCTCAGGAAAGGTCTTTAAAGTATCTAGTAACAATCGTGCAGGTACGGCAATAGAACCGGTTTCATCGGCTTCAACCGCGATTGTTGTACTCATGGTAGTCTCCAGGTCTGATGCAGAAATCTTTAACTGATTATTGCTTAAATCAAATAGAAAATTATCTAAAATGGGTAAAGTATTATTCGTATTAATGACTCCGCCTAAAACCTGAAGTTGCTTGAGCAATTGGGTACTAGAAACAATAAATTTCATCTACGTTAAATTTTTTAAAAATAGTCTACAAATATATTTTATTTACCGGAAGTTGCAAAGGATAAATACTACTCTATTCAACAAGTTAATAACAAAAATGTTAAGGTTTTCACAATTAATTATGATTGCTGATTTTTATGTTTAGTTTTGTTTTAAATCGATAGCCAAAACTACTTATGAAATATTACTTTTCACTGCTGTTTTTGTGGTTTTTTCTTCCCCCTGTACTTGCTCAAAAACCTTTAAAGCAAAACTCATCAGAAATTTATGAATCGCTGCAAAAACTAAACTTCTTAGGGTCGGTTTTGTATGTAGCTGCGCATCCTGATGATGAGAATACGCGCCTGATTTCTTATTTTTCCAATCATGTAAAAGCCAGAACCGCTTATTTATCATTGACGCGTGGTGATGGTGGTCAAAATCTTATTGGACCAGAGTTGCGTGAATTGTTGGGAGTTATCCGAACACAGGAGTTGCTGGCGGCCCGTGGGGTCGATGGCGGTGAACAATTTTTTACACGTGCTAATGATTTTGGTTATTCGAAGCACCCAGATGAAACCTTAACAATTTGGAATAAAGATGAAGTTTTGAAGGATGTGGTTTCTGTCATCAGAAAATTTAAACCTGATCTTATTGTGAATCGTTTTGACCATAAAAGTGCGGGCAGAACGCATGGGCACCATACCTCGTCGGCTATGCTAAGCATGGAAGCCTTTGACCTGGCGAATGATAAAAACTATACAACGCATTTTGGCGATACCTGGCAGCCCAAACGTTTATTTTTTAATACACATTGGTGGTTTTACGGAAGCAGGGAAAAGTTCGCTGAGGCGGACAAAAGTAATATGCTAAAGTTTGACACGGGCGTTTATTATCCGTTTAAAGGATTATCTAATAATGAGTTGGCGTCAATTGCCAGCAGCCAGCATTTATGTCAGGGCTTTGGGCGTTTGACTATTCGCGGTTCGGAGGATGAGTACATAGAACTATTAAAAGGTGATTTACCAAAAAACGGTGACCCATTTGAAGGAATAGATACTTCCTGGAACCGTGTAAAAGGCGGAAAAGCAATTGGTGCTATTTTGAACGCAGTAGAAAAGAATTTCAATTTCAGGGATCCATCGATACATGTTCCCGAATTATTAAAAGCCTCTCAATTGATAGCGCAGCTGGATGATGCACATTGGAAAGCGATCAAGCTAAAACAAATAAAGCAAATTATAGCCTCTTCTTTAGGGCTGTACCTTGAGGCATCGGCAACGAGTAATTATGCAAATCCGAATGGAACCGCAGAGCTGAATATCGAAGGCGTTAACAGGAGTGGGGTTCAGGTGAAACTAATTTCTGCCAGTTACAATGGCAATACATTTAACTTAAATGAAGATTTACTAAACAATAAAAAGTATACTTCAAAGCAGGTCATAACCGTTGATCCGGAGAAAGGAGTTACAAGTCCCTACTGGTTATTAGAAAAAGGTGGTTTGGGAATGTATGCTGTCAAGGATGCTTCGATAATCGGAACACCTGAAACGAAGCCGCTGGAGATGAAATTTCTCTTGGAAGTTAATGGTCTGCCTCTTGGTCTTAACAGACCGATAGTGCGTCGCTACTCGAAACCTGATAAGGGTGAATTGTACGAGCCTTTTCAAATTGTACCTGAAGTGACTTCCAGTATTACTGAAAAGGTGATCATTTTTGCCGATGGAACCCCTAAGGATGTAGCTGTTAAAGTAAAAGCAAATGCCGAAAATATAAGTGCACAAGTATCTTTAAATCATCCCGATGGATGGAGCGTGTCGCCGGCTTCAATTCCGGTGACTATCGCTCAAAAAGGAGGTGAGACTACTGTTATTTTTAAGGTAAGCCCATCATCCATCCAGAGTGAGGGAAAATTGTATCCGGTGGTTACATATAAGGGAAAAGAATACAAGAGAGAGTTGATAGAAATAAGTTATGATCATATTCCCAAGCAGTTGGTTTTATTGGCGTCAGAAGCCAAAGTGGTTCGACTTGATATTGAGAAAAAAGGACAGCGTATAGGATATATTCAGGGCGCGGGAGATCAGATTCCTGAGAGCCTCCGACAGATTGGCTATACGGTTATTGAATTAAACGACGACCAGATTTCAGCTGATAATTTGCAAAACTTCGATGCGGTTATTTTGGGAATCCGTGCCTACAATGTCAATGAGCGTGCAAAATTCTACCAAAAAGACCTACATTCGTACGTCAATAATGGTGGTACGCTCATCGTTCAATACAATACCAGTAGGAGACAAGTAGTTGAAAAAGTCGCGCCATATGATTTAAAGTTATCGCGTGATCGCGTAACAGATGAAAACTCCGAGGTGACAATCTTGAATCCCGACCATGAAGTAATGAGTTATCCAAATAAAATATCGAATAGTGATTTTAAAGGATGGGTACAAGAACGCGGTCTGTATTTTCCCAGCGAATGGAGTCAGGAGTTTATACCTCTACTCGCCATGAATGATTTAGGAGAGCCTGAAAAAAAAGGGAGTTTACTCGTTGCTAAACACGGTGATGGCCATTTTATTTATAGCGGATTAAGCTTTTTCAGGGAATTACCTGCGGGAGTTCCGGGAGCATACCGGTTATTTGCCAATCTATTATCTGTGGGTAAGAATGAGTTGGAAGTACCCATTAAAAACTAAATCATGGAAGCACCAGAAAAATTTCGATGGGATAAAACATTCACATGGGTTCTTGTAGCGAATGCCATCTATATCGTGATTTTTTATGTTCTCATGAGACTGTTCTCTTAAATCATTCGAATGCAACCCTTAGACTGGATTATTTTAACCACTACCTTATTGTTTATTGTGCTTTACGGTTCTTGGAAAACCCGTGGAAGCAAAAATGTCACCGATTTTATTAAGGGAGGAAGCCAGGCCAAGTGGTGGACAATCGGTCTCTCAGTAATGGCCACACAGGCGAGTGCTATTACCTTTTTATCAACACCGGGACAAGCCTTCCATGACGGTATGGGTTTTGTACAGTTCTATTTCGGATTACCCATTGCCATGGTGATTATCTGTTTGGTGTTCATACCGATATACCACCGTTTGAAAGTATTTACTGCCTATGAATATTTGGAGTCGCGCTTCGATTTAAAAACCAGGTCATTAACGGCCATTTTGTTTCTTATTCAACGTGGACTCGCAGCAGGTATTACCATATTTGCTCCGGCCATTATTTTATCAGCTGTTTTAGGCTGGAATTTAATCACACTGAATATTATTATCGGTTTTTTAGTGATTATCTATACAGTTACAGGCGGTACAAGAGCAGTGAGCGTCACACAAAAACAACAAATGGCCGTCATCTTTACCGGTATGTTCATTGCCTTTTTTATCATTCTGAGCAAGTTGCCAGATGGAATCACCTTCAAGAAAGCCTTGGATATTGCAGGGGCCAGCGGCAAGATGAATATTCTAGATTTTTCATTTAATCTCGAAAACCGCTATACCTTTTGGAGCGGTATTATTGGTGGTAGTTTCTTAGCACTATCATATTTCGGAACAGATCAAAGCCAGGTACAGCGTTACCTCTCAGGAAAGTCGATGAAAGAAATGCAGTTAGGCCTGATCTTTAACGGATTGTTAAAAGTACCTATGCAATTCTTCATTCTTTTGGTGGGCGTAATGGTCTTTGTATTCTACCAGTTTCAGGCAACACCGATTAATTTTAATCCTGAGGCTAAGAGAGTGGTTGAGAACTCGAGCTATGCTGAAGACTATTCTCAACTGGAGGCAACACATCTTCAAATTGAAGCGGAGAAGAAAACGCTACAATTGCAACAAGCTGCGAATCCGGTAAGTCTTATGGATATCGAACGCATTGCCGAGTTAGAAAATTTGGATAAGAACTTACGCGATGAAGCAAAGGTAATCATAAGCAGAGCGGGAGAAGAAACCACTATAAAAGTTGAAACCAATGACAAGGATTATGTCTTTATCCATTTTATCCTGAATAACCTGCCTAAAGGTCTAATAGGACTCCTCCTGGCGGTAATTTTGTCTGCGGCGATGTCTTCTACAGCCTCCGAGTTAAATGCCTTGGCTTCGACCACGGCAATCGATTTGTATAAGCGGAATGTTACCGAGATGAAGTCAGATAAACATTATGTAGCCATGACGAAATGGTTCACTTTATTATGGGGTGTTCTGGCCATTATTGTGGCTTGTGTTGCTAATTTATTTGATAATTTAATTCAGTTGGTCAATATTATAGGTTCCATTTTTTATGGGAATGTATTGGGTATTTTCTTATTAGCATTCTTCATCAAATTCGTACGCAGTAATGCTGTATTTATAGCAGCCCTGATTACTCAGGTAATCATTTTCTTAATTTACTATTTTGCTATTTATCAATTCGAGCAACTGGGTGAAAAGCCATATATAAGTTTTTTATGGTTAAATTTAATTGGATGTGCTATCGTAATGCTTTTAGCATTTATAATACAAATTTTTACACCAAATAAAGAACCTGTCGTTCGTACTTAATTTCATACTTTTTCGTTATAATTAGAGTTGTAGTAAAAACGTTGTTCCTTTCATGACTCGAAAGAAAACCCTTTATGCCATTTTAGTGCTTATCCTGGGATACCTGACTTACCTGGTCTATACACTTTATTTGAGTCCTAGTGCCAATCTAAGACCGGTTTACCTGATACCTCAGGATGCCGTTTTTCTGGTCGAAACTCAGGAGCCCGTTGAAAACTGGGATAAAATCCGCGAAAGCGAAGTCTGGAAACACCTCCAGAAGAATGATTACTTTTCTGAATTGACTTCCAATATTCAAAAAGTAGACACTATTTTCCATAGAAAGAAAAAGTTATTTGAACTTTTCGGCACCCGTTCACTGGTGTTTTCCATACATATGTATCGGCCTAAATCTTATGGTATTTTTTATGTGGTAGACCTCAAGAAGATAGCGAAGTTAAAACTATTGAAGTCATATTTCAATACGCTTCTAGACGATAATTATGTGCTGAGTAAGCGCAGCTACCGGGACCATGAAATTATTGAGTTGTACGATAAAATCACCAAAGAAACATTACATATCTCTTTTATTCAGAACCAGCTGATTGCTTCCTATGTGCATACCCTGGTTGAAGCGTCTATAGATCAGCATCAAGAACCGGCCATAGGCAGGGACCTCGATTTTATAGAAATCAAAAAGCGAACCGGTTATGACGATATGTTTCGCTTATTCGTGCAGTACGATTACTTAGACGATTATGTACGTTATTTTTCTGATGAAAAGAATGATTGGGCCAGAGTCGTTAGTGAGACGATAGCATTTTCAGGTTTTACATTAGACTTGAAATCAAATAATACCATTGTCGCCAATGGATCTACGAATTTAAACCGGTCGAATATAGCCTATTTGAAGGCGCTTCAAAAATCAGGAATTTCTAAACGGTCTGCTGCTGAAGTGATTCCTAAACGCTCTGCAATATATATGAGTTTTGGATTTGAAAATTTTAAAGAGCTATACTCTAATTTTGAGCGCTTATTGCAAGATGATACCAGGGGATACGCAAATTATAAAGAAAACTATCGTCAAATAGAAAGTTTACTTAAAATAAATATACGCGAACATTTTATGAGCTGGATCGGTGATGAGATCGCTTTTTTACAAATTCAACCATCAGTTGAAAAGCAGACTAAAAATATGGCACTTGTTTTGAAAACCTCTAATAAAGTAAATGCTGAAGAGAATCTTGGAATTATGGTGGACCAGATTCGAAAACGCACTCCCGTAAAATTCAAGCAGTTTACTTATAAAGAGCATCAGATTAATTTTTTGGCCATCAAAGGATTCTTTAAAATGTTTTTTGGCGGGGCTTTTGAAAAGTTAGAAAAACCTTATTTTACAATGCTGGAAGATTATGTAGTATTTAGTAATGAACCAGAAACTTTAAAGAGCATTATTGATAGTTATGTTGCTAGTGAAACACTGAGCACATCTGAAGACTACATCAGATTCAACAACAAGTTTAGAGCTAAATCGAGTGTATTTACCTATGTCAATACGCCCTCGTTGTATAAAAGTATGTATGCTTTCGCGGATGAAAAAACTAAAGCACAGATTCAAAAGAATAAAGATTTTATTATTTGCTTCCCACAGTTGGGTTTTCAATTAACTTCTTATGACGGCCTGTTTAAAAGCAAGTTGGTTGTTGAATATCAGAATCCTGAATTGGTAGCAAGCAAAGAACAATTTAAAATGGACGATTTTTATGGTCCAAGACTACACACCGGAATTGGAACTGGTACTAATGCAATTTTAGTGAAGGATGTTTTTACGGTAAAAAGTATTTTTCCTGACGATTTGAATGCTGATGAGTACGAAACAACCTATAAAAGTGGTGCGACGCACCTAAAGATAGGATTAAAAGACGGCCAGAAACATGGACGTTATTACGAGTATTATGAAAATGGTGAGGTAAAAGTAAAGGGTAGGTTTAAACAGGATAAACAGGTAGGCACCTGGCGACATTATGATCTAAAAGGAAATCTAATTAAGAAAAAGAAATTTTAAATAAAAAAGCGGTAGAATTTTCTACCGCTTTTTTTAACATTAATTGGTTTTAACCGGAATCGTCAGCCGTGCTTTTTCCCAAGCGAAGGTAATGGCATTTTCAACGACACTATAGAGCAACGACTCTTGATTGTCTGCAACGAAATCAGGTGTTACATTCAAACGTAAGGCATCCTCACTCTCCTTATAAGAATAGGCACCCCAGGCATCATTTTTTGTATTGAAAATGACTACCCAGTCTCCTTCTTTTTTAGGGATAATAAAGAAACCATACTTACCTGCCTTTAACGATTTTCCGCCAACAGCCACGTCCTTGTCAAAAGCGACAGTCGTATTTTCATTGGCACCAGCTCTCCAAACATCACCATAATTTTCCAAATCGCCCTTACTTTTGGATCCCCAAATTTTGCCCTCACGACCTTTTACACTAGGTGATCCATAATCAACTGTAACAGTTACATCACCAATAGTTCCAGTGGCACTTTTTCTAGGGCTTTTTTGCGCACATGCAACCGAAGTCACAAGTACAAAACATAGCAGAAAACTTAGTTTTTTCATGTTTTCATTTTTAAATTAATATTTAGTTTTTGTCGTTTTAAATGAAGAGTCTTACAAATTATTTAGCAGACCATTCGGCAATGGATTTTTTGTTCATTTCAACCCAATTGGCATTACCTGCAGCTTCAGCACCTTTCATAGATTCTGTAGCGGCGGCGATTGCTTCTTTTTTCTTCCCTAATCCTGCCAAAATCAATGCTTTCTCACGTTTCATCCACCAGGCTTTTTCATTTATCGTAACCGCTTTGTTGATCCAGGTTAAGGCTTGGTTTAGATCCTTACCTGTTCTTCTGTAATAGCCGGCTGAGTTATAGTAATCATTGGCTGAAGGTCCCGCCATTAGTTTGGTAATGCTCTCTGTAGCTTTAGCATCTGTTGGTACTTTAAACGGAACACCAACATAGGTATTTTCCCAAAGCATACCTAAGGTTGCGCCTTCGTCTGTCAGATCATCAAAGGTCATTGTAAATGTCTGAATTGGCATTGGCATTTCCTGGGGTTGCGCCGTCACCGTCAGAGCAACTTTGGCATCGCTCCAATCGTTTGGTACACCGCCACCCGCGTGATCAGTGTAAAAATAAACCTTCCAGGCTTCAGCCTTTGGCTTCGTAAATATCGCATATGTACCCTTTTTTAAGGTATCACCGTTAATAATGATATCATCATCAAAAGTGATTTTAGTTCTCGCATTGGCACCTGTGCGCCACATAGTATCATAAGGAACCAGGCCACCGAAAATTTTTCTCCCTTTCATGGAAGGACGGGAATATTCCAAAACAACATCTGTTAAACCAACAGTTTGTTTTACTTTAGAATAGGGGCTGGGAGCCGGTGTTTGTACTTGGGCCTCCAAAGAAAATGCAGTAGCAAATACTAGTACTAGTAAAGAGATTTTTTTAATCATGGTTATTCAAATTTAGGTTATTATAGTTGCTCAAATATACTATAATTTGATCCCAGGATTTGATGCTTTAACGTTTATTTAACTATATTTTCGCTTGCGTAAAAATGTGAAAGTGAGTCCGAATAAGGCGAGAACCAGCAAGGGTAAAACTACATTTATGAGTTGCCACTTGGTTCGCTCTGAATACGCTCTTTGCTTGTCTAAAAATTGTAGTTTAATGGTCTTTGAACGCAAGTTGATTAGCCCTGAATCATCTAATAGATAATTGACAGCATTCAATAAAAAAGTAGCGTTGCCATAGCGCAAATTTGTCCATTTATCTAAGCCGAGTTCTAAAGGTTGTCCTTGATGGACCTGGTTAGCGATAATATCACCATCTGCAATAATGATCATCTTGTTTGCTTCACTCTGCGTTTTGAATTGCCCTGTTTCAAAGGGTTTGACACGATTGGCATATGCAGATGTAAAGTCCCCTTCCAACAAGACACCCAAGATTTGATTACCATTATTATAATCTTGCGGAATGGGTTTCTTCGAAACTTCTTCCAATGAAATGAGGCTCGGGGAGCCAATTGGTTTTGATAAAGCCGAGCTCTGCAATAAAACAGACTTCTTGATACCATTTTTTAAAGTATCTATGGAATTGACAAAACGCAAATTCACCGGATCGGTATTGTTGGTAATGGGATGCTCATTTTTTGAGGTAATTACGGGATGGTATTGCCAAAGAAAATCCTGAAATTGTGTTCGGCTGCCCACTTGTCCAGCTGCCAATCGAATTGTTGAACTGTACATGTCTTTTACCAGGTCATAATTCAATCGTACTCCATAACTGAATAGTAAGTCAGTAATATCAAGGTCACGATTAAAGGCCAGGGATTGCCCGTTTTGCATTAAGCTGTCAAGTTCGGCAACAACATTATCTATCAACCACAACGATTTTCCACCATTGGTAATGTATTGGTCTAAAGTAAATTTTTCTTGCTCAGTAAATTTTTCGGTTGGTTTGGCAATGATCGCTAGATCATAAGCCGTTAGTTTTTGTAAGGTCTCCTGCGGATTAGTGGCCACAGAATCAAGTGTAAAAGGGGCCAAACGATAATACTGACTTAATTTTCTTAGAAAACTGGCCAAAAAGATGTCATCGAGCTCTCCGTTACCTTTTAAAATAGCGATGCTCTGCTTCCTATCTGATGAAACCTTATGAAAAGCATCTGCAAATGCATATTCCAGATTCTGTATGGAGCCTTGTAATTGTTCTTCCTGAGAATCGGCTGACTGATTAGCCAGTAAGTTCACATGCTCCTTTTTATCTTTATATTCTATGGTAGCCCAGGGAAAAATAACGGCCTCTGAAACCTTTCCGTCTTCCTGGACTGATAAGCGACTGGGTTGTAAACCTTGTTCTATAAGTCCTTCAGCCTGGTCTAAAGGGTCTATGAATCGGAATTTAATCGAATTGTTTAATGCTTTCAGTTCTTCAAGATGCTGTTGGGTTTCAGTTTGCAGGCGTTTGAATTCTGAAGGAAAGTCACCCTGTAAATAAATTTTCACAATGGCTGTTTCCTCTATATTGTCTAAGATGCTTTTCGTTGTTTCAGATAGCGTATAGCGCTGATCCTGGGTAAGGTCAAACCGCTTATAGAATTGATTTAATCCTAAATTTAGCAAAACCAAAACGGCAAGTAGTATTACTGCTTTCGAGTACTTCTTCATCATTCCTGCTCCAGTTTTAATTTGGTTAAAAACAAAAAGAAAACGGTGCAACTTACAAAGTATATCAGGTCTCGAGTGTCTATCACCCCACGGGAAATACTATTGAAATGTTCTAACATGCCAAGATTTTGTATGCCAGTTATCATATCTAAATCGGCCAGGGCTTCAAATCCATAATACATAAAAAAGCAAATAGCCACGGCGAGAATAAATGCCACAATCTGATTGTTTGAAAGCGTAGAAGTAAATACACCAATCGAGGTATAGGTACCGGCTAGAAAAAGGAGTCCTATGTAAGAACCAATCGTGCTACCCAAATCTAAGTTACCTGCCGGATTCCCTAATTTTAATATACTATAAACATAAATAAGGGTTGGGATTAGCGCCAGAATAATCAATACCAGCGCTCCGAAATATTTACCCAAAACAATTTGCCAGTTCGTCAAAGGTTTTGTTTTTAGGATTTCGATGGTACCTGATCGAATTTCGTCTGAAAAGCTGCGCATTGTTATGGCCGGAATTAAGAACAGGAAAAACCACGGAACCATAAGAAAGAAAGCGTTCAAATCGGCGAAACCGGCATTCAAGATGTTAAATTCACCTTTGAATACCCATAAGAAGAGCCCGTTGATAAGTAAAAAAACCGCGATCACCAAATAACCGATTGGAGAGGCGAAAAATGAATTGAGTTCTTTTTTTAAAATAGCGAGCACTCTATAAATTGTTTATGTATTTATTTGTTATTATTTCCTGAGTTCACGTGTAGTCGTATTTATTCTATAAGTTCAACTACCAATTACCTACTAGTTTATCAACGCTCCAAGCTTCAGGTTTATCATTAAACAAAGCCTTTGTCTTTGTCCAAACAGCTTTAAATAAGTCTGAGTCTCTGTAATTCTCTAAGGTCTTTTCTGACTGCCAATAGCTGTAGGTGAAAAATATGTTCGTCTCGTTTTTGTCCCTATATAATTCTAAATGCTCACATCCATCAAAAGCACGGATTTTATCTTTCACCATTTCAAAATTTCCTAGAAACTCGTCCACTTTTTCAGGCTGGAAACTCATTTTTACTATTCGTACAAACATACTATTTAAATCTTACAGTTATAGTATCGCGATAATCCAATCCGAGCAGGCTTGAAGCACCTCCTACTGTTTTTAAATTACTGCGGTAAATGGCAATCTCTAAAAAGTTAGCAGAATTGAAAATGGCCAGTTTTTTTCCATCATCCTGGCGTTGCTCTTGAGGTATGTCAAAGTTCACTACTTCATTATATTTTCTGAAAATTTTATTGAACGTATAGTTACGCGCAATAACCTCAAAATCACGCCCTTTTCCTATATCGTTGAAGAGCTTTTTGCTGATGTTACAGATCACGTTACCATAATTATCTATATAGATCACCGTTCCTACAATTTGCGTTTTATCTTCATTGATATATGGATGTACTTCGGTGAGCTGCTTATAATTTTCGATCTCTTTTCCGATGACATCAAGCGTTCCTCCTCGCGCGATATGACACGCTACTTTTACAAAAACATCTAAAACATTGAAACTACTTATGATGGCATTATGTATGGTGATCTCAACCATTTTTTCTGGTTTGATTTCTGAGGCGATCATAGAAAGAACACCATTATCAGGGCAAATAAAATAATGCTCATCAAGCTGCAGGGCGATGTGCTTGTTTTCAACACTTAATTCTGAATCTACACCTATGATATGGATACTTCCCTTCGGAAAATTCTGGTAGGCGTTTTTAACAATATAGGCCGTTTCAGTAATATTAAATGGCGATACTTCATGTGAAATGTCAATGATCTCAACATTATCTAACTCATTGAAAATAGCCCCTTTAATGGCACCAACAAAATGATCTTTTGTACCAAAATCTGTTGTTAAAGTTATTAAGGGCATTTGTTAATTATTTCCGTTGTTGAAACGAAGTTTGTATTGTAAATTGTGTAAATTTATTGTGCAAATCTAATGATTTAAAGATTATGATTTTGTAGTTTAAATAGTAGTTTTAAACAGATAATAAACATTAAAAAAAATTCATTTGAACGAAAGAATTATTGAACTCACCGAAATAAATCCTAAAGATTTTTTCGGTACTCAAAACAGTAACATTGAGCAATTAAAAAAGTACTTTCCTAAGATTAAAGTTGTTGCTCGCGGAAGTAAGATAAAGATTTATGGTGAAAAAGAGCTTTTAGACGAATTTGAAAAGCGCCTTAAAATGCTTGTAAATCATTTTAACCGCTATAATAAGTTAGACGAAAATAGTATAGAACGTTTGTTGACATCAAGTGACAATGATGATAAAAGCTCAAAAAGGGCAGGCGATGTTTTAGTGCATGGCGTGAGTGGCCGATTGATTAAGGCCCAGACCGCGAATCAACGTAAGATGGTGGATGAGATTGTAGAAAATGATCTGTTATTTGCTGTGGGCCCTGCGGGTACAGGTAAAACATATACTGCGGTTGCGCTGGCAGTAAAGGCATTGAAAGAGAAAGAGGTGAGAAGGATTATTTTAACAAGGCCCGCAGTTGAATCTGGAGAGAACTTAGGATTTTTACCCGGAGACCTTAAAGAGAAACTGGATCCATACATGCAACCTTTGTATGATGCGCTGCGTGATATGATTGCCCCAGAAAAATTACAGGCCTACCTTGAAACGGGTGTTATACAAATAGCACCATTGGCATTTATGAGGGGCCGTACCTTGGATAACGCTTTTGTGATCTTAGATGAAGCTCAAAATACTACACATGCCCAAATGAAGATGTTTTTAACACGTATGGGGAAACATGCTAAGTTTATCATTACCGGCGATCCGGGACAGATAGACTTACCGCGAAAACAGGTTTCTGGGCTAAAGGAGGCTTTGTTAGCGCTCAAGGATATAAAAGGTGTAGCTTCGGTTTATTTAGATGATAAGGATGTGATTCGTCATAAATTGGTTAAGCAAATCATCTCGGCTTATAAAAGTATCGAAACCGAGTAAATGTTTGGCAAAGAGCTAAACATACAAGAATACCTGTCAATTGGTTATGTTTACCTCGTAATTTTAGGTGTGTTAAGTGATACCATTTTTTATGGTATGCTTGGATTTCCCATCATAGATTTTATGTCAATTCTGGATGCACTGATTTCTCCTGTGAATCTACTTACCCGCGATTACAGGATTACAATTCCAATACTAATTTTAACAGTTTTGCTCTACCTTCATATCACGAAATGGTCTCCGAAATTGCATCTTAAGTGGCGAGAAAAAAATTGGTATAAAAAGGTCACAAATATTGAGAAAGCCGATAAACGCTACGAACAATTAAGAAACAAAAAGAATCTTGTTTCGACGGTTCTCTTCGTATTTGCGCTGATGTTCCTTTCTCTGAGACTTGGGATGGCAATTGGAATAAAAGACAGGCTCAGTAAAAAGGGTTATGATCCAAATTATACATTGACATTCAAAGATGATTCAACCATAGATGTTAGAAAAATAGGACAGAATAGTACGTATATTTTTTATTTTGAGAACAATGAAACTACCATTATTGCCACACCTGTTCTGGAAAATATTAAAAAAATAAAAAAAATCGAAAAAGAGCACTAATCAATTATTTCCGAAAGTGCCTTGACATTGTTAATAATCATTATAGTACCCAAAATTGAGTTTACATACACTTAACAAAACCGAGTTTAATTTTCCGAATCAAAAATCAGTGTATCGCGGTAAGGTGCGAGAAGTATACAATATTGATGACGAATTGCTTGTGATGGTGGCGACCGATCGCTTATCAGCTTTTGATGTCATCATGCCTCGTCAGATTCCATATAAAGGACAAATCTTAAATCAGATTGCCGCCAAGATGATGCGGGCCACTGAAGATATAGTTCCGAATTGGATCTTAGCCACACCAGACCCTAACGTAGCAATAGGTCATTTATGTGAGCCCTTTAAAGTGGAAATGGTGATTAGGGGCTATTTATCAGGCCATGCCGCACGCGAGTACAAAGCCGGGAAAAGGACACTTTGCGGCGTTGAAATGCCCGAAGGGATGAAGGAGAACGATAAATTTCCTGAGCCAATCATTACTCCTGCAACGAAAGCAGAAGAAGGATCTCATGATGAAGACATCTCGCGAGAGGACATCATCGACAAAGGCATTGTCTCTGAAGAAGATTATCGTATTCTAGAGGATTATACCCAAAAGTTATTTGCGCGCGGGACTCAACTGGCCTTCGAGCGCGGATTAATTCTGGTCGATACCAAATATGAATTTGGAAAAACCAAAAGCGGTGAAATTGTTTTGATCGACGAAATCCATACTCCTGATTCTTCACGTTATTTTTATGTTGATGGTTATGAAGAACGACAGCGTAGCGGAGAGGAGCAGAAGCAATTATCAAAGGAGTTTGTACGCCAATGGCTGATCGCTAATGACTTTCAAGGTAAAGACGGACAAGTGGTACCAGAAATGTCAGATGAAAAAGTACTTGAAATCTCTGAGCGTTACATAGAGCTCTACGAAAATATTACAGGTGATGAATTCGTGAAGTCTGATGTATCAGATATCCATCGAAGAATTGAAGGTAATGTGAATGCTTTTTTAAGAGAAAATATATGAATGATATCACCTTAACAACACCGGGATTACTATTTTCGGCCATTTCACTCTTGCTCCTGGCGTATACCAATCGTTTTCTAGCCATTGCTGCCCTTATCAGAACCTTACGAGCTCAATACTTAGAAAATCCTGATCAGCAAGTGTTAGGCCAAATACAAAATTTAAGAAGGCGTGTTCAACTCATAAAGAATATGCAGATATGGGGTGTTGCCAGCCTGTTTTTATGTGTATTATGTATGTTCTTAATATTTGCAGACAATCAATTACTCGGTAAATGGGTGTTTGGAGTAGGCTTAGTTTTTTTACTCATTTCTTTGGGAATATCTATTAAAGAAATACAAATATCTGTCAAGGCATTGAACCTGCATTTAGCGAGTATGGATGAGGCTACATCTGAATAGCCTGCTTTTTATTATTCAATAAGTCTAGCTCCACCATACACTTTTTCATTTCCTTATAAGTGCGTTCAATATCATTATCGAGCCCAATAGAAAAACGTATTAATCCGTCGGTCAGACCCATTTCAACTTGTTCGTCTTCCGGTATTTCAGAAGAAGTTCCGGTTCCGGGAGCATTGAATAAGGTCTTATAAAAGCCTAAGCTCACGGCAAGATACCCTAAGTTACGGTCTTGCATCATTTCCATGAGTTCATTGGCCTTAGCTAAAGAACCAACATCAACGGTCAGCATTCCGCCATAACCGTATTCTTCATTAAAGATAGATCTGAATAGGCCATGCTGTTTATGTGATGGCAGTCCTGGGTATAGAACCTTAAGACCATCTTGCTCAAACTTTTCTGCCAGGTACATTGCATTTTCACTGTGCTTTTTTATACGAACATGTAGTGTTCTTAAATTTTTTAAAATGCTTGATGCACGTAAGCTGTCCATTACCGGCCCCAATAACATTGAGGCCCCGTCATTTACATTCCGCAATTCGTTAACGAATTCATGGGTACCGCAGATGACACCGCCAACGGTATCGCTTGACCCGTTGATGAACTTGGTTAATGAGTGAATCACTACAGTTGCTCCTAAATGTACTGGAGAAATAGTTAATGGAGAAAAGGTATTGTCTACTATCAATTTTATGTTATACTTTTTAGCTAAGGCAGCTAATGCAGGAATATCTGCCACTTCTAATAAAGGATTACTCACCGACTCGCAATAAATAACTTTGGTATTTTTAGTAATGGCTGCTTCTACTTTTTTTAGGTCTGTTATATCAACGAAGGTGTTCGCAATCGTAAACTTAGGTACGAAATTCTTTAAAAAAGCATAAGTGCCACCATAAATTGTCCGTGCTGAAACAATATGATCCCCGGCATTACACAATTGTAATAAGACCGATGAAATGGCTCCCATGCCAGATGCAGAAACATTTGCGGTTTCTGTGCCTTCCAGGGCGGCAAGTGCTTCACCTAAATACAAATTACTGGGGCTGCTATGGCGCGAATATAA
>JASJDL010000050.1 GCA_030065775.1 Flavobacteriaceae bacterium | reverse complement strand
GGTATAAAAATGGCAAACAATAAAGCGAACCATCCTTTTTTAAGTAAAGAATTAATTTTTTGGCCGCTGGTAATTCCCATATCTAGAAGGAATACGGCTAAAAATCCTTTAAATATATCGGTAGTAAACGGTTTAATGCCTTCGGCCTGAGCGTCATTCGCCATAAAACCTATGAATAGACTACCCATTATTAGTAGTACGCTTCCGTTCGTTATTGTGTGTTTGACAAGGTCAATAATTTCTTTGGTAGAGCGTTTTCCGTTTGAATAAATGCGCATTAATAAAACGCCAACAATGATCGAAGGTGCCTCCATTAGGGCCATGATTGCCACCATATGCCCCCCAAATTCGATGTTTTCCATTTCCAAAAAACTCACGGCGGTTACAAAGGTTACGGCACTCACCGAGCCATACGCGGCGGCAATCGCACCCGAATTTTCTACGGTAAATTTTAGGCGTAAGATATAAAAGGTGTAAAGAGGAACTAGTAGTGCCAATATTACGCCAGCGATCACAGCATAAAGGATATCCGTGCTAAAAGTGCTATGCGATAACTCTTGCCCGCCTTTAAAACCAATGGCGAGCAAGAGATACAATGAAAGGAATTTAGATGAATTTTTTGGAATTTCTAAGTCACTCTTAACTTGAGAGGCTAATAAACCCAACACAAAGAACAATAAAGCTGGGTTGGTCAAATTATCGACCAGAAAGTGCAAATCCATTTAACTAATTCAATAAACACTAATCGATAATCTCAATATTGAGAATACCATCAATTTTAATGTTCTTTCCAGCTAATCTTACTTCGTTGCAAATTTCTTTGAAATCAACTAATTCTTTCTGCAATTGTATTACGCGACTGTCGTCATAACTGGTATCGTCATGCATGTTACCCTCCCAAATGGATAGTCGATGAATCTTATGAAAATTTATTTTCTCTTTAATCAAAGCACTTATTATATGCGAGGCTTCTGAGGCGGTAAAAGTACCGTCCACAAGTTGTAGTTTACTTATTACTTCAGTGGTAGTCATTTTTAAAAATTTATTAACGTTGTTATTTGATTTCTTTAATTGGATTGGATGATTTCAAAGCTATGATCCCGATTAAACTAAGAATAGCAGCAACTTTGAGCAAGGGCCAGAATTGTGGGTTCTGACTGGTATACGTCAGAACTAAGAATACTCCCAAGATAGCAAAGAGCAATATCAAGGCAACTTTTCTTAATGAATTCGCAAATAATCTTTTATTAATTTTTAATGTGATGTTAGAATTACCATTATCTACGATGATGGCCTTTTCTGGTATTTTGAGACTTGTTTGCATAAGACTTAATTTGAACTTTTTTATAATTAACGCTGCAAATGTGCGACAAAATAAATATAAATTTTTATTTATATTTATTATATAATACATAAATATAATTAATGAATTATATTTTAGATCAATTAAAAATCCTCTTAGCAATTGTCGAAAAGAGAAGTATTACCAAGGCCTCAGAGTCCTTGTTCTTTATGCCACCCGCGGCCTCAATACAGCTCAAAAAAATTTCAAGATCAATTTCCAATTCCATTGACTGAAGTCGTCGGAAGAAAATTATATTTAACCATTTGGAATTGAAATTTCAATGACCACACGAAAAATATTAAACGAGGTTTCGGAGATCCATCACAGTATTTTTTAAAAAGTAAAATATTAAGATGTAATTAGTAATCTTTCATAAGGCAGTTTAAATAAAACAATTTGAACTTGATATTGGAAATGAAATGAGATAGGAAGCTTACTATTAGAAGTAAACCGATTCAATATATAACGTCTATTTTAATATTGGTTTTGTTTTGATAATAATTTAGTTTCTTCATCCGTTATAATGAATTGGGAGAATAAACCACTACAAAATATAATTGAAGAGTTAAATACATTTCAAATAAGAAAGGGGTTTTCATAAGCCTTTTTTTATCTTCCAATGCCTTTAAAAATCTAAAAGCTCACAAGTTATTGAACTCTCCGTATTAGCAGGAACAAATTGTTTCAAAACCCCCAAATCACGATTCGTATATAATTTATGTGAGACCTTAAATGAAGTGTCTTCATTTAACGCATCATTCTTTTCTAGAATAGCCTTCGTCTGTTTCGCGACAGCCTGACCTGAATCAATAATGGTAACCTCATCACCTACAATGTTTCTGATCTCTGGAATTAGCAACGGATAATGACTACAGCCCAACACTAAATAGTCAATATGCTCATCAAGCATGGGTTTTAGGTATTTTTTTAAAAGTTGTTGCAGCTCCAAACTTTCTAATTTACCTTGCTCAATTAATGGAACCAGGCCCTCACCGATCTGTTCAACCACTGCTACATCAGAAGCGAATTTTTCAGAAGTTTGATTAAACAGTTCGCTGGACAAAGTACCTTTGGTGGCTAGAATTCCAACAGCATTGGTTTTGGTGTGTAAGGCAGCAGGTTTGATAGCCGGTTCAATCCCGATAAAGGGAATATCGTAAGTTTCCCGCAAATAAGAAATGGCATTTGTGGTAGCCGTGTTGCAAGCCACAACGATAATTTTGCATCCTTTTTTGAGCAGTAATTCGGTATTTTTGACCGATAATTCAATGATCTCCTTTTTAGGTTTTTGTCCGTAGGGGGCATGCTTACTATCGGCTAAATAGATCGTATGCTCATTAGGTAGTAACTGCGTGATCTCTTTCCAAATGGTTATACCGCCAACACCTGAATCAAAAACACCGATAGGCTGTGAACTCATAAAGACAAAAATAAAAAATCCCGCCTATCGGCAGGATTTAAATGTGAAATATTATTCGTTTAATTAATTCCTAATTTGGCTTTGACTGCCGTCATTAAGTCTTCTCCTTTTTTAACGATCAGACCTTTGCCTGGAGAAGAATCGAATACATATAAAATACCCTTTTCCTGAGCTACATCCTCTATTGCCTTTTGCGCCTTTTCTTCAATTGGCTTATACAAGTCAAATTCTTTCTTCTGCAATTCTTGCTGAGCTTGTTGAGCGTACAATTGAATTTTTTTTCTTATATCTTCAACCTCTTTTGCACGTTTTGCATTTTCCGTATCAGTTTGAGTTGCTGCCTCTGCATCATACTTTTGTAATTTAGCCTGCAAAGCACTACCTTGAGACTTGTATTCTGTATCGTAGGTCTGAGCGATTTTTTTCAACTCCTCTTGCATTGCCTTGGTCTCAGGCATAGACGCTACCAATTCTTGTGCATTAATATGTCCTATTTTAGACTGTGCGCTCACTGCATTCACTCCTAAAAATAATACACCGGCTAATAATAGTAATTTAATCGATTTCATGTGTTTAAAGTAAATTTGTTAATATTAATCTTAGTTATTGTTTTCTTCTTGTTCGGGTTCTTTTTTCTTCTTACGCTTTTCTAATTCTTCTAATCGTTTTTTGCGCTTTTCTTCACGGGCTTTAATGATTTCTTGTCTTTTTTTCTCTTTTGCCTCCTTAGCGAGCCTCGCTCGCTCTAACAGCGCAGCGCGTTTCGCTGCCTTAGCACTATCTAATTTTCTTAGTGCCACCGTGTCTTTCACTCGCGCGGGCGCTTTATTAATCACTTTTTTCGCCTGAGCAGAGTCACTACTTTTTTCTACAGTACTAATACCCTTAACTTTCGCTTCTCTTTCTTTTCTACGACGTTCAATTTCGTCCAATCGCTTTTGACGTCTTTCTTCAGCTGCTTTTTTTAACGCTTCGCGCTTTTCTGCTTTTGCTTCATTCTGTGCTTTTATCCTTGCTTGTAGCGCTTCATTTCTTGCTTGCTTTTCAGCGGCTTTACTCGCTACATTTTTTTCAGTTTCAGAAACAGCCTGTAATCGTTCTTCTCTTTTTTCTTCCAGAGCTTTGGCCTTTCTGCCTTTTACAATTCTGTTCAAGACCTGGTCGCTCATATCGAACTTTTTGTTCGTATACAACATGATCAGGTCACTCGATTTGTCTAAGATCATATCGTATTTTCTTCGCACTGCAATTTCCTGAACAGCATTGTAAATCTGATCTTGTACCGGCTTTACCAATTGTTTTCTTAGCAAATACAGATCGCCTGTTGGCCCAAAATAGGAGGCCTGTAAATTTTTGAGATCTAATTCTTTGATCTCAATATCTTCTTCACGTTCTTCAATTAGCTCCGGCGTTAATAAGGCTTTTTCATTGCCAAGATCGGTCTTTAAAACTTCGATCTCACGCCTCAGATCATCTAACTTCTTTTGCCATCCTTGCACTCTCAAGTTCAATCTTGCCTGTGCCTCTGCATATTCAGGAACATTTTCCAAAATATACTCCATGTCTATGTATGCAATTCGTTGCGGCTTTTGTGCCCATGAACTGATACTTAATGTAAAGGCTAGTATGATCAAACACGTTCGAACCATGCTGCAATGTGTATTTAGAAAAAACCGTGCCAAAATGCTATTGGTCTGCAAATGTACTAATTATATTCGTTAGAATTGTTGCCCGATAATGAAATGCGTTTGCCATCCAGACTTCACACCTGGATTACTCGGTATGTCATCGAAGCCATGCCCGAAATCAATCCCTAATAAACCAAATGCAGGCATGAAAATACGTACACCAACGCCTGCAGAACGCTTTAATTTAAAGGGTTCAAAATTTGTAAAACTGTCGGCAGTATTTCCTCCTTCCAGGAAGCCCAGGGCATAGATCGACGCGGCAGGTTTTAAGGTCAATGGGTAGCGCAATTCGAATGTGAATTTATTATAAATTGCGCTTCCGATGGCTACTCCGGTATTTGGATCAACAGACAAACTGGAGTTTGGATACCCTCTTAATCCTATATTTTGGCGGCCGTCAAATTGTCCTTGCCCAAGTCCGTCACCACCTAAATAAAAACGTTCAAAGGGAGAGAGGCCTTTGTCTTGATTGTAGGCACCTAAGAAACCAAATTCGGCACTCGACATTAACACCAATTGATGACCGGGTGCACCGGCAATGGCATTGAACCATTTCCCTGAAAAGTTGATCTTATAGAATTCCAATAATTCAATCTTCTCTTCTTGGGTGGAATCCGAAAAATCCTCACCACTAATTAAAGAATAGGGAGGTGTAACTTTAAAGCCTAAGTTAAATTGTGAACCAATGGTAGGGAAAATCGGATTCGGTCCAGCTGAGTTGCGTCCGAAATTAACAGCCAGTGATAAATTATTTGAAGTACCATTACTTGTTTGAAGCGTACTTAGAAAGAAATTATCCAGGTCAAATCGTTGGTAGCTCAATACGGTCGATAAGATAAAGAAATCATCAGGCCATTTCAGACGTTGGCTGATACCCACAGTCGCTCCTAAGATATTCAAACGTTGTTCTCTATCTACGTCACGTGTTAACGGATTAAAACTAAACTGACTAGAATTAAAAATAGAAAAAGAGAATGACCGCGGTTTTTTACCACCTAACCATGGCTCCGTGAATGACACGCTATAGGTACTTGAAAACCGGCTCGCCTGTGCCCGCAGCGATACACTCTGACCATCACCTCTAGGTACGGGTTTATATTCACTGCCATTAAAAATATTTTTTATGGAGAAGTTATTGAAAGATAGCCCCAAGGTGCCCACAAAGGAGCCACCACCGAAACCACCTTGCAGCTCGATTTGGCTCGAACCTTTTTCAGCAAGGGCATATTCGATGTCTACAGTTTTATCTAAATAATTGGGGACAACATCAGGTACGATATTTTCTGCGTCAATATAAGGTAACTGGCCCAATTCACGAATGGAACGAATGATGTTTTCTCTACTAAATAATTGACCCGGGCGCGTTCTGATCTCACGATACAGCACATGGTCATTAGTAACTTCATTACCTACTACTCCAATATTTCTTATCGTGGCGGGATCATCTTCGCGAATTCTAATTTCTATATCTATGGTATCATTTTCCACTTTAGTTTCAACCGGTACCACCGAACTGAATAAGTACCCACTATTTAAATAGGTATTTGTGATATCTTGAGAGTCAGGTGATCCATCACCCTTTACGCGCTCATTGAGAAGTTTACCATTATAAATATCACCTTTTTCCAGACCTAAGAAGGCCGTCAATTGTTCATCGGTATACACCGAATTTCCTAAAAAGCTAATATCACCGAAAAAGTATCTGCTGCCCTCATTCAAGAAAATGTCCAAATTAATGGTATTGTCATCATTCCATGAAATAGAATCCTTCAGAACTTGGGCATCACGGTATCCTTTTTCACGATATTTTTCTACCATGCGTTCTAAATCTTCCGTGTATTTCTCTTCAATATATTTAGAAGGCTTAAAGACATGTAATGGGTTCTTCTGTTTGGTTTTTTTAAGCAATCTTTTTAATCGCTTGTTTTTAAACGATTTGTTGCCATGAAAACGCAAGTTTTTGATCTTGATCTTCTCACCTCTGTCAACAATTACCAAAGCTTTTTCGGCATTGTTATCTGTAGTGTCAATTTTGGTGGTAATCGTAGCTTTAGCTTTTAAAAAACCTTTATCGACATATTTTTTTTCAATATAATTCTTTGTTGTGGTCAAAAGGTTTTCAGTAATTCTTGCCCCTTTTTTGAAATCGGTTTCTTTTTGAAGATCGGAGGCCTTGTTCTTCTTAATCCCACGCCACTCAACGGTGGATAATTTTGAAAGTTCTTTAACTTCAAACTCTAAATAAATGGTTTCACCATCAAGTTTTGTAACAAAAACGTCAACATTGCTGAACAATTTCGAGTTCCATAACTTTTTAATAGCAGATGTTAATTTATCACCTGGTATTTTAATGGGTTGTCCTATCTGTAACTCAGAAAAAACAGTAATAGATTGATCGCTGAATTGTTGATTTCCCTTTACCGATATACCTCCTAAGATATACGATTTAGTTGTTCTGAAAAGATCGGGGCTTAAGGGGGTTTCTTTTTTAGGAATGGTGTCAGAAGCGATTGTACTCACCGAATCTTTTTGAATAGTTATTTCTTTTGTTTCGGTTTCCTGGGCTTGCGCTTCTGCTATTAAAATAAAGCCGAAAAGTAAAAGACAGATTTTAAATTTATTCATTATCCTTTTCTAATTGTTCACTGGTTTTTCCGAAGCGGCGTTCTCTGTGCTGGTAATCTAAGATGGCTTCAAAAAAATGTTCTTTTCTAAAATCGGGCCAAAGTACTTCTGTAAAGTACAGTTCTGCATAAGCAATCTGCCATAATAGGAAATTACTGATGCGTTTTTCTCCACTCGTACGTATCAAAAAATCAACGTCGGGCAAAGTAAATGTATATAAATGATTATTTATAATTTTTTCATCAATTTCTTCTGTTAAAAGTTGCTTATTAACAACTTTTTTAGAAATGTTTTGAATAGCATTAACAATTTCTTCTCTCGAACCATAGCTTAAAGCCAGGTTGAGGGTCATATGATCGTTATTCTTAGTTTTATTAATGACTTCAAACAGCTCTCTTTGTGCCTTTGCAGGAAGATTTTCTATCGTACCTATACATTGCAATTTGATATTGTTCTTTTGTAAGGTTTTGAGCTCATCTTTCAAAGAACTCACTAATAGGCCCATCAGAGTCTCTACCTCTACTTTGGGGCGGTTCCAATTTTCTGTAGAAAAAGCATATAAGGTAAGAACTTTAACACCAATCTCTGCAGCTGATTCCACTACTTCGCGCACAGCTTTAACACCATTCTTATGACCAAAGACGCGAGCCATCCCTTTTTGCTTGGCCCAACGGCCATTACCATCCATAATTACGGCTACATGCTTAGGGATTTTAAGGGGATCTATTTGAGTTTTTAATGTCATAAATTAAAAAAAGGTGCCTTTATAACAACCGGGTCTTCCGAAGCCATAGGTAAGGGTAAAGCCAGTGAATATGTACCAATCATCACTGTCTAAGTTTCCAATATCAATTGTATCAACAGATGTTGCATCAATATCATCCGTAAAGGTATAGCGAAAACTTGATTCTATAGACATCGCTAAATTCTCAGCGATTCGCATTTTATAACCGAGCCCCAGCGATGGCATTACAGCAAATTTTCTCTTTTGAAAAATGCTACCATCTCTCTGAAAAAAAGTTCTATAATTTACTACAGATCCTTGAGCAAGTATATATGGCGTCTGATCAAACCCGACTTGATTCATGCTGTATTTAAAAAAATTAAATTCTAAACCACCGGAAGCCTCAATGATATTATTCACAATCGATAAGCCTCTTTGTACCCTGAAATTAGAATCTGATTTAGAATCACGGGCATTTAATTGTGTGTAAATTAGGCTGCCGCGGAAATTGATTCTGGGGGTAAAATTAAATTTGGCAACACCACCCACAGCGGGAAAATTAGGATTGATATAACTGGTGGGTCCAATATCACCCACATAGTTACTACCACCGGCAAATAAACCTATTTCAAAGATTTGAGCCGAAACACTACTGGAAACCAGTATTAAAAGATAAATAAAAAACTGTTTTTTCATTTTAAAAAAGGGTTTGCAAATATAAATAAATCTATTTGTTTGGGTAGTTTTAGAAAGGTCTTTTTTGATTAACAGTTTTTATGATAAAATATTGTTGTAAAGCATCTTAAGTTGTCAATAAACGAAGCTAATTGCGTTTGTCTTCACCCCATAATAGTTTTTCGCGCAATGTTTTTAAAAAGGTCTGGTTTTGAAGTTGAATGGTTTTAATCGTATAAGGTGCCTTTTTAATGATGATCTCTGATTGATTATCGATGGTGAAAATTCGTGAATCTAACGAAATCAAAGCTTGTTTCTCGCGGCTAATTACCTTTAGTTTTATATGGATGTCATCTGGAATGACCAAGGGTCTTGCATTTAAATTGTGAGGTGCAATAGGGGTTAATACCAAGCTCTTTGCTTGCGGCATGATCACCGGACCATCACAACTCAGCGAATAGCCGGTAGAACCAGTTGGAGTAGCAATGATCAGACCGTCTGCCCAATATGAAGTAAGGTATTCATCATTTAAATGGGTTTCTATAGTAATCATGGAAGTTGTATTTCTCCTGGCAACTGTCACTTCGTTCAAAGCAAAATTTACATCTTTAAGGTCATTATTTTTTGGAGTAGTTTCCACCGTTAGCAGTGAGCGTTCTTTGAGTACAAAATCACGATGGAGTACCGCCTCAATAGATGATTCTATCTGGTCTTTTTGAACTGTAGCTAAAAATCCTAGTCGACCGGTATTAATTCCCAAAATTGGAATATTCAGGTCTCTTACAAAGGTAACAGCCCGTAGAAATGTACCATCGCCTCCAATGGTGAGCATCAAGTCGAAGGAGTCGTCTAGTTGATTATAATGTGAAAACGTCTGGGCGTCTTCACCAAGCATAATTAACTCGCTAAACCGCTTTTCTATATAAAAGTCTATATGATTCTTTTTTAAAGTTTCGAGCAGCACATGAATATACTCAATTGCTTCACTTTTATAATATTGACCATAGAGAGCTACTTTCATTGCTTAGATGTTAAGGTATTTTTGGAGATAATCTGATCGTTCCTTGAGGCTTTTTAAATACTCATCCTCATGAATACCTGTGAGGATAGTGTATTCATACCTTCTGAAGGATTGAATCGTATTACTCAAATCGGGGTCATTCAGTTTAATCGTAATTTCTGCAATTTCGTCTTCGATTTGCGAAACAAAAGCCCCTAGTAATTTGCCATTATTTGATTCAATGATCTGTGCGATTTCACTAAATGAATAATCACGCACAGGCTTTGAAACCACTAAAATTGCACCTGGTTCATTCAAAAAAGGTGTATGATTGAAAACGCTCAATATATCTGATATTTCAAAATAACCTACATACTTCTTATCAGCATTAATTGCAGGAATAATAGTAGTCTCATTAGCCGCAAATTCTTTTAACAGTTCAAACCAATTCGCATTTTCGTCGGCGAAAAAAGTGTCGAAGAGATGGCGCACTTCATTCAGTGTACGACCTGTATCTTCTAAAGTGCTTACATCGGCTTCTGAAATAGCTCCCAGATAGATTGTATTTTCAACTATAGGTATGTGCGTGAAAGTCAGTTTATTGAATAAGTTTTGAGCATCCTTAACGGTACTATTCAACGAGAGCGCCTTAACATCTTTAGCTATGTAGTCTGAGGTTTGCATAATAAGTCGCAAAATAGTCAAAATACAAATACAAATACATTAATTTTGCGGTCCTAAGTTGCTAAATACATATATAGATGACCAAATTAAGTGTTAACATAAATAAAATTGCCACGCTTAGAAATTCTCGTGGTGGGGATACACCAAATGTGGTGCAGTCGGCCATTGACATTCAGGAGTTCGGCGCTGAGGGAATTACGGTACATCCAAGGCCTGACGAGCGCCATATAAAATATCAAGATGTCTATGATTTAAAACCCGTTGTTACTACCGAATTTAATATAGAGGGAAATCCCATACAAAAGTTTATTGACCTGGTTCTCGAAACTAAACCAACACAGGTGACATTAGTACCAGACGCTATAGATGCCATCACCTCAAATGCGGGATGGGATACGGTTACAAATGCAGGTTTTTTAACCGAGGTGATTGCCGAGTTTAAGAAGAATGACATCAGAACATCCATTTTCATGGAAAATAATCAGGCCTTTATTGATGGGGCTGCGAAGGTGGGTGCTGATCGTATTGAACTGTATACCGAAGAATATGCAATACAATATGTTTTTGATCGCAAGAAAGCTATCGAACCTTATATAGAGTCTGCAAGAATAGCGACAGCGTTAGGCTTAGGGATCAATGCAGGTCATGATTTGAGTTTGGATAATATTCAATACTTTGCTAAAAATATCCCGAATCTGTTGGAAGTTTCGATAGGGCATGCTTTGATTTCGGAATCACTATACCTGGGGTTAGAGAACGTAGTAAATATGTATTTACATAAATTGAAAGTCAATAGTTAGAAAAATGAAGTTTTTACATTCTCAAATATTTGGTGAGGGCGAGCCACTGCTCATATTTCATGGTTTTCTGGGCATGAGCGATAACTGGAAGACTTTAGGTACTAAATTCGCAGAGGGTTATGAAGTTCACCTAATCGATCAACGAAATCATGGGCGAAGTTTCCATGCTGATGAATTTAGCTATGAGGTGTTGGTAGATGACCTGCTACATTATATAGATCACCATCGACTTCAGAACGTAAATTTGTTGGGGCATTCCATGGGCGGTAAGACGGCCATGTTTTCTGCTGTGAACCACCCTGAAAGAGTTAATAAATTGGTCGTAGCTGATATTGGTCCACGTTACTATTCAGCCCATCATCATGATATCTTGGAAGGTTTGAATGCAGTAGATTTTTCTCAAGTTTCTTCCCGTAAAGAGATTGAAGAAGTTTTGAGTGAGTATGTTCCTGAGTTTGGAGTACGTCAATTTTTGTTAAAGAATGTATACAGGGTTTCAAAAGATGAATTCGGGTACCGTTTTAATTTGAAATCATTGACAGAAAATTATGATGAGGTGGGGGTGGCATTACCTTCACTAATGCAATTTGACGGTGAGACCTTATTTTTACGTGGCGAAAACTCAGGATATATCGATGATACAGATCAAAATCTGATCAAAGCTCATTTTCCGAATTCGCAAATTGCAACTGTCAAAAATGCAGGGCATTGGCTACACGCCGAGAATCCGACCGATTTTTACAATGAGGTTGTCAGTTTTTTGGCCAAATAATCGTTTGGCATGCTTGTGGATAGCGTTTAATAACTAGAAGTAATAATTATGAAGCTACTATTTAAAATGCTCTTAACCGCTATCGCTGTGGTTATTTTAGCGCAACTATTACCCGGTGTTCATGTAGATGGTTATCTGGCGGCAATTGTCGTAGCAATTGTTTTGGGATTGCTGAAGATATTCGTTAGACCTCTTTTAATATTTTTTACCTTACCCATTACCATTATGACTCTGGGATTATTCCTTTTTGTCATCAATGCATTTATTATCTTATTAGCTGATAAATTAGTTGGTGGATTCGCAGTAGATGGATTTTGGTATGCGCTGCTATTCAGTCTATTGTTGTCATTTTTTCAATCTGTTTTGTATTCATTGTTAAAGGAGGAAAAACGAAAATAGAAAGACTGAAATATTGGAATATTTTTATTAATTTTGCGCCCTTAAATTTCGTGTTCGATGGTACTGTCGGAGACAATTCAGTTTAAAAGAAACAAGCAAAGATGAATATTACAAAAGAAAAGATTGATGACTTGAATGCGGTGGTAAAAATTGATATTACCGAAGCTGATTATAAAGACAAGGTAACTGAAATTTTACGAGATTATCGCAAGAAGGCTAATATACCGGGGTTTAGAAAGGGGCATGTGCCTATGAGCCTGGTAAAAAAGCAATATGGCAAGCCGGTGATGATCGATGAGGTGAACAAATTATTACAAGAATCATTAAGTAAGTTCTTGGTAGAGGAGAAGTTAGACATTTTAGGGAATCCATTACCCAAAGTACAATCTGATGATTTTTCCTGGGATGCCGAAACATTTTCTTTTGAATTTGAATTAGGTTTGGCGCCTGATTTTGAGGTAAATTTACAGGCTAGAAAAGCGATTACGCAATACAAAATTGTTGCTGATAAGAAGATGATCGATGATCAGGTCAAAAACATACAAGAGCGTTATGGTAAGATGATAACCCAAGCTGAAATTGCTGAAAATTCGAATATAACGGGAACTTTTGTCAACTTGGAAAAAGAGATCGAAAAGAAATCGACTTTCAAACTTGATAAAATCAAGGGTAAAACCAATGGGAAGAAATTTATTGGTGCTAAAGTTGGTGACGTAATTGAATTAAAAACTAAAGGGTTATTTACGGATGACCATTTATTGCAAAATCACTTAGGTGTTTCACATGATGATGCGCATGGACTGGATATAGTAGTAAAGTTCACTATTGAAGAAATAACTGAAACAGATCCTGCCGAATTGAATCAAGAATTGTTCGATAAGTTATTCGGTAAAGATGTGGTTAAAAATGAAAAAGAATTCAAAGCGCACCTAAAAGAAGATGCTGAAAAACAGTTTGAACAGCAGTCTGACCAGCAATTATTAAATGCCGTTACCGAGAGTTTAATTGAAAATACGAAGTTTGATCTTCCTGCCGAATTTTTACAAAAGTGGTTGGCTGTAGGAGGCGAAAAGCAATTGACAGAAGAAGAAGCGACACAAGAATATAATCGTTCAGAGAAAGGCCTGCGCTATCAACTGATTGAAGGTAAGATTGCAAAAGATAATGACCTTCAGGTTACGTTTGATGAATTGAAAGAGTTTGCTAAAGGTTATATCAAAGGTCAAATGGCACAGTTTGGTAATACGAACCCAGAAGAAAAGGAGTTGGAAGAAATTGCCGGAAGAATATTAAGTAATCAGGACGAGGTAAAACGTTTATCTGAGCAGCTGATGAGCCAGAAACTTCTAGATTTTTATAAAGAGAACGTGAAACTAAAAGTAAAAGAAGTTTCATTTGATGACTTTGTGAAAGAAGTTTACAATTAAGAATATAACTGAACGACCCAGTACTGAATTTAGTTGAGGGCTGGTTGAGCAAGTCATACTAGAAAAACAGAAACCCGAAATCAAAAGATTTTGGGTTTTTTATTAGTAAATATTTAGCAAATCCCCACCGCGTAACATTAGAATAATGTTAGTATATTTACCAACTTAACATATTTAAAAACTACCCATGAATTACGGAAAAGAATTTAAAAAATACGCTACCAAACACCACGGTATCAATAGCATGTATTATGACAAAATGATCAGTGCTATGTATCCCGTGGGTTTGACACCAAATATTATAGAAGAACGTCAAATGAATATTGCCGTATTTGACGTGTTCTCGCGTTTAATGATGGATCGCATTATTTTTCTTGGAACAGCCATTGATGACTATGTGGCCAATGTGGTTCAGGCACAGTTACTGTTTTTAGAAAGTGTTGATAATTCAAAAGATATTTCTATTTATGTGAATTCACCGGGTGGTAGTGTCTATGCCGGTCTAGGAATGTATGATACCATGCAATTTATCAAACCCGATGTTGCCACAATTTGCACAGGTATGGCGGCTTCAATGGCAGCAGTATTGATGTGCTCTGGCGAGAAAGGCAAGCGCTCGGCTTTACCGCATTCTCGAATTATGATCCATCAGCCACTCGGGGGTGCGCAAGGACAGGCATCAGATATTGAAATCACGGCACGTGAGATCTTAAAATTAAAAGATGAATTATATCAGATCATCGCTAAGCACACTGGCCAGACCGTTAAAAAAGTACATGACGATTCTGACAGGGATTATTGGATGAAGGCCGAAGAAGCCAAGGAATATGGTATGGTCGATGAAGTTTTAACGAGAGATTAATACAATAGTAGGTTCAATTTTTAGTTTTATATTACGTTGAATCGTAATGAAACCTTAGAAGGATGGCAAAGAAAGAAGAATTAGAATGCTCATTTTGTGCACGAAAAAAGGCAGAAACCAATTTATTGATTGCCGGTTTAGATGCCCATATTTGTGACAGATGTATTGAACAGGCTCATGGAATTGTATTAGAAGAAATTTCTGAGACCGATGCCACCGGTCTATCAGGTGAGTTGATCTTAAAAAAACCTTTAGAGATCAAGAACTTTTTAGATGAATATATCATTGGCCAGCACCAGGCAAAAAAGGTCATGTCTGTGGCAGTATATAATCATTACAAGCGTTTGTTACAAAAGCCCAGCAAGAAGAAAGATGATATAGAAATCGAAAAAAGTAATATCATCCTCGTTGGGGAAACAGGAACGGGTAAAACACTGTTAGCCAGAACAATAGCTAAAATGCTAAATGTACCGTTCGCCATCGTCGATGCCACCGTTTTGACTGAAGCTGGTTACGTAGGCGAAGACGTTGAGACCATTTTAACGCGGCTATTACAGGCCGCAGATTACAATACGCAGAAGGCCGAAAAAGGGATAGTTTTTATAGATGAGATCGATAAGATAGCGCGTAAGAGCGATAACCCTTCCATCACACGAGATGTTTCAGGTGAAGGCGTTCAGCAAGCTTTATTGAAGTTATTAGAAGGTACGACAGTTAACGTACCGCCAAAGGGTGGAAGAAAGCACCCTGATCAGAAATTCGTGGAGGTAGATACTCGTAATATTTTATTTATTGCGGGAGGCGCCTTTGATGGAATTGAAAAAGTAATCAGTAAACGACTAAACATGCAGGCGGTTGGTTACAGTGCGTCTAAAAGTGATGAGCGTGTTGATGAAGATAATTTACTGCAATATATCGTTCCGAAAGATTTGAAAGATTTCGGGTTGATACCAGAAATAATAGGTCGACTACCGGTATTAACGTATATGAATCCCCTGGATGCCGGAACACTCCGCGCAATTCTTACCGAACCTAAAAATGCCATTATTAAACAGTATGAAAAACTGTTTGATATGGATGGTATCGATTTCAGTATCGATGAAAAAGCACTTCAGTATATTGTAAATAAAGCAGTTGAGTATAAATTAGGAGCTCGTGGTTTACGATCATTATGCGAAGCAATTCTTACAGATGCTATGTTTGAATTACCGGGCACCGATGAAAAAACACTAAAGGTTACTCAAAAATACGCCGAAAATAAGCTGACCAAATCTACATTGAACAAGCTGAAAGCGGTATCATAAACTACATATGATCACCAAAAACACCATAGACAAAGTTTTTGAAACGGCTCGTGTTGAAGAAGTTATTGGTGATTTTGTACAACTTAAGAAAGCAGGGAGTAATTTTAAAGGGCTAAGCCCCTTTGCCGATGAAAAAACCCCTTCTTTTATGGTATCGCCCGTCAAGCAAATATGGAAAGACTTCAGTTCAGGAAAGGGTGGAAATGTCATTTCTTTTTTGATGGAACACGAGCATTATTCGTATCCTGAAGCCATCCGTTATCTTGCAAAGAAATACAATATTGAGGTTGAAGAGACTGAGCAGACCGATGAGCAAAAACAACAGGCGAGTGAGCGTGAAAGCTTATTCTTGGTATCTGAATATGCCAGCAAATACTTTCATGACATTTTACTGACCACCGAAAAGGGAAAGGCCATAGGTCTGACTTATTTCAAAGAACGCGGTTTTACTGATGAAACCATTGAGACCTTTCAACTAGGATATGCTCTTGATACATGGGATGCTTTTACCCAAACAGCCTTAAAAAAGGGATACCAGCTTGAATTTTTAGAAAAAACCGGTTTGACGATTGTCCGCGAAGACAAGCAATTTGATCGCTTTAAAGGACGTGTCTTATTCCCAATCCACTCCATGAGCGGACGCGTGTTGGGTTTTGGAGGGCGCATTTTATCCAATGAGAAAAAGGCCGCAAAATATCTGAATTCACCTGAAAGTGAAATTTATCATAAGAGTAAGATACTTTATGGAATCTATCATGCAAAACAATTTATTGCTCGAGAAGACAATTGCTACCTGGTAGAAGGGTATACAGATGTGATCCAGTTATATCAATCTGGGATTAGGAACGTGGTCGCTTCATCAGGTACAGCATTAACACCTGAGCAAATCAGATTAGTAAGTCGCTTAACACAGAATATTACAGTGCTTTTCGATGGTGATGCTGCCGGAATTCGAGCATCTTTACGTGGAATTGATCTGATCCTAGAACAAGGAATGAATGTAAAAGTGGTTGCCTTCCCTGAAGGGGAAGATCCAGATAGTTTTGCAAGAAATCATACAGAAGAAGAACTGAAAGAATACCTTACGCAACATGCGCAGGACTTCATTCAGTTCTTCTTCTGTATGATTTCTTGCAAAACTATCTGGATCTTCCCCTTCAGGGAAGGCAACCACTTTTACATTCATTCCTTGTTCTAGGATCAGATCAATTCCACGTAAAGATGCTCGAATT
>JASJDL010000049.1 GCA_030065775.1 Flavobacteriaceae bacterium | reverse complement strand
CTTAAAAAAGGAATTATTGTAGCCGTATTTGCCGGGATTATGAGTGCATGCTTTGCTTTTGGAATTGCAGCTGGAAATTCAATAGCGGCGCTAGCAGTGCAGCATGATGTACCACTGTTGTGGCAAAACGGACCAGTTTTTATTGTCATCCTGGCCGGAGGGTTCACCTCTAATTTTATTTGGTGTGTTTATTTGAACATTAAAAAGAAGAGTTACAAAGATTATTATGACAGGACAACACCATTAAAAATAAATTATCTCTTTGCTGCGATCGCCGGTACGACGTGGTATTGTCAATTTATGTTTTATGGCATGGGAACTACGCAAATGAGCGAACATGATTTTGCCAGTTGGACGCTACATATGGCTTTTATTATCATCTTCAGTACGATGTGGGGATTGCTTACAAAAGAATGGAGAGGCGTCAGCAAAAATGTATTGCTGGTACTTACCATGGGATTAGCTGTGCTTGTAGCTTCCACTATCATTATCGGTATTGGAAACCAATTGGCTCAACCGGAATGAGAATGCTATGAACTAGTTTTTTATCTCTTCTGACCATTGGTCAGTCCATTGCATCGGCCGTATCGTTCCATCGGGGTTAAACTCCAGTGGAGCACTCCAATACTGATAGTCATGTCCTTTGACATTGTCTGATGCAGATCCCCATAAATCACCAATCCAGATAAACTTTGTGCCTTCATTTGTGTTTAACTTCATCACGTATGACTGCTGTGCTGGAATGATCGGCTTTTGTGGGATTTTCGTACCGGTAATATAAAAACTTCCGGAATCCGATAGCGAATTATGACCTAAAAATAACTCAATTTCATTCAGGTAGAGCTGCTCATAAGGGTATGCAGATCCTACGGGTACTATTTTTACTCGATCAGCTGTGGCCTTCTCTATTTCAATCCTAATGGTTTCGCTCAAGGCGGATTTTTCAACCTGTTTATTTTTTAGAGGTACCAGATGCCACTGACCATTCTTCCAAATAGAAACCTCAAATTTCGGGGTAATAATCTCCGGATGCACCCTTGGATTGTCAACATTTCCACAATTTTCAGGACGGTTACCAGTGAACATGGAAATCATGAGCTTATCAACTTCTCTTGGCTTATCAAATAGAATCTCAACGGCATCGTACCCTTTGTCACCTTTTGACAGCGTTTCATAAAGTGTACCTCTTTTTATACCATCCTTTAGAAGTATTGAAGGCTTGCCTGGATACCGGTTAATATTTGAGGTGTAGGTATATCCTTTCAAAGGATGTTCAGAGGTATATACCCTGGCTCCCGACCCATAGTTACAAAAGCAACAGGTATAATCTGTAAGCAAATAATACTTTCCATCTTTTTTAAATTGTGTTCCTGCTTCCATATGTTTGGCAATAACTCCTCCATTTTCCATAGTGGATGATAAATAATCATCCTGTAATTTTTCGACAGAAACCTGGTGATTTTGAATGGTATTGTAGCTGATATAACCCGTGCCATCATCATCTACAAAAAGTCCGAAATCCCCTAACCCGATACTAGAATTATGCATTTTCACATTATCATTTACAATCTTGAAAGGTCCCATGGGTGTATCACTTGTGGCGACACCAAATTGCCCATCCCATAATTTTGGGTACCAATTGTACCAGAGCACATATTCTTTGGTCTTTTCATTATAGATCACATGTGGTCGGTAATACACACCTTCAGGTTGCTTCTTTAATAATTTCCCCTCGTACTTCCAGTTGATTAAGTCTTTAGAGCTATAACAGCGGTAATGATTTTGTGTTGTAAAACCGTTAGTGGTGCCGTACGACGTGCCATACCAATAAAAAGTATCTCCAAATTGAATAATACGACCATCATGGGCATCTACTATCTGGCCTTTTTCATCTTTCCTGGGTTTCGTATTGTCTATCATGACCTGTTGCGCCAATGAAAACAAGGGTAAGAATAAGCAAATCAATGTAATATAACTGGTGAAAATTTTCATAGTTTTAGGTTTAAAATCAAAATTGCGCATTTTTGTTTGAATCAGCGTCCTGTACCATGCTGATATAAATAGATACAGGTAAGTACATGATGAGGAAAAAATAAAGAATCAATAGTTTTAGTGTTTATAAAATCAAGAGAAATCCAATGACTATAGGTGTACGAAGAGTTCAGTATTATATCATTTATTTAGCTATACTTTTCCCATTTTCAGCATGTAAGAAAGAAGAGAAAGCCCCGAATATTATTATGATCGTAGCCGATGACCTCGGTTGGTATGACCTAGCCTGTTATGGAAATGACTTCATTGAAACCCCGAATCTCGATCAAATGGCGAAAGAAGGGATCAAATTTACCGATGCCTACGCTGCAGCACCTCTTTGCAGTCCTTCAAGAGCCAGTTTAATCACAGGATTACATCCGATACGGGTTAATATTACGGAACATATTCATGGTAATCATCCGGCAGGGCCCAGTCAGAAGCTCAAAACCCCCGATATCAGTCAGCAGTTAGATTCATCTTTTACTACAATTGCTGAGGCGTTAAAAACAAAAGACTACAATACCGCATTTATTGGGAAATGGCATTTAGGCGGTGGAAAATTTAAACCGGACCATCAAGGATTTGATCTCAATATTGCCGGAGCATGGAACGGGCTTCCAAAAAGCTTTTTCTATCCTTTCTTCAATAAAGGGGAAAAACCCGAAATACAAAATTCATCAAAAGAAGGCGATTACCTTACCGATGTACTGACAGACAAAGCCATCGAATACTTAGAAAAACAGCAGGATTCAGCTTTTTTCCTAAGCCTTAATTATTATTCTCCTCATGTCCCAATTGAAGCAAAGCCATCAATCGTAGAAAAATACAAAAGTAAAAGAGGCGCTGATACGCTAAGTAACAAGATGCCAAATATTCACTATGCAGCTATGGTAGCCTCTATTGACGAAAATGTAGGCCGTATTTTAGATAAATTAAAAGAACTAAGCTTAGACCAAAATACCCTGGTATTGTTTACCTCAGATAACGGGGGCTTATCTGTTCGCGAAGTGCCGGCTTTTGCGAAGCATACACCGCCTACAGATAATGGCATGCTTCGTGAAGGGAAAGGCTATGTATATGAAGGAGGTATTCGAGAACCACTTATAGTGCGTTGGCCCAAAATAATAAAACCCAATCAAGAGAATGCCACCCCGGTGATTGCCCAGGATTTCTTTAACACCTTCATGGAAATGAGCGGGATTTCTGAAAAAACAGTAGACGGTATCAGTTTACTACCTCTTTTTAAAAATGAAACTATTCCTGATCGGGGATTGCTATGGCATTTACCACATTACAGTCCGCAGCGTGGTAAACCGGCTACAGCGTATCGTGAAGGCGATTGGAAGATTATTCACTTTTATGAGACTGATCGCTATGAATTGTATGATTTAAAGCAAGACACTTCAGAAAGTAATGATCTTGCGGAAAAACAACCTCAGAAATTGGCAGAATTGAAAAACAATATGAAAAAAATGCTTCAGGAAATGAATGCAAAATTTCCCGAACCGAACCCTAATTACATCGGCGATTAAGATGAAGTTACGCTTTGTAGGCATAAGTCGTTTTTGGGCCACTTTTGTTTCATTGGTAATTTGGTTCGGTGTTCAAGGTCAGGATATAGAATATCTGACAAAGTCAAATATTCCTTATTATCCCGATAGAATCTTTAATTCTGATATTTATATAAATGAAAAATGCCGTTTAGACATTTACTACCCTACTCAAATCAAAAATTTCCCTACAGTTATTTGGTTTCATGGAGGCGGCTTGGAAAGCGGAGAAAAGTATATTCCCGAAAAGTTGAAAAACCAAGGTTTTTCTGTTGTGTCTGTTAATTATAGATTGTACCCTCAGGTTAAAAAACCGAAATATCTCGAAGATGCGGCTGCTGCTGTCGCCTGGGTTTTTAAAAACATCGAACGTTATGGAGGTGATGCCGGTCAGATTTTTATTTCGGGGCATTCTGCTGGCGGTTATTTAGCCAGTATGATAGGCATTGATAAAAAATGGCTGAAGCACCATGAAATTGACGCCAATGCTATTGCGGGTGTCATTCCGTTTAGTGGACATACCATTACACATTTTACCGTTAGAAAAGAACGGGGAATCCAGGGCACGCAACCAATTATCGATGAATTTGCCCCATTATTTCATGTTCATAAAGATGCCCCTCCCTTCCTTCTAATTACCGGAGATAGGGAATTAGAATTGTTAGGCAGGTATGAGGAGAACGCTTATTTTCAAAGAATGATGAAAATTACCGGACATAAGGATATAGGATTGTTTGAATTAAAAGGGTACCTCCATGATATGAGAGAACCGGGATATCCCTTATTGATCAATTATGTCAGAAAAAGAAGCAGACTACATTCTGAAGGAGATTCTTGGAAATTAGTTTGGTCTGACGAGTTTGAGGGTAACGCGCTTGATACTTTGAATTGGAACATAAGAGAAGCTAAACCCGGATGGGTAAATAATGAATTACAGGAATATGTAAAACATGGAACCATAGCTGTTACCGATGGTAACTTAAAAATCACTGCCAAAAAAGAAGACAGTAGGTATATTTCGGGACGTATCTATTCTAAAGGAAAAAGAGAATTTCAATATGGAAAAATGGAATTTAGGGCGAAATTACCTAGCGGCAATGGCACCTGGCCTGCCTTATGGATGCTAGGTAGTAATATTCAAGAAGTAGGTTGGCCATCCTGTGGAGAGATTGATATAATGGAACATATAGGAAGACTACAAAACATTGTTCATGGTACCGTGCACACAAAAAGAAAAGCCGGAGCCCATCCTAATACGGGGGGACTTAAAATTAATACTGCATCCTCTGATTTTCACACCTATACCATCGAATGGGATCAAGAAAAAATTCTTTTTTTTATTGACGGGTTTAATTACTACACCTATGCCCCTAAAGAGAAAACTGCTCAAAACTGGCCATTTGACCAACCTTTTTATTTTATCATCAATTTTGCTGTAGGCGGTAATTGGCCCGGCTTTGATATTGAAGATGAAAAATTACCACAATCATTGGAAGTTGACTATGTTAGGGTATTTCAGAAGAAATAGTATTTTCGAATATGTCCTCTCATTTAACCAAATCCGGCTTACGATTCATAAACTTCAAAAAGAAATTGGCCGGGAAATCCATCAGATTATTTTCGTTGATAAACGAAAATGGTTTGGAAGCCACAGTAACTAATTATGGATTGCGCCTAATATCGTTAATGGTACCAGATAAAAAGGGTGTTTTTAACGATGTTGTTTTAGGTCATCGTACGCTCAAAGAATATATGTATCCGGTACAGGAAAGATATTTCGGTGCCATCATAGGGCGGTATGCCAATCGCATTGCTGACGGTGCATTTGAACTGGATGGAAAAAAGTATTCCTTAGAAATCAATCATGGATCAAATCATCTGCATGGGGGGTCTCATGGGTTTCATAAAGTAGTTTGGAGCGCGCATCAAATTTCAAAAAATGAAATAGACTTTTCACATCTTTCAATGGATATGGAAGAAGGTTATCCCGGAAATCTAAATATTAGAGTAAATTATAAATTAACTGATAAAAATGAATTGATAATAAGATATTTAGCTGTGTCAGATAAAATCACGATTCTTAATTTAACCAATCACGCATACTTCAATCTGCGGGGTGAGGGAAACGGTACTGTGGACCAACATAAACTTAAGATCAATGCGGATTATTATACCCCTGTTAATGAAGACTTAATACCAACAGGAGATCTCGCCCATGTAGTGAATTCACCGTTCGACTTTCTAAAGTCAAAATCGATTGGTCAAGATATCAATAAGAATCATATACAGTTAAAATATGGAAATGGATACGACCATAATTTTGTGATCAATGCAGATGTGAATGATGAAAGTAATCTGGTCAAAGTAGCAGAAGTTTTAGAGCCTGAGAGTGGGCGACTCATGGAAGTATTTACTAATGAACCGGGTGTTCAATTTTACAGTGGTAATTTTCATGATATTACTTCCATTGGAAAAAATAGTAAGCCACATACTTTCCGCAGTGGTTTTTGCCTGGAGACACAGCATTTTCCTGATAGCCCTAATCAGCCGTCATTTCCTTCAACCATATTAAGACCTGGGGAGTATTACACTTCAAAAACTAGTTATAAGTTTAGTAGTTCAGGCTAAACTAGGCCAGAATTCAATTGCCTTGGATTAGTTAATTTTTGTGAAAACCGGTCTCAGTTTGCAATATCGATCTCAAGAGTTGTCAAAGAATAATGTCCAAAGACAACTTCAATATCATCTTGTTCGGTGTTAAAAGTTTGCGGAGCTTCTATAGTTTCATTGTTAGATGCGTCAGTGGTTGTTACTTTATAACCTGTAATCTTCATGTTTCCACCTAGGGACAGCGTCAATTCTTTTTCTTTAAAATCGTAGTTTGCCAAGTGTACATATACTTTGTTTTGCCCTTGCTTCCTAAATGCAATTACATCAATGTCGTCTCCTTCGGTCGTAGTATATGTTACTACTTTTGAAGAAGCGGGCTGCGCTGATGTTAGTTGTTTGAATGCATAATAATGCTTGTAAGGTATTGGTTCTGCAGCTTGCCAGGGAATAGATAATAAGCCGCCGGGATGAACCTCTACATTGGGATAATTATTTTCAAAGTAAAACCAGGATTGCGTACCATTATTGACAGCCGTGGTAAATAATCTGGCCAATGATAAGGCAGCTTCCAAATCACGACTAATAGATCCAGAAGTAAAATTAAGGCCATCTCCTTTTAATGCATGGGTTTCTGATTGATATAAAGGTTTTCCCTCCGCTTCCGAAATAATTAGTTCAAAAAGGTCTTCCCTGAATCCGAGCCCATATTGATGTGTTGCCACAATATCGATCAAGTCCCAAGCTTCTGGATGATTACTCTTGAAAAACCTCATATAATCAATACATCCTGCCGGTGATAGGGTGCTCGGGCCCATTATGAGCGGAACAGGCATTCCAGAAGTATTAATGGCGGGGTCGTTGAGCATTGCCAAAAATTTAGGAACAGCCTGCTTAAATACCTGTGCTACTGCTTCCCGGGTGTTGCCATTTAGGCCATAATGATACTGCCTAAAGGTTTTATCTAAGTCAGGCTCGTTCACTACGTTTAGTATTTCAGTGGTTACGCCACGGTCGTGAAAGCCTTTAAATAACTGAAACCACCAGTCGGCTAACTTGTCGTATATCAGCGGATCATCTGTGTCTAAAACTTTCAGGGTTTCACCACCGACCACTTGATCCACCATCAAATTTGCTGGGAATTTATTTCCAACTAACGAAAACTCCAATTCTGGCTGGTACACTTTGGATGCTTTTACATAATTGGCTCTTCGATCAAAATACGCAGGGTCATCAGAAGGGTAAATTTCAATATAATCCTGGTAGTATTTCATGTTGCAGTCTTTAGCCAGCAGTTGAATAGCCTGGTCTTGCGCGGTAGCATCCATACTATAATGATGTCCTAGAAATAATCCTATGGAAACACCTCCCCCGATAAATTCATGTCGATAGTCATCGGCGTTTATGGTGATGGACTGAGTGGTAATAGGATTCGAATTTACGGTATTCGGATTATCTTCGGAACAACTCACGAAGACAGCGGTCAAGTAAATTAAAGAGATATAAATTGAGTAGTTTGAATTTTTCATGCCCGAATTCTATTTTATTAAATCCGACCAATTTGATGGTAGATCTTTTCTTCCATCAACTGCTATCGAATAATTGCTTTCACTCCAATAGTCCTGGCGACGTTGGGGAAAGCTGAATTTATCTGCAAATTAAGCTTGTAGACAGATAATTGTATCCTGTACTATCCTGACGGTTGTAAGCGAAGAGCATGTTTGATCGAGCGTAGGCCTATTGTGATTGAAAGGTGTTAAGTAAATATTTTCATTCTTCTCCTCCGCAGTTGAATGGAGATAAATAGATCTTCTCTATGTGTTATTAACTAGTTTGATATGTTAGCTTGAATCCACATGGTTGGTGTTTCACCAGTTACTTTCTTAAATGCCCGATTAAAACTACTCTTACTGCCAAAGCCACAATCAAGTGCAATACCCAGGATGGTATAGGTATTTGTTAAATCTTTTGAATGTAACCTTTTTTTGACTTCGTTAACTCTATATGTATTAACCAGATCATAAAAATTAGTGTTTAGTCCTTCGTTTAAAATCTGCGAAACATAGTGCTGAGGAATTTCTAATAAATTTACCAATTGACTAAACGAAAAATTCTTATTGAGCCATGGACGTTCCTCTGATTCCAAATATTCAATAATTTTGTTTTTGTAAAGAGTTATTTCTTTTGGAGTAAGAGGTGAAGTAGCGTATTTACCATTACCTAAAGTAATAATATATTGCGGTAAAATTTTATCTCTCCCTAAAACTACATATCCCAGGGCATGTATTCCAACCACAATCAGCATTGCTATTGTTAATTCAACGATAACACCTTCATTAAGATTCAAATCAACAATCCAGAATGCAAAGGGCATCAAAATTCTGATAATGAAAATTATAGCAAATAATAGGGTGAACCGCAGTAACCATAACAGTCGAGGATTTTTTATTTTGCTAGTTGCAATTTTTCTATTTAGAATGAAATAAGTTGCAATAATATATCCCAGTGTAAATAAGGGCCATTGATTCAACGAAAACAATTTCATGACAGATGAGGGGCGCTGCATAGAATACACTTGATGTATAGCGTCAATTTTCAACTCTGTAGACCATCCGTAAACCGGTATCCATTTCCAAAGAATAAATATAAATGGCAAAATATGTAGAGCATCATACCACCTTAATCTATAGGACAAATTGTAGCATTGTCTGACAAAGAAATAAAAAAGTGGTCCGATCAAATATAATATAGGTGCAGTAACACCGTACCAATGTGGTATTTTCAAAATAATTTTATCTATATAAAGCACATAGTTAAGTAACCAAAAGCATATGGGTATCATCATTATACCCAACCAAATTAAGCCCAATTCTTTTCTGGATTTTATGAATAAGAGGATAGCAAGGAAGATGCTATGAGAAGCCGCAGCTAAGAATAACATCGTAAATAAAACACTTTCGAATATTGAAAAATTCATTGATGCATGAAATAAAGAATTAAATGTTTTACTTAAAACCAATTAAAAATTATTATGGTTCTAAATTTAAGCGAATTTATGCCGTGTTGATAAATTGCTTGATTAGCCAACTTGAAATAAGTATCAATTGATTAAATGACCCAAGTTTAAACAAACTATTCTTAGTTAATAATAATACTCAAATTAAATTACACATCAGTATCAACAATTAAATTATAGTATGATTAGTAAATTATAGTATGATTAGAAAATATCATAATAAAAACCTAAACCTTCAGACATGAACAACAAGCAAATCCACTGGTTGATGATACCGCTATTATTAAATTCAATTTTTTTAGTAGCACAAAATGATAGTCCCTTGGCGTTTTTTGAACCGGTTATAGGCGATTGGTATACCATTGCTGATGAAGAAACACTAAGAAACTATCCAGAAATTAAAAACTCGATTGGATTCAAATTTGAATGGGCAGACCCACACAAAAAAACAATACGGTTTTATGAAGCTGTTCCTGAGGAAGATCTTAGTAGAAGTATTCTTGAATGTTTTATAGCCAGGAATCCACGTTCTGGTGAGATCGAATTTCAGGGCTATCAGAAACGCAATGATTTTTTATACAAGGGTAGATATGAACCCCTTAAAACCGGCAAGGGCTTTCTTAGAATATATGAAGTCCACTATCCCCCTGGCACAAAGTATGCTAACAAACGTGATGAAAAATTGCAAATAAAAACGTATCGCACTATTTGCAAAATCGATGGAGATAATGAAATGATTTGTAAAATAGAACAACTAGAATTGGGAATTTGGGTCCCATGGGGGTCTGGGAAACCATGGTACCTTAAACGAAAAAACAGGTGTAACAAGTCAATACCAGCTTGGGTATTGGATAACTGGAAAAAAAGAACTCAAGAAAGTGGAATTTGGGTAGCGAACAATTCGGGTTATAAAAGTAAAGACGAACCTTACGATAAGTACGGTTTACAATGGGAGTATGGTTTGGGTCAAAAACACTTAAAAGGTAGGCTATTTGTTATGAAGGATAATAAAGAAGTGGGCTCAATTTGGCAGTTTACTGAATTTGGGATCCAGCCTCAAATAGTCTAAAAGTGATACAAATTGGAAGTAACGGTACAGTAGGACAAGGTATAATTCGGCCTGAAAAAGATGGAAAATCAAAAGAGAGGCAAATATTTAATAGCCCAAATGGCTCGTCGAGAGAATCAGGACATGTAACATGGTTTGAAAATGGAGTACAACATAGTCAAGCCTATAGTATTGAAAATGGAGAATGGAAAAAAACAAGATACTATAAATGGATATTAACGAATAAAGAAAGATGAAAAAAATAATAGTAATCATTTCGCTAACAATATTCAGCACATCAGCAATTCATAGCCAGATAAACGTACGTCAAAAAGCTCCTCCTAAAGAAATGACAAACTTGGAATTTCTAATAGGTAAATGGAGAAACTCTAGTGATCAATGGTTTGATAGCAATGGCAAACCTATAGAGGTGATACGGGGTAAAAAGGCCCAAAGTCAAAAGAAAAAAAAGGTGCCATATGAAATACAACCAATTATGGAAGGGTTATATCTTGAAGGTGGTGCCAGTGGTGATTTTGTTAGAGCCTATTTTTATTTTAATGATGTAGAAAAAAAATATTATCATCTCGCTATTGACTTTATGGGTGCAACGAGTATTATGACTGGTGATTTTGATGAAGATGTTTTGGTGTTAACTGATATTTTACCTCAAACGAATCCCAAGGGAGGTACTATCATGTGGCGAAGAAAATTATCTAAAATTGATGATGGATTTCTCTCCGTTTATGAATATTCTTCAGACAATGGTCAGACTTGGAAAATGAGAGGGAAACAAACAATGAAAAGAGTAACCTCAATTGAGGCCGGACTTAAAGAAATTGCAACGAATCCGTTACAGAATTTAATAGGGAATTGGAAGTCCAGTCTCGATAAGAAATATAAAGATCACCCCGTAATAAAAAAAGTCAATCCAGAACTAAAAGGGCACATTATTTCCTTTAAATGGGGAGCTTCGAAAGAGGTTCTACGTTTGTCTATTTATAATCTTGATCGACCTTCAAAAGGAGACACAATAAAATTTATAGATGGAATCATCGTCCCAGACAACACTCTTAGGGCTCTAAAAATGATCGAATACAACGTAGATTCTGATATTTATTTTGATGGCACTTATTCATTTGATAAGAGCGGTAATATTACAAGAAACTATACAGCAAGTTTTGATAATGGTTCATCTGCGAAATTTAGAGAAAAGTGGATTTGGCAAAATGAAAATAAAACGCATTTTAAGTGGTATACCGAACGATTTGAAAACGATAAGTTTATGGATGCTGGTATTGTGGTAGACTATTATAGAATCGAATAACTCTAACAGTTAAAAAGGAAAGCGCTAGATTATAACACGCCGCATTAATCGCAACAGCAGATGAAAAAAATTGTCCTAATAATTATTTTACCATTTTTTGTTTCCTATGGTCAAAACGAAAATAATCCCAATAAAACGGACTTAAAAAATTTAGGATTTTTGGAAGGAAAATGGAAGGCAATGGCCAAAGACTCATCATTCAAATCAATTCTCGAGTATAGATTTTCACCAGAAGGTAAATTATTGCTTTCCACGAATCATCTCTATGGGAGAAATGGTCAAATTTTTAGAATTTATGAAGGAGTTTACCTGGTTGAGGGTTCAAATATTATTTACGTCGTAGCCGGTCCCGGAGGTGAAGCTCACAAAGGAAAAGCTATTGTAAAAAAGGACTCTCTTGTACATTTGGCAAAAATTATACCCGAAAGTTCAATAAAGTCTTATAGATCTGAGTTAATTCATAAAAACGGGAAATTAATCTATTACGCCAATTATTCTAAAGAAAGTGAATTCCCCGATACGCTAGAATATAAAAATCCACTTATTTACCATAAACTTTAACAAAATGAGAAACAGTTTAATTGTCTTAATGTTTACTATTAGTTTATTAATATCTTGTTCAAATGAAAGTGATGTTATTAGTTTAGAGCTGGTAGGAACAATTAAAGCCAGAGAGGGCTCTACTTTTCAATACGGTACCCATTTACTTATAACTAGAGATAATTTTTTTGCTTTGTATAGTGAAGAACTCAACTTAGACGACTTTATTAATCAAACTGTAACTATAGAAGGTACCAAGATTGAAGGATATCCAGTAGAAAATGGACCTGATTTTATAAAAGTTACCAAAATTAAATGAATTGAAATATTTGGAAATTGTCATAAGCCATTTGTGACCGTTCTTATCAAAAGGTTTTATTGATTATCTACAGTGATATCTAAATTGGAATCCTGGTCAAAGAGAAGTAACTAATCATATATTAAATTTGTCATCCCGTACTTGATCCGGGATCCAGGGATTACCTTCAGTGATCTCGCATACCTTGTTTTGCGAATGGAACTTCTCAAGCTGCTTTAAAAAAGTTTCGCTTGATCAACGGAGAAAGAGGGAACAGAACTTTCATTTTATTATGCTGTTAATCAGTATATTAAAGGGATCCACTCTCCCACTCACCGAATTGCATACCCTTCAAAAATTCATGAAGACTTCATCTTAAAAATTGTGTTTTCTATAGCACGAAATTATACGAAATAAGTAACACTTTCATTTGAAAAATTATAACTTGGAAAAAATCTATAAAATCAAAGGGAGATATGTAAATCGAAAATTAAAAGGTACGGACCTTTGAAATTTCATTTTGAATAGAAAAAGAGCTCATATTCTTAAAATAAGTAAATCAAGATATTTTTAATTATTTTTAAGGTCCATACGTAGAAAAATAGATTATTTGAAGACAGTCAAGTTAAATAGAGAAATAGAGTTAATAGTATCAGGTATCGGAGCAGCCCAGGGAATATTCTGGGGTGTTAACGCTTTGCTAACGAAAAAAAGAGATTTCAAAAATATTCTATTTGCTATTGTTTTTATAAGTGTAAGTTTTAGAATTATAAAGTCTTTGGCTTGGGTCTATAAGAATGACATCAGCATTTGGTTTATTAACTTTGGATTTATAGCACATTCTGTTTTTGCACCTGCTCTATTCCTCTATGTTTATTATAGCTTGATGAAAACAAAATGGAAAAATTTGAGCTTTCTTCATTTTTTTCCACCCCTTTTCCTACTGCTTTTTATGTCTTCGATTACTTTAGAAAATTTTTGGTATCAAGGGGGTTATACGTTTTTATTGTTTCATCAAATAATTTACACCTTAATTAGTGGAGCATTATTAGTAAATAAATTTCTTCAAAAGTCGGATATTAATTCATTACCCAAGGTTGAAAGTAATTGGCTTATCATTTTAGTTTTAGGAGCGTTTTTTCTTCAAATGGCCTACTTTTCGAATTATGTCCTTGGTCTGACCCCTTATCTTTTAGGACCAGTTATTTATGCAGCATTTGTTTATGTTACCAGCTTTTATGTATTCAGGTACTCAAAACAACTGTTTGAAAATGAAATTCGAAAATCGGTCAAGGTAAAAGATGTTGAGATTTTAAGGATTAAACAATTGCTTTTAGATCATATCAAAGATGAAAAGTCATTTCTTAACCCTAGATGTACTTTGGATAGCATGGCCAAAGAAATGCATATTCAACCCTATCAGTTATCATATGTCCTTAACGAATCATTTATGAAAAGTTTCCCTGACTTTCTTAACGAGTTAAGAATTGGAAAAGCCAAAGAATTACTCATTCAGAAAAACGAAATCCCTCTTAAAATTTCTGGCATTGCGTACGATTGCGGTTATAATTCATTATCATCATTTAATAGTGCCTTTAAAAAAATTACAAAAGTAACACCTTCAAAATATCGGGAATCCATGATGGATTCGTGAATTCGTCATTCTAATTCAGAAATGCCTAATAATTTCTAGCTCTTAAATCACACATTTACCAAAAATGTAATTCGTGATATTGAGAAAAAAAGATTTATTAGAGCGAATACTGCTTGTAAAAAAGGATGAAGAGAGATTAGTAATTCTATCTTTTTTCTACTTCTTTTCTCTACTATGTGCTTATTTTATTTTGAGACCGATAAGAGATGAGATGGGAATCTTCAATGGAGCAGTTAATATGCAATGGTTATTTACAGGAACCTTTTTGACAATGCTTGTGATTGTTCCTCTCTTTGGATATTTGACGAAACGATTTTCAATATCTAAAGTTTTATTTTATTCATATTCGTTCTTTACACTACATATTTTTATTTTTTACTTTTTATTCAGTCAATTTGGGGTTACTAAGTTAAGTGCCATTTTCTTTTTCATCTGGCTTAGTGTTTTTAACCTTTTTATTGTCTCCCTGTTTTGGAGTTTTATGGTTCACATTTTTTCTGGTGATACTTCCAGGAGATTATTCGGGATAATTGCTGCCGGGGGGAGTCTTGGAGCGATTACCGGCCCCTTAATTTCTAACTACCTCTCTGAAAAGGTTACAGTTAACAATTTACTGCTCATTTCAGCATCATTTATGATGTTTTCAATCATTATTATCAGGACTATTATTCGAATGAAAAAAGTAGACGCTCAGAAACATAATTTAATCACGCTGAGAAATGGAACATTTGGCAACAATATATTAAACGGAATCAAAAAAACATTTTCCTCAAAGTATCTTTTAGGAATTGTAACTTTCATGTTATTTTATACATCTGTATCAACATTTCTATACTTTGAACAAGCACATATTATCGAGGGCAATAATTTGGACAGCGGATCCAGAATTGCGTACTTCTCTAAGGTCGATTTTATAACAAATATACTAGCTGCATTTGGTCAGTTATTCGCTACGAATAGACTTATAAAATCGCTCGGGGTCTCAATTGTTCTAGCGATTGTTCCTTTATGCATTGGCCTTGGATTTATTGTAGTCAGTCAGAAATTATCGCTTGCAGCAATCGCAGCATTATTGATATTTCATAGAGCAGGGAACTTTGTACTGATTCGTCCAAGTAGGGAAATATTATTTACAGCCACATCTACAGAAGATAAATATAGGTCAAAAAACTTCATTGATACAGCAATTTACAGAGGCGGAGACGCATTCACGGGTTGGGTTTTTACCGGACTCTTTTCACTAGGATTGGGACTTTCTACTATAGCATTAATTGCGGCGCCTATTGCATTGTTATGGTCTTTAAATGGTTTCAAATTGGGAAGATCATTAAATAAAAAGGAACAAAATATAACATCGGAACAATTGAGTCATGAGGCAGAATAAATTTACAAGAAGAGAAGTAATAAAATTGAGTGGCCTGGCTTCAGCTAGTCTGTTGCTGCCTATGAACCTCAGTTTTACAGTAGCTGAGCAAATGATAGAAAGGAAAATACCTACGACTGGCGATAGGTTACCTATTGTAGGAATAGGTACGTGGCAAACTTTTGATATAAACTTTTCGAGCTCACAGTTGAAAACTTTGAAAGCAGTGCTAAAAGAGATGTATAATCATGGCGGCAGAGTTATAGATTCGTCGCCGATGTATGGTAACTCAGAAGAAATTGTAGGAAATCTAACTGAGGAACTTAGACCGAAGAACGACTTCTTTTATGCAACAAAAGTATGGACTATTGGTAAAGAATCAGCAGAGCGACAGATTCAGAGCTCAATGGCTAAAATGAGGAGAAAGAAAATGGATTTGATTCAAATTCACAACCTCATTGATTATAAAACCCATGTTAAAACTTTGAAGAACTTTAAAAATAAAGAATTAATAAAATATTGGGGCATTACACATTATATAGATGATGCACACAGTCGATTAGAAAGAATAATTAAAGCCGAAAAACCAGATTTTGTACAGTTCAACTATTCCATAGTATCACGCCATGCCGAGAAGTCTCTGTTCAATACCATTAGGGAAAATAGAACAGCTGTAATCATTAACCGCCCTTTTGAAGGTGGTTTGCTTTTTAGGAAAATAAAAGGAAAACAACTTCCGGAATGGACAAAAGAGTACAACATAAATAGTTGGGGACAATTCTTTTTGAAATTCATTTTATCAAATGAGTTGGTGACTTGTGCAATACCGGGTACATCCAAATTACATCATGTTATCGATAACATGCATGCAGGTTTTGGTAAGATGCCAGATAAACGGGTAAGAGAAGAAATGTGTGACTATTTAAAAAAGCTATAATTTAAAAACTACAGACATGATACAGCTACTTATTCAAAAAGTATTTGCCTTTACCATTTTGATAACACCTTTATTAAACGTACCTGCACAAAGTGAATTTTCAAAAGATTTGAAAGATTATGTGTTTAACTTGAAC
>JASJDL010000048.1 GCA_030065775.1 Flavobacteriaceae bacterium | reverse complement strand
GATTGATTATTGTTTGAACTCACTAAACATAAATTCATTATTAAATATTTTATTAACCAGGTCAATAATGTATTGGTGAAACACCGGTATATGACCAAAAATTTCAAATCATGAAAGAAAAATTGAGTTTTTACGATGTGAAAAGTAAGTCGAAGTTCGAATCAAGTGACTATGATATCAGAGAGAAAAATAACCGCTATTTCGCAGTTACGAAATCACCAACTGGCAGCCACGAATGCTGGAGAGTATTATCAAAAGAACAAGGGGAAAGACTTAAATAATCATATGATAAAAGACAAAAAAATATTTCTTAGTTCCAGAATGATAGAACATTGGAAGTCTTTACTTGAAATTTCAGACTGGGATATTTCTTGTGAAATGATTTCAGAAATGCAAGTTGTTGATGCGCTCAAAGGAAATACACCAGGTCATGAATTTGTGGGAATTGCTATTGATTTTAAAAGAAGAAAAGGTACTATATTTCACACGAGATTATTACTTGAAGATGATATCATTCACGAGTTGTTACATGTTCGATTTCCGAAATGGAGCGAAGAAGAAGTTGATTTTTGGACAAACTTATTGATGAAACGCGCTGGAGTCGAAATGACTCCCAACAGCACTGCAATAGCTGTCAATCAATAGTTAAAGATGTCATCTGCTAAAATCAAATAGGGTTAGCAATGTATAAATTGCTAACCCTATTCTTTTAAAAATCCTTTAGTTCTTATCAAACAATGCTTTATGAATAAATCCGGCCACTATAGCACCAGCGATTGGTGCCACCCAAAACAACCATGACTGGGTTAAATACTCACCACCTGCAAACAGTGCCTGACTCATAGAACGGGCTGGGTTTACTGATGTATTTGTAATTGGAATACTGATTAAATGAATTAATGTCAGCCCTAAACCTATAGCAATTGGTGCAAATCCCTTAGGTGCTCTTTCATTCGTACTCCCTAAAATAATTAGCAGAAAAAAAGCTGTTAGAAGAAACTCTGCCAGGAACGCTGATGTCATGGAATACCCTCCGGGAGACAATTCTCCATATCCGTTGGCAGCGAATCCACCTATGTCCTGAAAATCACTTTTACCAGAGACGATTAAATATAAAGCACCTGCCGCAAGAACGGCGCCTACCAACTGTGCAATGATATATGGTATGATTTCTTTGGTGGCGTGCTTGCCACCGGCCCATAATCCTAATGATACTGCGGGATTAAAATGACCCCCTGAAATATGCCCTACAGCATAGGCCATGGTTAACACGGTTAGACCAAATGCCAATGCCACACCGGCGAATCCAACTCCTAAATCGGGAAATGCAGCAGCGAAAATTGCACTACCACAACCTCCAAATACTAGCCAAAATGTTCCGAATATCTCGGCAAAAATTTTTTTCATAATACGTAAGGTTAAATTAATTGATTAAGATTGAGATACTTATAAAAATTAAGAATCATAGTATATCAAATATACGATAATCTTTAAATGCTTTTATTAGGATCACTTTTCATATCTTTGCACAAAGCTTTTAGCATGAAATTATTTCTAATCACACTTGGATTATTAACCATTGCCTTTGCAGGAATTGCCATTAAGATCTGGGCCAAAAAAGACGGCGAGTTTGCAGGCACCTGCGCAAGTCAAAACCCAATGCTAAACAAAGATGGTGAAGCCTGTGGTTTTTGCGGTAAAACACCCGATCAGTTTGATAGCTGTACCGAACCTCAGCATAAATAAGTAAGTTTGTAGCTTATGCTACTCACCGGCCTCTTCTATTTTTTTATTCTTATTGTAAGTATTCAATTTGTGTATTGGCTCTTGCTTTTCGGGAAGTTCGCTTTCGCGCAACAGCAACGAATCGTTGAAGAAGTCGTACCGGTTTCTATCATTATCGCGGCACGGAATGAGGCAGAGAACTTAAAGGAACTCGTGCCCTTATTGCTAACGCAACACCATCAAACTTTTGAGATAATTATTGTGAATGATGCGTCTACCGATTCAACCGTCGAAGTTGTGAACTCATTTGGAAAGGAGCACCTTAAGCTCATTACAATACCGGCAGTACCCAACTATTTTGGGAATAAAAAGAATGCGATCACTCAGGGGATAAAAGCTGCGCACTACGAACACCTGCTCTTTACAGATGCCGACTGCAGACCTGCTTCGTCAAATTGGGTCACTCAAATGACCTCCCTGCTGAATAAGGATAAAGCCATCGTTTTAGGATATGGGGCCTACAAGAAACTACCCTCATTTGTCAATAAACTCATCCGTTATGAAACTTTAGTGACTGCCATTCAATATTTTTCCTATTCAAAAATCGGATTACCCTACATGGGTGTAGGGCGAAATTTATCCTATAAGAAAGACTTGTTCCTTGAAGCCAGTGGATTTGAATCACATGGTGATATTAAATCAGGAGATGATGACCTATTCATTAATGAAATGGCGACTGAAAAAAATACGGCCAATTGTTTCTCTAAGGAAAGCTTTACCATTTCAGAACCTAAGAAGACTTATAAATCCTGGTTCCATCAAAAAAGAAGGCATATTTCAACGGCGACTTACTACAAACCAATTCATCAGTTCTTACTAGCCGGTTTTTTTGTTAGTCAGCTCTTATTTTGGGTTTTAGCAATAATCTTACTTGCTTTTTCGTTAAATTGGCAATTCGTAATTTTGTTCATAGCCATCCGATGCATCGCCCAATATACCGTTGTTTCAAGATCTGCTTCCAAGCTCAATGAGAAAGACCTTGTTTTAGTAGCGCCTGTACTCGATATAATCGTAGTGCTAACACAACTTGCATTATTTTGTAGTAATCTAATTCAAAAACCCAAACACTGGTAATGGGAGAAAAGGGAAAGATCATAGAAGCAATACAAAAGGCTAAAAAAGGTGAAGAGATTGCTTATACCCTGCTTTTGAATACATTTTGGAAAGACGTCTATCGCTTTTTATTCAGTAAGACCAATGATGAAAATGAATCTGAAGACCTTACCATCAGAACTTTTGCCAAAGCTTTTGATAAGATCAATATGTTTGATGAAAAGTACAAATTCAAAACCTGGTTACTAACCATTGCCAATAATCTGCTCATCGATCAATTGCGCAAGCAAAAGACAGAGACTATTTCCATCAATAAAGAAGATTCTGAGGCCTACAAGGTGAAAGATGAAGAACCCAGTCCTGTTGACAAACTCATCATTGAACAAAATCTGGCACAGCTTTTAGCGTATATCAAACAACTAAAGCCACATTATCAGGAAATCATCAATCTTCGTTTCTTTCAGGAAATGAGCTACAAGGAAATCGCCAATGAAACCGGAGAGCCCATGAACAATGTCAAAGTGAAGTTATTGCGTGCCAAAAAATTATTGGCAGAAATTATTAAGAATGCAAGTTCTTAATTAATTTGTAATTTCACTTTACCAACCCATATACATGAAAAAAATCTTACAATCACTTGGACCCGGATTATTGTTTGCCGGTGCGGCGATTGGTGTGTCACATTTAGTGCAGTCTACCAGGGCAGGTGCAGATTTTGGTTTTGGTTTGCTATGGGCCTTATTACTGGTAAATCTTTTTAAATATCCTTTTTTTCAGTTCGGCCCGCGTTATGCCTCTGCTACAGGAGAAAGTCTAATTGATGGCTATAAAAAATTAGGAAAAGGTGTTTTATGGGCCTATTACCTGATCACATTCGCCACCATGTTTACCATCCAGGCTGCCGTTACAATCGTAACAGCGGGTTTGGCGGCAAACTTATTTGGTCTCACTGCAAATGCGGTGACCTGGAGTATTATTATTACGATCATCTGTTTTCTGATATTAATGATTGGTAAATACAAATTATTAGACCATCTTATAAAGATCATTATTATTACGCTCACCTTAAGTACCTTAGTCGCAGTAAGTGTTGCCGTATTTAATTCAGATTCAGCCATAGACTTTACACAGATCTTGCCCGAGGGAAGCGTGGAAATTGCCTTTTTAATAGCCTTTTTAGGATGGATGCCGGCCCCATTGGATATTTCTGCCTGGCACTCCCTATGGGCCTTAGAAAAACAAAAGGCGACTACAGAGGATTTTAATACAAAAAAGGCACTATTCGACTTCAATATAGGGTATACCGGTACTGTGTTTCTGGGAATCTGTTTTATTACACTCGGTTCTTTAGTTATGTTTGGTACTGGAAAGACCTTTGATAGTGCCGCAGAAAAGTTTGCACAGCAGCTCATTGAACTGTATACAGAAAATTTGGGCCAGGAAACATCTATTTTTATAGCAATTGCAGCATTTACAACTATGTTCAGCACGACATTAACTACGCTAGACGCATCACCCAGGGCGATGGCGAAATCAACGGATCTATTATTTAATAAAACCCTCAAAAACAATTATTTAATTTGGATTTTACTGCTTTCTGCCGGGACGATCATCATACTATCTTTTTTTATTTCAAATATGATCACTATGGTTAAAATTGCTACGATTTTGTCCTTTTTGACCGCACCTTTTTATGCGATCGCCAACTTTCTGCTGATCTCTGGAAAACATACACCAAAAGAATGGCATCCCTCCCCGATGCTTAAAATCCTGAGTTATCTGGGAATTATTTTCTTAGTAGGATTTAGCATTTGGTACTTAATGAATCTTTAAATTGACCGTATACAAGTATTTCTTCGTAAATTTGCACCTTGTGATTTAATAGTATGGCTGAAACCTCTGTAATACAACCTGTAAAAAAACCGAAGTGGCTACGTGTAAAATTACCTGTGGGTAAAAAATACACCGAGCTGCGTGGCTTGGTAGATAAATATAACTTGCATACTATTTGCACCAGCGGTAGTTGCCCTAATATGGGTGAATGCTGGGGCGAAGGTACTGCCACCTTTATGATTTTAGGGAATATCTGTACGCGGTCATGCGGATTTTGCGGTGTCAAAACCGGCCGCCCCGAAACAGTAGACTGGGAAGAACCCGAAAAAGTAGCACGATCCATTAAGATCATGCAGATCAAACACGCCGTCGTTACTTCAGTTGACCGTGATGATTTAAAAGACGGCGGCTCTATTATATGGGCCGAAACGGTGAAAGCTATTCGCAGAGCAAATCCTGAAACCACTTTAGAGACTTTGATCCCTGATTTTCAACTAATTCATAAGAATATAGACCGAATTATTGAGGTGGCTCCTGAAGTAGTCTCTCACAATATGGAAACTGTACGCCGTTTAACGCGCGAAGTACGAATTCAGGCAAAATATGACCGGAGTTTAGCGGTTCTTAACTATTTAAAAGATCAGGGTATCAATCGAACAAAGTCGGGTATTATGCTGGGTTTAGGTGAAAAGGAAGAAGAAGTTATTCAGACGATGGAAGATTTGCGCGAAAATCATGTAGATGTAGTTACCATAGGGCAATATTTACAACCGAGTAAAAAGCACCTTCCCGTAAAGGAATTTATTCCACCAGAGCAATTTAAGAAATATGAAGAAATAGGCCTTAAAATGGGATTTAGGCATGTGGAAAGCGGTGCTTTGGTGCGTTCGTCGTATAAAGCACAAAAACATATCCTGTAAAATCTTAACAGTTCTCTAACACCTGTTTAACTGTTCATTAACTCAAAACGCACAATTTTAGCGCGATCTTTGCGTTATATAATCGATAACATTCTACAAAGTTTGTTTTCATTGTATAAATTATTTGAGTTAGTTAAAAGAAAACGTCCTTGATCTCAAGGGCGTTTTTTTATTCTTCATCATGAAGAATTTAATGCAACTTCGAAAGTTTGGCACGGGAATTGATAGTAATAATATGAAGGCAAAAATTAAAGTTTGTTTTCATTGTATGAATTATTTGAGTTAGTTAAGAAATGCGCCCTCGCTCGAGGGCGCTTTTTATTTTAACATACAACTTGCCGGCAAATTAATATCTTTAGCACAAATTAGTGGTAATTTGAATGGAATTTAGCCGGGAACTTTTATTCTTCTTTAGCGCCTTAGGTGCCTTTAATGGCTTGGTTTTAAGCCTTTATTTTCTAATCTTCGTCAAGCCAAAGCATATTTCTAATAAATTTTTAGGTGCTTTTTTACTAATGTTGAGTATTCGAGTTGGTAAATCTGTATTCTTTTATTTTAATCGTGATCTTTCATTTCATTACTTACAGTTTGGTTTAACCGCGTGCTTTTTTATCGGACCCTTTTTGTATTTCTATGTGGTATCAGTTGTAAAACCTGAAAGTACCATTAAAAAAACCTGGAAGTATCATATTGCTATTTTAGCACCCATTGCGCTCATTGTCGGTTGGATATACCCCTTTAAAACAAATGTAGAGCTCTGGCGACCCTATATAATCAAAACTATTTACATACAGTGGTTTGGCTATATTTTGGCAACGGGTTTTGTGTTAAGACCCCGCTTAAAAAGGTTGTTCAAGAAGAATGAAAAGGTAAAAAAATTAGATGTATGGCTATTGAGCCTCTTGATCGGCAATCTGATCCTTTTAGGGGCTTATTACTTCACAAGTTTTATCGATTATATTTCCGGAGCTTTGGCCTTTTCATTTCTACTGTATTTGTTGGTACTATTCTTATTCTTCGGTAAAAATAGAAATGCTGTTTTATTTAGTAGGTTTGAAAAATATATGGATAAGAAGATTGACGACAGTCAGGCCACTCAATTACTTGAAAAATTAGAACAAACAATGCAAGCAGAAGAATTATTTAAAAATGCCAATTTAAAGTCTTCTGATGTGGCAAAAAAGATACAATTAACTACACATCAGTTTTCACAATTATTGAATGATAACCTGGGAAAGAATTTCTCCCTTTTTATCAATGAATATCGCATAGCGGCTGCCAAGAAAATGCTACGTCAAAATGGTCTGCTCACACTTGAAGCCATTGGCTACGAATGCGGTTTTAATTCTAAATCTACTTTCTTTACCACTTTCAAAAAGTTGACGGGTACCACCCCTGCACAATTTAAAAACGGTTCAAATTTATAAATCCGAACTTCTGATTTATAAGTCCAAAATCATTTTTATCAGAGAACAACCATTTTAGCGATACTAAAATCAATTGTATATGAAGTATCTCATCATTCTCTGTGCTACTGCTTTATTAATCAGCTGTTCTGCGACGTTAAAAGACAAGACTTCAAAGGGTAACATTTTATTTGTTGTATCGAATCAAGACACCTGTGGTAACACCGATATAAATACGGCCAATCATTTTGCAGAAATTGTATGGGCTTATGATGTCTTGGTAAAAGAAGGCTATACGATTGACTTTGTAAGTCCTGAAGGTGGTGCAATACCCATAGGATACTTACGTACCTCTGACAGTATTCAAAAGCAGTATTTATATAATGCCAATTTTATGAACAAATTGAAAAATACGTATAAAGCAGAAGCTATTGATCCTGATAACTATAAAGCGATCTACTACGGCGGTGGTGGTGCTGCTATGTTCGGTGTACCGGAAAACAAAACACTTCAGAAAATCGCCTTAACTGTTTATGAAAATGACGGCATCGTCTCAGCAATTTGCCATGGTACAGCGGGTATCGTGCATCTTAAAGATAAAAATGGAAACTACCTTTATGCGGGAAAACAGGTCAACGGGTTTCCGGATCTCTTTGAAAATAAAGAAGCCCGATATTACAAGACCTTTCCATTTTCAATTGAAGAAATCATAAATGAACGAGGTGGAAATTTTACTTATTCTGAAAAAGGTTGGGATAATTACTACAAGGTGGACGGAAGACTCATTACAGGACAAGATCCAACGGCAGCTGCTTCTGTTGCAAAGCAGATTGTAAAAGCACTAGAAAATTTAAACAATTAAATCTATTCATATGAAAAACTTATTCACTCTCATCCTTTTGATAACTACATGCTCAATTGTTAATGCACAGTCTGAAATCGAAAAAATCAATAAAGTGTTACATGATTATATAGAGGGTACAGCAAATGGAGAGCCCGATCGTTTAAGAAATGCCTTCGATGAAAATTTCAATCTCTATTTTGTAGCGAATGACTCATTGAAAACTTGGTCAGGTAAGCAATACATTAATAATGTAAAACCGGGAAGAAAGAGCAATCGTATCGGTAAAGTCATTTCAATTGACTACGAAGGTGATGCTGCCATCGCCAGAATCGAAATCTTAATGCCGGCTAGAAAGCGTATTTACACTGATTATATGTTACTTTTAAAGGTAAGCGGACAATGGAAAATCATTCACAAATCATTCACCTTTAAAAAATATCCGGAATGATGAAACAATCGGTATTGGCACTTTTCTTAGTATTCTCAATACAATTATTCTCACAAAGCGAAATAAAGTTTGACACGATATTTTCGCAGTGGAACAATAAGCATTCACCAGGTGTGGCGGCAGGAATGATCCATAATGGGGAAATCATTTACTTAAAAGGTTTTGGAATTGCCAATCTTGAAACCGGCGAACCGATAACACCAAAAACTAAATTTCAGGTAGATGACCTCGCCAAGCAATTTAGTGTGTTAGGCATATTGCTTTTAAAAGAGCAAGGTAAAATAGCATTGGAGGATGATATTAGAGTTTTTTTACCAGAATTACCAGAGTACTCAGAACCTATTAAAATAAAGCATCTCGTAAATCACTCGAGTGGACTACACATTTTATACCCGATAAAAGAGCTCATGGGTATTCGTAGCAATGATCTTTTCACTCAAGAGGATGCTTTAAAAATTATCCGTTCTCAAAAAAAGCTAAACTTTGTACCTGGTACGGCATATTCATATCATACTTCTGACACAGAAATTATTTTAATGACTGAGCTCATCGCAAAAGCTTCGGGGCAATCATTTATAGAATTTATAAAAGAACACATATTCGAGCCTTTAGAGATGCTCAATTCTACCTTCGATGCAGACCGGGCCATGTTAAGTAATCTCGCAAAATCATATACCATTGGTGATGAGACTGTTTACAGCCCAATTAATGACCTCACCTTAGGAGCTACAAATCTATATACAACCGCAGAAGACCTGGCAAAATGGTTCCAAGCATTTTATAAAAAAGGTAAACTATTCGAAATTGTGCAACAACTTGACAACTATGTCACGCTAGACTCCGGAAAAGAATTTGCTTCTACCTGGGGAAAAATGACTTTAGGAAGGTATTTTGATCATCCAGAAAGAGGCTTGGAAAAAATGTCTTGGCAATATGGGCTTAAGGGCGGTTATGCCTGCAACTTCTTTAGGTTTCCATCGCATGATTTAGTCTCTTTTGTTCTCGGAAATAATGACCGGTACAATGGCATGCCAACCATGCTATTAGCCAACGAGATTCTTGAAGATTACTACACAGAACCAGTAGAAATTGACTACAATAAGATTGATTTCAAGTCATTGTCAAATAAAAAATTAAAAAAATATGAAGGAACTTACTGGGATAAAACAAATGGTATTGTAAGGGAATTATTCGTGAAAAATGACACGCTTAGATATAAACGATTGAACAATAATCAAGAAACCCCATTATTGGCACTATCAGATAACAAGTTCCAATTTTACTTAAGAGGTGATAACGAAATTATAATCACAATGAAAAAAGATCATTTTATGTTGAGTTCCTTAGGTAGTGATGCCAGTCGCTATGACAAAATAGAAACCGTGCCAGATTTATCGTTATCAGACCTGAAAGATTTTTCAGGGACATTTTTCAATAAAGCACTTGATATTGTTTACACATTTACTGTCGAGGAAAACCTTTTAACCGGAGCAAATTTTAGAATAGGAAAAACGACCTTTTATCCTGTTGTTGAAGATGTTTTCAGAAGTAATACCTATATGCTCTCTGGTATTCACTTTTTGCGTGATACGCTTGGACAAGTCAACGGATTTAAAATTGATACGGACGGTGTCAAAAATTTATACTTCAAAAAAATATAGCTTACAGTAAAAAATATAGATCCTTTAGACCGTGATACTTTTAACAATTTCTATTGGTGTAGCAACTACTAATTCGTTAAATTCGTCACAATCAACTGATAAACAACATATGAAATCATTTCTTTTACGCTCATTATTACTCACGACACTTTTCATTTCTTTCATTTCTTGTAAAACTGAAAAACAAGACGCGAAAACCACGACCGAATTTAAAGTTGAATATGAAAAATTCACACTTGACAATGGCTTGGATGTTATTTTTCATATTGACAGGTCAGACCCCGTAGTTGCTGTCGCTCTAACAAGTCATGTAGGTTCGGCAAGAGAAAAAGAAGGAAGAACGGGTTTTGCTCATTTATTTGAGCACTTACTTTTTTTGGAATCAGAAAATTTGGGTAAAGGCGGCCTCGATAAAATGAGCGCACGTATTGGAGGTTCCGGTGCAAATGGTTCTACCAGCAGAGATAGAACCAATTATTATCAAACCGTTCCAAAAGATGCATTAGAAAAAATGATCTGGGCTGAAGCCGATAAATTGGGGTGGTTTATCAACACCGTCACTGAACCTGTTTTAGCCAAAGAAAAACAGGTGGTGAAGAATGAAAAAAGACAAAGTGTTGACAATCGACCATACGGGCACACTTTTTACGTAATTGGGAAAAATTTGTATCCTGAAGGACATCCTTATAATTGGCAGGTCATTGGTTCATTAGAAGATCTACAAAATGCTACCCTTGATGATGTCAAAGAATTCTTCAATAAATGGTACGAACCCAATAATGTGACCTTGACGGTAGCCGGAGATTTTGATGTTGATCAAGCCAAAGAATGGGTGAAGAAATACTTCGATGAAATTGAACGAGGTGAAGAAATTCCAAGAATGAACAAGCAACCTGTAACTCTTGATAGTACTAAAAAATTATATCATGAGGATAACTTCGCGAGATTACCCGAATTAACACTTACCTGGCCAGGTGTACCCATTTATAGCCAGGATTCATACGCGCTGGATATTCTATGTCAATACTTATCGGAAGGAAAAAAAGCACCCCTTTACAAAGTACTTGTAGAAGATAAAAAATTAACAGCTAATGCAAATATGTTCACCTATAATTCTGAAATCGCCGGACAGACGATGATCAGTATACGTGCTTTTGAAAATATAGACCTTGATAGTGTAAAAACTGCCATTGATGTGGCTCTAAAAAATTTCGAGACCTATGGCATTAGTGAAAACGACCTCGATAGAATAAAAGCGGGACTTGAAACAGATTTCTACAATGGATTGGGCAGCGTATTGGGTAAAGGATTTCAACTGGCTCAATATGATATCTATAAGGACGATCCCAGCTATATTGATCAAGACGTGAAGAATATACTCGCCGTGACAACAGAGGATGTCATGAATGCCTACAATACCTATTTAAAGGATAAAAATTTTGTAGCGACCAGTTTTGTTCCAAAAGGACAATTAGCATTGGCTTTAAGTGATTCGAAAAAGGCTGAAGTCGTCGAAGAACAGATTATACAGGGCAAAGAAGAAACCTTCGATGCTAGCATTGCCGCCGACTATGAAAAAACACCTTCAAGTTTTGACCGATCTGTAGAGCCTCCATATGGAGATACTCCCAAAGTCTCAACTCCAGAAGTCTGGAAGCTAACACTGACGAATGGTATAGAAGTATCGGGTATAGAAAATAATGAAGTGCCTTTGGTTAGATTTGAAATGGCTTTGGAAGGTGGTCAATTACTCGATAATCCAAACAAAGTTGGAGTCGCTAATCTGTTAGCACAGGTTATGACTGAGGGAACTCAAAGTAAGACACCTCAGGAGCTGGAAGAGGCCATCGAGCAATTAGGTGCAGAAATAGACATGTATACCGGCAGAGAGCGCATAACGATTGCAGGAAACTGTCTGGCCAGGAATTTTCCAGAAACTATGGCCCTGGTGGAAGAAATACTTTTACAACCACGTTGGGATACTAACGAATTTGATCGCATTAAGCAAAGTACAATAAGCCGTATCAAACAGCAACAGGCAAATCCCAACAATATTGCTAATAATGCATATAATCTATTGATTTATGGAAAAGATCACATCTTCTCTCAAAATTTATTGGGCTCAGAGACAAGTGTTAGTGCCATTACAATTGATGATTTAAAAAATTACTACAGTACCAATTTTTCACCTTCGGTCACTGATTTTAATATTGTTGGTGCCATTTCTAAAATTGATGTGGAGAAAGCATTTGCTCAGATAAATGAAAAATGGAGCCCCAAAGAAGTACAGTTCCCTGAATATGCGATGAATCAAACACCTGAAAAATCACAGGTGTATTTCTATGACGTTCCTGGAGCGAAACAGTCTGTTTTGAGATTCGGATACCCCGCCCTGGCCGCGACCGACCCGGATTATTACCCGGCAAGAGTTATGAATTATATACTTGGTGGTGGTGGATTCGCTTCTCAGCTCACGCAGCAATTGAGAGAGGGCAAAGGATATACCTATGGTATCTACTCCGGGTTTTCGGGCACTAAAATTCCAGGGGCATTTACCATTGGTAGCGGAGTGCGTTCCAATGTTACTTATGAATCTGCAGCCCTGGTAAAAGAAATATTGGAAAACTACGGTGAAAACTATAATGAGAGCGATTTAGAAACTACAAAAAGTGCTTTAATTAAAAGTAATGCCCGCGCCTTCGAAACGCTGAACTCAAAATTAAATATGCTCGACAATATGAGTTCGTATGGCTGGTCAAATGATTATGTAAAACAACGGGAAACTATTGTAAATGACATGACTGTAGACCAGGTCAAAACCTTATCTAAAAAATACCTGGACCCTACTAAAATGATCTATTTGTTCGTTGGTGATGCCACCACACAAAAAGACAGGCTTCGGGAACTTGGTTTTGGAGAACCCATACTTTTGAATAAAGCGAAGGATTAAGACATTCGTGGTTATTAAAAAGTGCCTTTTGAGGCGCTTTTTTAATGTAGTTCTTTTATGATGCTTTTTTTAATTAAAGTGTCAAAATCGCTACGGTGCTCCAGAAACTCAGTTTTAATAGGAAGGTAGTATACATCCTCTCTAGCGGTAAAGGCCCTTACGTAGTCTTTTTCAGTGGTTAGGATGAGTCTTTGATCAGATTTTAACTCAGAAAACTGCGTTTCGATCTTGCTGAAGTCCTTTTCCGTAAAATTATGATGGTCTTTGAAGGCGAGATGCTCAAAATCAATCTTTTGTTCGGACAGAAAATCCGTTAACGGCCTTGTTTTGGCAATTCCAGTGACTAATAATATTTCGTAATGCCTTAGATCATTAACCGGAATTTGATCCTTTTTACCTATTACGTCATTGCTGTAAGCAATCTTTGTAAAGAATACGGTCTGATGTAGTTCAACGTTTAACTTTTTTGTAATCTCAAATTGTGCTTCCTCGGTCAAAGATTCAGGACATTTCGTTACGATAATCACCTGTGCCCTGTCCGCTCCCTCCACTTTCTCACGTAATTCGCCTGTTGGCAACATCATATCATCAACATATAACCTGTCATAAGGAGTGAGTAAAATAGTAAACCCAGGCTCCACTTTTCTGTGTTGATAAGCGTCATCGAGTAATATAATATCAGGATTAAATCGTTCCTGTAATTGAGTAATTCCATTAACACGATCGGCATCTACCGCCACAATGACCTGGTCCCTGAATTTTGTATAAAACTGCATGGGCTCGTCACCAATGCTTTCCGCGGAAGCATTTTCATCAGCAGCAATAAATCCTTTTGAAGTTCTTTTATAGCCTCTGCTCAGTACGGCCACTTTATGAGTATCCTTTAATAATCGAATCAAATATTCGATTTGCGGAGACTTTCCGGTACCACCTACACTTAAATTTCCTACCACAATTACCGGAATATCAAATCGTGTAGACTTCAATACCCCTTTATCATATAGTTTATTACGGGCAGCCGTTACTTCGCCGTATAACAAAGAAAAAGGATATAGTATTTTACGGAGGAGGCTCACAAAACGAAAATACGAAAAGAAGTATTAGTAGGTAATGGTATCAACAATTTCCAACCCATAACCAATAATTCCAACGCGCTTCTTAAGGGTTGGGCTGTTCGAAATAATTTGCAATTTGCTAATTTTCAAATCATGCAGAATTTGAGCTCCAATACCAAAATCTTTGACGTCAGGCATAATTCTCGGCACTTCACGTTCATTGGCTGCCTGTAGCTCTTTGATCATCTTCAATCGGTTCACCAGGTTAAATGACTGATTTTCCTGATTGATGAAAACTACAGCTCCTTTTCCTGCTTCATTAATCAGCTTAAAAGTTCTGCTAAAGGTATCGTCTGGTTTTGAGGTCAGCAGTCGAATAATATCATTATTGATCAACGCAGAATTTACGCGTACAAGCACCGGTTCATCTTCCTTCCATTCACCTTTTGTCAAGGCCACGTGTACCTGATTATTGGTTGTTTGCTGATAAGCGCGTAAGCGAAATTCTCCGAAACGGGATTGAAAATTGAAGTCTTCAACCTTTTCAATCAATGAATCGTGCTGCATTCTGTAAGCCACCAAATCTTCAATAGACACTATCTTTAGGTCGTGTTTTTTTGCAACTTCCATTAATTGCGGTAGACGTGCCATTGAACCGTCCTCATTTAAGATTTCCACCAAAATTCCCGCCGGTTTGAATCCTGCCAATCTGGCCAGATCTATAGCAGCTTCTGTATGTCCTGTTCTCCGCAGCACACCGCCATTCATAGCTTTTAATGGAAAAATATGTCCGGGGCGTCCTAAATGATGCGGTTTCGTCTTCTCATCGACCAATGCTTCAATGGTCTTTGCCCTATCGTGCGCAGAAATACCTGTAGTACAGCCGTTACCAATTAGATCCACAGAAACCGTGAACTGCGTATGATGTAAGACAGTATTGTTCTTCACCATCATATCCAGGCCTAATTCTTCGCAACGGTCTACTGTTAAAGGAGCGCAGATCAGACCACGACCATGTAGTGACATGAAGTTGATCATTTCTGGTGTTACAGTTTCTGCAGCCGCAATAAAATCACCTTCGTTTTCTCGATCTTCATCATCAACTACAATGACCAGTTTGCCGTCTTTAATATCTTTAACGGCTTCTTTTATGGTATTGAGCTTAAATGTTTCTGGTTTTGTTGAAATCATTTTTTATTTATTTTTCGACTGAAATAATCGTTTGAAAAAATCTGTCACGGGTTGTAAAAAAAGGTCCAGGTTAAAAATCCCTTTATCTTGAGTCGCCCGACGCATTAATAATAAACCTAAGGGAAATAATACGAATGTCGCTAACCAGCCACCAACCGGGGCTGTTATAGAGCTTGAATGTGCCATATTTCTACCCAGGGTCGATACAAAATAATAAACTACAAAGATAAGGATTGCTAATATCATGGGAAGTCCAAAACCTCCTTTTCTTATAATGGAACCTAAAGGTGCGCCGATAAAAAATAAGACCAGGCACGCGACAGAAAATGCCAGCCGCCTGTGATATTCTGTATTGTAGACATTCAGGAATTTCTGCTTGTTCTTGAATACCTTCTTAAAATTTTTTATATCAGATAAGGTACTTTCAACATTTATCAAAGCGTTGTTTATTACTGTTAGCTTTCCAACAGAGTCAAAATTTTCTAAAACCAACGGTTCAAGATCTTTTTTGAACAATGAATCCGTATACATTTCCTTCACACCTGCTTTTTTATAAAACCCTTCAGCTTTGTTTTGAATAAATTCATCATAGGGGGTTTTTAAAGAATCTGTGTAATAACTTAGTTGGTTTAAACTCAACATTTCCCGATCTTGCTTGTATTCTGAAGCATCTATATCACTAAGTTCAGAAATATCTATGTTCACCGTATACTCGTTAAAATATGATTTGGTAAACGGCATACTCTTGGTTTTTTGATAGGTTCTTTTTTTAGGGATAATATCTTCATAATGATACCCTTTTTCAACCACCAATGTCATGTATTTACTCCCCTCTTCTGAAATGATTTTACCTTTTTCAGCTTTAATGACTTTGGTATTTGCATTGCTTTTGTTTAAATCATAGTAAATATGTACATCGCGCAACAGGTTGTCTTCTTCACCATATTTTTCGGCAAACTTTATACTATAGCCAGGAATTTCTGTGTTAAAAGTACCTGGAATCAAGGCCAATGCGGGTTTGGTTTTTTGCATGTCTAAAAGTAGATTTTTGAACTTAAATGCCGCCCTGGGAAAGGCGTAATTCAAGAATAAAAAATTCAATCCGCTCAAAACAACCATTAAGACAATTAATGGTCTTATAAACCGTCTTAGCGAAATACCGGCTGACTTTACCGCTGCAAATTCATAATTCTCAGACAGGTTACCCAATGCCATGATCGATGATAATAAAATGGCAATTGGCAAG
>JASJDL010000047.1 GCA_030065775.1 Flavobacteriaceae bacterium | reverse complement strand
ATCTAATAGTGACTCAATTTGACCTGTATCTTCGATCTTTACTTTAATCATCCAACCATCACCATACGGATCTTTATTTACACTTTCGGGGCTGTCTTCTAAAGCTTCATTGAATTCAATAACTTCTCCTGTTAAAGGCATAAATAGGTCAGATACAGTTTTTACGGCTTCAACTGAGCCAAAAACTTCATCTTTTTCTACGGTATCATCTAAAGTATCGACATCGATGTAGACTATATCACCCAATTCACTTTGTGCAAAGTCTGTGATACCGATTGTAGCTGTATCTCCATCGATTTTAACCCATTCATGGTCTTTGGTATATTTTAGATCAGAAGGAATATTCATTTTAATTGTTTTTAGTGTTGCGAATTTAACTTTTTTGGATCAATTTCCAATAGTGTAGCGCAAACTAATTCCCGTATTGATAGAATTTCTTGGGAAGGTATTTGAAATCAGGAACCTTGAAGAATTCTGATCGTAAAAGAAGGATGCTAATAAGCTTTGATTCAAGGCCCAATCAGCGTTAAATTTAATAGATAATAATCGCTGACCGCCGGTAACCTGGTTATTGTCAATATCGATGGATCGTATGACCGTAGAGTTGTCTCGAATACCAATATCTGCATTGAGATTTATATCCCCTTTAAAGTTTGTAGTGGTCTGGCCGGTTTTGATCTTGAGTTTTACATCTTTAAACCGATAGCCCAGGCCAAAAATATATTCTTTACCACGTATTTCGGTAATGGTATTATTGTTTAGGTTCAGATTTAGAGACTTGTCACGGCGTACTTCTGCCCTGAGCGAGAAATTATTGCGCATTTTCATGTCCACACGAACAAGCGGATTGAATTCCTCAACCAAATTAATACCATTAAATAATTTCTCAGGTTGGTAATTTCCGTTTATATCAGGATTGGACGTCGGGTTTTCCGGATTGAAAAGCAAATTATTTGTGAATCCAATAATCTGATAACTGGAGTTGTATCTATGATCAATATTAAAACTTCTAAAGTGTTTTTTGAACCAGCCAAACTGCATGAATCCTTTATAATTAATACGCCAGTTGGGAATTGGAATATTTCTGAAAGCACCTAGTTTTACCTTTGATGCATTTTGGCCCGAATACGCAGCTAAGAAGGCGGGCAATAGTACTTCAGGGCTATTTTCGCCATAACCATCGAGATTCGCTTGACCTGCTCTTCGAGCCAACCGCTGCTGAATAATAGCTCGATTCTCTTTGAATTTTTCAAAGGTGGCATCACCATCACCATCGAACGCGTTTGGCAACATAAAATAACTAATAATGAAATTACCCGATTCGTTCAGTGGAGATCCATTAAGTTTTAGCACGCCTAAAGAATCCACCGGATCAAGCAACTGTGATTGGTTTCTGGTAAATACCCGATTCGCGGAGAGTTCAATATTAAAATTCTTAAAAGGTTTTACATCAGCATTGATATCTAACTTTCTGAAATGGGTATTGCTATAGGTTCTACTAAATCCAGCACTATCTACATCTCTAGTTACTAACCAATTATTTGCAAGTGCCAGGTCTCTGATATCTCGTTGACTTCCAAAGACAAAACCTAGCGTAGGGGCGAAACCAGCACTCGTATTATCCCTCCCTAGAAAGCCAATTTCCGGTGAATAGCCCGGTAATATGGTACCGTTGTTTTCTGTGTAAGATACACGTATGTTTTTCACAGAAGTCACTACATCGACCAGGCCTTGCACAACTTTTTGCCCGGTAGACCAGTTCTTTTTATTAATACGCCCTCTCTGCGTTGTTCTGTTACTAGAAATTGAGGGCGTTGTAGGTTTGTCGTTGGTTTTTTTCTTAGCAGATTTCGGTTGACGTTTTTTCTTAACCGCTAAATCCTGAATGCCTGTTTTTTTGTAGAACTTGGTCATGTTAAGATTCGCGGTCAATGAATGCGTATTCGCATTTTGTATGGTATTACCTACGTCATCTATAAAACTTTCTGCCGGCGCCTGCCAATCATAATCAGCGGTATAGCGATAGGTGGCATCTACAAAATCAAAAATGGGTATTTTATTGATGGGTATTTTATAGTTAGCGTCTAAGGTTTGATGGTAATTATTGGGCCTGTCAATCTTAAAGAAGTCAGTGAACAATGTCGTTTCTCGATCAGCACTTTCTATATCGTAAATATAATTGTTAGTCGCTCTAAACGTGAACTGTAATGACCGGGTCAAGTTATAGGCGATATTATAATCCCAATCAAAGAAGAATCTTCGCTGAATTAATTCTGGCAATTCAATATCTCTCAACGCCTCACTTAACGATCTTGATTTTTGTTCATTAAAGCTACGTATAATATTGGAGTTTACTGATATTGAAGACGGTAATAGGTTAATATTAAGGTCACTCAAAAATTTTAAATAGCGGCCTTTTTTTAGAAATTTCCAATTTTTTAAAGGTTCTAAGGTGAAGGGTTTAAAGCTGTAGTTATATGTTGCACCAGCTCGTACGTTTTGATCTAACGCTTTTTCAATATTGTAATCTCTATGATAGGTTTCATTAAATGAATAAGATGCTGAGAAATTCTCTATATCATAGAATCTCTGCTTCTTTTCAGGGTCAGTTCTTTCTTTTCGCACGTTGATCAGGTTGATGCTCCGTCGCTTGGTATAATCCCTTGAATTTTCACTATTGGCATTCGATTCTTGAGAATCTTCAAAGAGTACATCTTGAAATTGTGGGTCCCATCTGGGGTCTCTGAATTCTTCTGAAATACTATAGTTTAAAGGAATTTTAATCCCAGATTTTTTGGGCAAGAGCTGGCCTAAGTTGACATTGGTAACAATGTCATATTGCTTGACATCTTCCTGGCTGCGTTCATTGGGTCGTTGGTCGATGGAGCCCCATCCTTGTGAATGGGCTCTACCCGCCATGGAAATATCGGCAAAATCAGCAAAATTCGCATCGGCATTCACCACAGTCGCCCATCCACCTTCGTTATCGAAGTCAGAAACACGTAATTCATTGAACCATAACTCAGCAGTTTTAGGATTAAGAGCATCGTTTCGAACCCCTATCATAATGGTTCTGATATTCGATAAGTTTGGAGAGCCTTTTACACGAATTCTTGCATTAGGATCTGTCGCCAGGCTGGGAAAGATTTCATTTGGCGGAAAACTACTGGATTGGCGCTCTAGTTTTAATTGGCCTAGTTGACGTAATTGTGTATCAAGATCATTTTTCCAAATACTATCTGCAGAAGCTTCCCCTGTTTTAGTAATCCTAAGGGGAATCTCCAACTGGTAAAAATTATCATTTGTATCACTACCAAGCCTTAAGATAGCCGTTAGTTCTCCATCATCGGTTTCAGGAAGCCCGGGAACACTGGCCGCATGCACATACATTCTTAAATTCTTGAACATTCGCATATCGAACTGTGTATTTTTGAAAACCGTACGTGTTTCTCCGGGAGGTAAATTGTTTACTTTTACTAATAGTGATTGTTCATTTTGTTCTTGAACAGTGGTGCTTCCTTGAAGGCGTTCTCTGCGCACCCCTGGTGGTAATACATATGGAAAAGGTTGTTTATCTTCATTTTCCTGGATGTTGACCACACCTACTTCAAAATCCTGATCTTGGGCCGGGGTGAGTTCAACCGGTGGATCTAAAGGATTGTTGTCATTGATGGTGAATAAATACCTTCGCCAGTCACCTCGTATCAATTCTAATTCTCCAAAGCGAAGAACGACTGGCACCTTAAATTTGGTAAGGTACATACGAATGAATCGAATGGCATTAAATCCGCTAATGCCTCCAACGGGTGTTCCTGTGGTTATTGGAATTCTAAACTGATACCATTTAGCTATTTGCGTTTGCCCATTCGCCAGGGTGATCTGTTCTTCTTTTTGATCAACAATATAATTCGGATTATCGGGTGTGGAAGGGCGATCAATGTCTAAATCATTCGGAAATAAGGAGACCTTATATTCATAATAGCTCTCAATATCGCTCATGGTCTGGTCTTGGTTGATATCCTCGATATCAGGGAAGGAAGTGGCCGATGTTGGGAATGACTCTGTTGAATTATTAATCGTAGGTGAGTTGCCCTGTGTTTTGTTAAAACGCTTGTAGCGCTGTAATATCCCGGCATCGGCGGCATCTAACGCGCCGCCTCGAAAGAATTGAAAATCATCGTTAGAAGGATCTTCTCCAAAAGCAGTCGAGAATTTAGTTGCTTCTTCTGTATTGTTCCTTCCATCCAAACCAACATCCTGATTTGGACGCTCTGCGTCTTCTTCCGTAAAGGCATAAATTAATGATTGGTTGATTGGGATAAACGAATAAAATTCGTCGGTTACATTTTCACCGTCAATCTTAATGCCATCACCAGGAAGTCCGTTTTCATACATTCGCCTGTTATCATCTAAAATATCTTCAGATACATTTCCCAAGTTGAAGTATAATTCGCCTCCAAAATCAGCCGGGTTCACATTTACGGGCCCTCCTTCTTCAGGAGTAATAGAATAATTTGTATACGGATCCAACAACCAAAATTGTATGTACTCGATATTTGCCTGTTGAAAATCTGTAGTAGTTAATGAGCGCATGATACCCGCCCATTTATCTTCCGGATTACTGTCATAATTGTTATTTGCCAATGTGGCCTGCTCATTAAAGTTGTAGCTTCCTCGTTCTTGAGGATAATATGCCAGATCAAAGGTATTAACAATGTTGGTCTGCGTCACGTCGAGTTGCAATTGCGGAAATAATTCTTCAAAATTCACGCGGCGCACCTCGGCACGTGACAATTCATTATCATCGATGTTTGAAGGTCTTAATTGTGAACCGTAAAATAATCTATCAATGGTATACCAGGCTAGCTGTGACCTTTCGGCACCTACTTGTAACTTATCTCTTTGATTAAGATCTGGTGGATCAACTCCGTTATCGTATAACTCTTGTGGTACCGTAGCATCCCTAAAATTTAAGGGATCCCCGATTGGTACTTCATTCAGTGGCGTACTTGCTAAAAACCATTGCCGGGGTGAACTAATATCTAATGGTATCTGCGAACCTTCAAAATCGTCTACATATGAGGCGGCTTCACCGTTAAGATCGATACCTTTTGGTGAACCCGGAAATAAATAGGCGGCTTCTGCTCTTATTGAAAAATTGGATTCGACATCAGTATCAATGTTCGGTAATTTATTTACCCATTTTGTAAAGGCAGGTACTTCTGTCTGATAATTGAGGTTAAAACCTAGCATCGTGTTATTCACGGGCTCAGCACCAAACTGTGGTTTTTGTGTAAATGGACGCTCGTTAAGATTAATGACCGTACCACCGATGGCAAAGTTCTCATCAAAAATATGCTGAATATCGAGGCCCATAAAACGTCTTCGCTGTTGATTGAAGCCGGTATTATTCTCTACAGATACATTTATTGGGGCATTGGAAGCAATTAAGTTGGGATTAATAACTTGTACACTTCCGATTTGATAATCTACAACGTAATCAACACCTTCTACTAATTCCCTACCTCCAGAGGTCACTGTTACCGAGCCACGCGAAACGTTAAATGCACCCAATGGAATACCACTTCTTGATTCAGACTTAAAGTATCCTTTTAAGAAGTATTTATCCTTGTTTTGAAATCCTGTTTGGGCCTGAACCCTTGTTTGTTCGTAGAGTTCGTCGAAAACAAATCTATCATCTGCAGGATTTGTCAGTATTTTACCTAATTCTCCCGAACTTAATGAAGCGGGTTGTGGAGGTTCTTCCTTTCCGCCGAAGGGCTCTACGGTAGGAAAAATTACATAGCCATTCTGAGAATCTATCGTAATGCCCTCAATATAATCAAAGTAACCATCACCGCCAACTACAGGTGCATTTGTACCATCTAAAACATCAAATCGTAAAAGGTTCAATAATGGCTTTTCACTAACTGCTTCCGTGCCTATTATGGTTTGCGCATTTTGCAGGAAATTAATGGGTACACCGGTTTCATCATCCTGATAGAGTACTTCTAAACGAAAGCCATCTTGTTGCAATTGAAAAGCACCGGGTAAGGCATATACGTTTTTCATCATCAAGTCAAACAAAGGAAGTTCAGCATTCAGAATTTCACTCCGCAGTAATTTAACGACGAGATTATCGGGTGCCGTTACGCCATCTCCGCTCAATTCACCCACCCGAAACACTGAAGGATTATCCGGATTGTCGGGGTTGGGGCGACTGGTATCTGTGTATTCATAAGCAACAGCAAGAATGTCACTGTCGGCCAACTGCCTGTTTAGCGTAATGTATCCTAGTTGTGGATTTAACGAAAAGTCGATATCTAAGGTCAATTTACGGGCATTTTCTAAAATCGAGTATCCTGAACCTTGCTGCAGGTTAAACAGGGCCAATTCACTGTCAACACTTGAAATGTTCCTGATGCCTCCACCGGCAATTAGAAGTCCGTCAAGTGTGTTGGCACCATTCCTGGGTCCGGGGTTAGTTCCTGGACTTTCCAGTATATTATTGCCTGGTGTAAATTTGTTCGGGTCGGTTTCACCCAAATCAGCTAAAGCAACGATATTACGCACATCTTCGGTGGTATTGTTTCTATTCGTAATCCAGACTTCTATTCTAGTGATATATTTAGAGCTTTTTATAAGCGGCAAGTCTGCTAGGGAAGTATTATAATCATCCCTGAACTGTTGCGCCAAAAAGAAGTGTCTGTTCTCATCGTAATCACTTGCACGTAGTTCGAATTCGTTAATGGTGGCTCCTCCCTGTGCCTGTACAGAACGCGTTTGCGAGCGCTGCTGTGAAAAGACACCGGTGATTGTAGTTTTGCCGAATTGCAACTCGGTCTTTACACCAAATAAATTCTGGGCACCTGAAATCAATGAACTTTGTATGGGCATGCTTACGTTACCCACTTCAATTTTACGGATGATATCGTCTTCGGTCGGTGTATATTCTAGCTTGATCTGATTCTGAAAGTTAAAAGTAGATTGTGTGTCAAAAGCAGCATTCACTCGTAAGCGCTTTCCAATTTTGGCATTTAAACTGGCACTTATTTCCTGGTCAAAATCAAATGTGGTGCTGGCCCTGTTGCGTTCCGACAATTGTGGATTTTCAACCTTTTGATATAATACGCCCATTTTTACCAGTACTGACCCTTGCGGGTTGACTTCTATTTCATTTCCACCAAAGATGTTTTCAAAAAATTCTGAACGGACATAGTATTTTGGTAGTAAATTCTTTTGAGCTTCGTCTTTATTTTTTTGGGAACTGAATGCGGTTGATTTTTCTTTAAAATATTCTGCTATATCTCTTTGTAAGCGATACTTTTTATATTCTTCCTTGGTCATATAAAACGGATGCTCGATGTAATAATTTCCAATCTTTTCCAGAAAAATATATTGTTCACGAGTAGGGTCGTAGACTACCTCCATTTGTCGAAGTTCGTTCAGGAATAAACTTCCTTTCTGCGCTGCGCTAAATGGATAACGAAGCCCGGGCCTTATAGTATCTACTCTAGTGGTATCTATTCTTTGTTGAACTGCTTTTGTAGAATCGGCTTTTTTGGGAGCCGAAGGAGTCACTTGCGCTTCAAGGGTTGCCACTGGAACGAACAACACAAAACACACAAACGAAAGATATATTTTAGCAGTGTTAATTTTCAAAAGAATTACAAGTTTTTAAGTGCTTGTTTAATGATCTCTTCAAGACTTATACTTGGTGCTTCTTGAATAATCTTTTGTACCAGCTTATCGACCTGTCTGCGAGAGAATCCAAGAACCTCTAATGCAGATAACGCTTCTTCCTTTAAGGTATTGTCAGTTTTAACAGCATCTTCTGAAAGTTCGTAGGTTTTTAAAATTTTGTCTTTAAGGTCAACAATGACGCGCTGGGCAGTTTTTGCCCCAATACCTTTTACAGATTGGATAACCAAGACATCTTCAGAAGCAATGGCTTGCTGAATTTGATCTGAAGTCATTGATGATAACATCGTTCTGGCGGTACTAGGTCCAACTCCTGAAACCGATGTTAGCAGTCTAAAGATTTCACGCTCTGTTTTATCGGCAAAACCAAATAAAGTATGGGCATCTTCGCGAATTGATAAGTGGGTGTACAGCTTTACAGCCTCACTATCTGGAATCTTGGAATAGGTGTTTAGCGAAATGTTTAAAAAGTAGCCAACTCCGTTACATTCAACGATGGCATATGTAGGGTTCTTTTCAACTAACTTTCCTCGTAAATGAGTGATCATCCATCATAAATTTAATCGCCAAAGCTACATAATTTTTGTATTTAACAATCCCTGTAGTTTTTAGCGTGACTTAGAAGTAGTTTTATGTCATAGAAATAAATTGAAAATTGAACCTGATTACAAATAAACAAATTTTAATTAAAACTTGGCTTTTTCTTGTGCATCAATTACCGCTACAGCGGTCATATTAATCATTTCATCAACGCTGGCACCTAATTGCAAAATGTGTGCTGGTTTTTTTAATCCCATAATAATGGGGCCAATAGATTCAGCATCATACAATTCTTTCATCATCTTGTAAGTGATATTCGCTGAATCTAAATTTGGAAAAATTAGTACGTTCACTTTTTTATTCACAAGTTTAGAAAAAGGAAATTCTTTTTTTAGAAGTTCCGGGTTTAGTGCAAAGTCAGCTTGAATTTCACCATCGATAACTACATTCGGAAAGTCGACATGAATATTCTTAATTGCCTTAGAAATTTTCTTAGCATTTTCGTCTGTTGAAGAACCGAAATTGGAATAGGAAAGCATAGCAATATTTGGCTTGATATTAAATATCTTGGCTAATGAGGCCGTAAGCTGTGAAATTTTTGTCAACTCTTCGGCATTAGGGTTGACATTGATCGTCGTATCAGCCAGAAACACAGGACCACGTTTGGTCAGCATAAGATTCGCTGCCGCAATTCTCGTCACCCCTTCATTCATACCTACTAATTCCAATATAGGGCGAATAACAGAAGCATAGTTTCGGGTATAACCGGTGATAATGGCATCTGCTTCATTTTCATTGACCATCATAGCACCGAAGTAATTGCGCTGACGCATTAGTTTTTGAGCATCTAGAAGTTTGACACCTTTTCTATGTCTTGCTTTCCAATAACTATTAGCAAAACGATTTCGCCGGGTTTGTTCTTTTGGATCGCGTGGATCTATGATTTCCACATTACCCGTGAAGCCCAATTCGTCCATAAGCTCTTTTATGATCTGCTTGTCACCCAATAGAACGGGCTTTGCTATGCCCTCATCATGTACGAACTGTGCAGCTTTCATAACATCCAGATGATCCGCTTCTGCATAAACAACTCTTTTAGGATTGGCTTTTGCTCTATTGTGAAGTAGTCGTACTACTTTACTCTCATTACCCATGCGCTCCATAAGTTGGTCACGATAGGCATCCCAATTTGTTATAGGTTCAGTAGCAACACCCGAATCTATCGCTGCTTTGGCAATAGCCGGAGGAATCTCATAAATTAGTCTTGGATCAAATGGTTTGGGAATAATATAATCTCTTCCGTAGCTTAGATTTATTTCATCATAAACGATGTTCACCTGTTCAGGTACAGGATGTTTCGCCAGATCAGCCAATGCATGCACTGCTGCCAGTTTCATTTCTTCGTTAATGGCTGTCGCTCTAACATCTAATGCTCCTCTGAAAATAAAAGGAAACCCGAGCACATTATTCACTTGGTTTGGATGGTCAGACCGACCTGTGGCCATAATTATGTCATCGCGCGTTGCAACAGCCAGATCATAAGCAATCTCGGGGTCTGGATTCGCCATCGCAAAAACTATGGGATTCTTCGCCATAGACTTGATCATTTCTGCACTCACGATATTGCCTTGAGACAGGCCTATAAATACATCAGAATTTTTCATAGCTTCTTCTAAGGTGTGAATATTCTTTGAGGTGGCAAATTCAGCCTTAGCGGGGGTTAGCTTGTCTCTATCTTTTCGGATGACCCCTTTGCTATCCAACATCACAATATTTTCGAGTTTAGCCCCCAAATTAATATACATGCGTGTACAAGAAACGGCTGCGGCTCCTGCACCGCTCACAACTATTTGCACTTTGTCGATGTCTTTTTCTGCAATCTCACAGGCATTTTTTAAGGCTGCCGCCGAAATAATTGCAGTGCCATGCTGGTCATCATGCATTACCGGAATATCCAATTCTTCTTTTAACCGGCGTTCGATTTCAAATGCTTCGGGAGCCTTGATATCTTCTAAATTAATTCCACCAAAAGTTGGTGCGATTGCCTTAACGGTTTCAATGAACTTATCTACATCAGTAGCATCAACTTCTATATCGAATACATCAATGTCTGCAAAAATTTTGAAGAGTACCCCTTTTCCTTCCATAACCGGTTTCGATGCTTCAGGACCGATATCGCCCAGGCCAAGAACGGCCGTTCCGTTGGAGATTACCGCAACTAAATTGCCTTTAGACGTATACTTATATACATGTTTTTTATTCTTGGCAATCTCGAGGCATGGTTCGGCGACACCAGGTGAATAGGCCAGAGATAGATCACGTTGGGTGGAATGTTTTTTTGTTGGTAAGACCTGAATTTTTCCGGGTTTAGGCGAACTATGGTAGTTTAAAGCTTCTTGTTTCTGTTTGCTCGTGCTCATAGAAATTAATTAGGATCAGCGTACAAAGGTATAAGGTTTGTGTTAAAAGATAGATTAATCCTTTAAAAATTGAATGTTCCTCTTTAGCCCGCTAAATTTTGTGCGCTTTACAGCTGATTTTTTAAAGATTTTTTTGAACACATCTTCTGTGATATCTTCCCATTCTCTTTTGGTCATTGAAAGGAGGTCAGGATGCGGATTGAACAAGGGTTCATTATGTGGTTTTGAAAAACGGTTCCACGGACAAACATCCTGGCATACATCGCAGCCGAACATCCAGTTATCGAATCTACCTTTGTAGGATGCCGGGAGTTCATTTTTTAATTCAATGGTAAAATAGGAAATACATTTACTCCCATCTACCACATAAGGCTCAACAATGGCTTGGGTGGGGCAAGCATCTATGCAAGCGGTACAGGTTCCACAATGATCGCTGACAGGAGTATCGTATTCCAGTTCGAGATCGACGATTAATTCCGCAATAAAGTAAAATGATCCAACTTGTTGCGTGAGTAGATTGCTGTGTTTGCCGATCCATCCTAACCCTGATTTGGCTGCCCAGGTTTTGTCTAATACCGGTGCAGAATCTACAAAAGCACGGCCATGAACTTCACCTATTTTATCTTGGATGAATGCCAGTAATGTTTTGAGCTTGTCCTTAATGACAAAGTGATAATCTGTACCGTAGGCGTACTTAGAGATTTTTGGGGCAGCTAAATCTTGTTGATCTCCAGACGGGTAATAATTGAGTAATAGAGAGATGACAGACTTTGACCCTTCCACTAATTTGGTGGGATCAAGTCGCTTATCAAAATGGTTTTCCATATACTGCATGTCGCCATGCATATTTTGATTTAGCCATTTTTCCAAGCGCGGTGCTTCTTCCTCTAAAAATTCAGCTTTACTGATACCACATGATAAAAATCCGAGGCGCTTTGCTTCGGATTTGATAAGATGAGTATATGTAGCTTTCGAATTCAATTTTATGAAAGCTAAAATACAATTATCTCGCAATTGTTTTATAATTGCTTAGTGCTTCAACTAAAGTACTGATAAGAAAAAACCGGGGGGAGATGCCCCGGTTTTATTTTGTACAGAGATTGATTCACTTTACTGAATGACGCCATTGGCATCTATTTTCAAGTTCTTCTTACTGGTACCATTTCTCATTTGAACCTTGTAGATCTTCTTCACACTGTTCTCATCATAATCGTAGGAAACCAGGTAAAAATCTTTATGTATCTTGTAATCGGGATATTCTTGTAAGCAAACATCTCTAATAGATTTTGGCAACGATACATTTTTATAGCGTTCAATAGCGCTTAAGATTTTACCATTTTGGTCAAAGGTGACCATAATAGTTCCGTCGGCACCATCTTTTTTGATGGCATCGAAAACCACCTCATAGGCATCGAATTCACGCTTGAAAACAGGAGACTCTGTAATATCATAACGAGCGGCTCTATTTTCTAAAGCTTTTACAAACTCAGGGGTTTCTTTATCCTGAACTTTCTTTAAATAGTTCAGGTTTAAAGGTCTGATAGTTACATTTTCTAATTTAATTTCTTTAGTTTGGGCTGTTCCAAGACTAAATAGGCCTAGTGAAAGAAGGCAAATAATAAGTTTTTTCATGGTGCTTAGTTTTAAAGATTAATAGTAAGTTTTCGTTACATATTTTCTCATTCAGTTATTTCATCAGCGCTGTTTTTGTGCATTTTGTTACTCAAATGTAGGCAGTAAAGAACCTGTTGACCGTTAAAGAAAAGCTGAAGTTTTGTTAAGCAAACACTAAGGTTTGTTAAGACTTTTCTTAAAGAAGTTAAGGCTTTCCCAAAATGTTAAAAGACTATATGAACCAAGTTTTTAATTTTAACATAATGAGAAAAATTCTTAAAAATGAAAGCTGAAAATTTCAGCTTTCATTTTAGAATGAAGAACAAAATTTGTTTTAAGGCAATATTGGATTCCTGGGTTTGAAAATCCCATCAGGATTTTCTAACTCAATCCAGACATGCAAGGTCCAAAGATTAAATTCTGTATTAATTTCCCAAACATCTGCACTGCCGGTAAATCCTTCCGGTGGAGGCGGCGGATTGTTCATATCTGTAATGGGAATACCGTATTCAGCTGCCACAAATCTCAGACCACCATTTTCATCTGGTGAGTAAAGGAGTACTTCAGGCTTTTCCAATTCAAATGTGTTATCCAACAGTGTAGCGTTTAAAAAGTGATGGCCCATTTGAGTTCTATAGCCTGTGACATCTACGTCATAGCCATTTGCCTTAGCGGTATCAAAATCCTTATATTCAGTCATTGCAGTCTGTAATTGTTCAATCTCTAGCTCTAATTGTGTTTTAGGTAGTTCATCATCGTCTGAGCAACCTACGATGCTGATTGCTACAAGAAGTAGCAGTAATTTAAAATTTTTCATAGTGGTGTTTTTTATTTATCAACTAATTTTGCTGTTTCTGGACTAATAGTACTTGACACCTCTGTAATAGAATTTACAGGAAAGCCTCCTAACCTGGCATGTTCTTTAATTAGCTCTTTGTTTTTTGCTTTGTAAATGCAATAAACTTTATTATCTACTATATAGCTCTGCAGCCATTGTATGTTCACGTGCTTCATTTCTTTGAGCACGGCGCATGATTTTTGGGAAATGCCTTGTAATTGTTCTTGGCTAAATTGTCCTGCGTTTGGTATGTCACGTTCAATTAAATATGTTTTCATAATAGGTCTGTTTTTTGAATTAATGGAGTCAGTTTTTTCTTGAGCGTTCAAACTCATAGCAATAAAAAGTATTGACAATAGTACCAGCGATGGAGTCTTCATGGATTTTAATTTAAAAGTTATACCACAAAGCTATTTTATGCTCAGGACAAGCGCTTGTTTATTTAAGTCAATAATTAGAAGAAAAAGATCTTTTTAAACCATCTCTTTAAGATAGGTCAATGGCTGTATATCAAAACGTTTTTGAAAACATTTGGTGAAATAAGAAGGACTATTAAAACCACAGTCAAACATCGTCTGAGAAATATTACGTCCTGTCCTAAGTAGATCAAGTGATTTTAAAAGACGGTATTCCCGAAGTAGTGAATTAGGAGAAAATCTTGTTAAAGAAGTGCACTTTCTATAAAGTTTTGATTTACTCATGGACATTTCTTTACAGAATTGCTCAATATGAAATTGCGGATTTTGATAGTGCTCAGAAAGTATATCGAAAAGTTGCTGGACAAAGTTTTCATCTATGGGGTCTATCCACTTAAAATTGTTCTTGTTGTGAATATTGTTTTTACCATCCTCCTTATAAATTTCCCGTATAATCGAGGCCATCATTATCTGGTTATCGCCTCCAATCATACATAAATATTTGGCCATTTTTACCGTATCACCAAACAGGTCTTTACTTTTATCCACCGGCATTCCGGCGTTTAAACCTAATTTTAATTGAAGCAAATCTCCGGCAACATGAAGTTTCTTTTGAATTGCTGTTGCACAATTTACCGCTTGTGTTACTGAGACGAAAGAGATGATGAAACCTTCACCTTCAGTTTCTACTTCACGACCTTCATGTTGAAGTACTTGCTCGCGCAGAATTTCATTATATAAGGTGATCAGGTGGTTGACTTTATCCTTGCCTAGTTGATACTGAAGCAAGACCAGATTTTGAATTTCAGCAATCAAAATGATTCGAAATGCGGGGTCATTAAAAATCTTTAATTCAGGATCCTCAGTATCAAAATAACCATGGGGGTCTGCTACTCTGCCTAAAAATGCTTCTACAACATTACTATTTACTTGAATTATTTCATGGGGAACAAGTCCGTGAGCACGGTGGTGCATTTTTTCAACAGATTCGATATCTGGAGCATCAATCAGGCAAAATGCACTGCCACGATCTTCATCGACCCAATAAGTCATACATCTACAACCAAACTCATCCTGAATCATAATGTCGGCGCGGTGCGCCTCAGCGGCATGCTTAGCTTCAATACCTGGAACAATATGTCTGTCCATGAAAATGGGCATGGCAAGTTTTTAGAAGATTAATTTATAGAACATTTGACTCAATACCAAATTCTTAAGGGTAAAGAAAGAGTATTTTAAGTGTAAAAATTGACACAATTCATTCAAATAGTAGAACAAATAGATCACTATTGTAATTTACTTTCTAGCTGATAGAAGAAAATTTAAGTTTAATGCCCACTGGTTTTAATGTAATTAATGGTAGGAATTCAATGGGTTTATTATCGGATTGTATTTCGAATTTTTTCAAAATGGTATTGATGGCTAAAATCATTTCAAACATGGCAAAATTATTACCAATGCATAACCTGGGGCCGGCTCCAAAGGGTAAATAATAGGAAGTATCAATCTTTTTATTGCCATAAAATCTGCCAGGATCGAAAACTTCGGGGTTCTGCCAGTACTGTTTACTTCGATGTAATTCATAAATGGAAATACCTAATAAGGTTCCTTTTTTAATATGATAATCTCCCAGAAAATCATCTTCCGTTGCCACTCGATCAGTTATCCAGGCCGGAGGATACAGCCGCATTGACTCTTCGATACAACTTCTGATATAGTTGAGATTGGCGATAGTTTCTAAATTTGAAAACTTCTTTTCAGAAATTTCGGCGGTCTCTGCTGCGGCTTTTGCTAAAACCTCTTGATGCTGTGCTAGTAAAGATAAGGTAAAGGTGAGTGCATTGGCAGTCGTTTCATGGCCCGCAACAAACAAGATCAAAATTTCATCAATTAATTGATCATTGGTCATTGAAGTGCCATCCTCATATCTTGCGTTCAAGAGCATGTCTAAGAGGTCATCGTGTCGTTGGTGAGATCGCCGCCTTTGCTCAATGATCGAGAGGACGATCTCGCGACTTTCTTTTACCAATTTCATATGATATCGAATTTCACCAGACAACCAGTACTTCAATTTTTTATGTGGCTGACGAATTTCTTTTACAATGAATCTTTGAAGCTGTTCAATAATCGATTGTAATCGTCGCATTGTATCTTTACTTGCTGAAAAATCAAATAACGATTTTGCAACAACCTCAAAAGCCAAGGTATTCATAATGGGATAGAGGTCTGTGAATTGACCTGTTTCAATCTTGCCGACTTCCTCATCTATGGAAGCTTGTGTGATCGAAACCAAATTCTGGATTTTCTCTTTGTGAAACCCGGGTTGAATCAATCTTCGCTGTTGTAGCCAATAATCGCCACTGGATGTTAGAAGTCCGTAGCCCACATATTTAGATAAAAATTTTGTTTGCAGCTTTGATTTATGATAGATCTTATGCTTTTTCTGAAGTATTTGTTTAGAAATTTTGGCATCGCGAGTCAATATAATATGTCCACGCAATGGTGACCATACTGAAAAAGAATCACCTTTTTCTTCAAACCATTTTCGTTGAAATGGGATTGGATTTTTTGTGATTTCCGATGAATTGAAAAGAAATCTGAAAAATGAAATACTATTGGGGTACTTATAGGTAGGCATTTAAAAAAGCCCTCCCTGCTGACCTGTTTTAATGCGGCCCAAGTGTTTATAAGCCGATTCGGTGGCTTCGCGGCCTCGGGGTGTGCGCATAATAAAACCTTCCTGAATTAAAAAAGGCTCATATACTTCTTCAATAGTTTCGGCATTTTCTCCCACGGCGGTCGCCAAGGTGCTTATTCCTACGGGGCCACCTTTGAATTTATCAATGATCGTTGAGAGTATTTTGTTGTCCATTTCATCCAGACCATGGGCATCTACATTTAAAG
>JASJDL010000046.1 GCA_030065775.1 Flavobacteriaceae bacterium | reverse complement strand
AACAAAGCAAATTTAAATTTACAATAATCCGTCGGGCTACCATTACTTACATTACGATTAACATACGTTTTATGATAATCTTAACTTTCTCTTCGAAAGTAATTCAAGTAAAATAAAATTAACCAATAGCCTGAACCACGGCTTTAGGCGCCTCTTTACGACTTCCATCAAAGCCATTGATACCACTTACGGTAGTATATTTTAATATGTATTTTTTATCAGGATGAATAATTTTAAAGGCCGATTGACACATGAGCGTGGCCTCATGGAAACCACATAAAATCAATTTTAATTTACCAGGATAGGTATTGACATCACCGATGGCAAAAACACCTGGTACGTTTGTCTGATAATCAAATGTATTCACCTTAATGGCATTCTTTTCAATTTCCAGGCCCCAATTACCTATTGGGCCTAATTTAGGGGATAAACCAAATAATGGAATGAAGTAATCGGCTTCGATAAACTTTCTTTCTCCTTCTTTCTCAACAATAATTGCATTTAAATGTTCTTCTCCTTTAAGGTCAACCACCTCAGCCGGGGTAATTAAATTTATTTTTTCCAACATTTTTAGTTCACGAACTTTCTCTACTGAATCTAATGCGCCTCTGAACTCATTTCTGCGATGCACCAAAGTGAGTTCAGAAGCTACATCTGCCAAAAAGATACTCCAATCGAGTGCCGAATCACCTCCCCCGGCAATGACCACTTTTTTATTCCGGTATTTTTCAGGGTCTCTGATAAAATAGTCTACTCCTTTATCTTCATAACGGTTAATTGTATCCAATTGCGGTTTACGGGGTTCAAAGGACCCTAAACCACCTGCTATTGCCACAACCGGTGCCTGGTGCTTGGTGCCTTTATTGGTTGTTACTATAAATGAACCGTCATCTTGCTTTTCTATCGTATCTGCACGCTCCCCCAGGGTAAATCCCGGTTGAAATTGCTTGCCTTGTTCCACAAGATTCCTGGTAAGATCACCAGCAAGGATTTCGGGAAAACCCGGAATATCATAAATTGGTTTCTTCGGATAGATTTCTGAGCATTGTCCTCCCGGCTGTGGTAGCGCATCTATTAAATGACACTTTAATTTTAGCAATCCGGCTTCAAAAACCGTGAATAATCCTGTTGGCCCGGCGCCAATTATCAATATATCTGTTTTGATCATTTTTTAAAAGATTTGAAATTTTCCTGGAAAGGAATTATAAAATTTACTTGACAAGACTTTCGGTTAACTTGTTTAAAGTGGTTACTTTTCGACTGAAATCACCTTTAATTGTCTTCCGAAACTTGTTAAGGTTTTTGGCTAAATCGTCAACTTCTTCCGGTATGACAGCTTCAAAAAACTGGCGTAGTCGCTTTGCCATAGTTGGTGACTTTCCATTGGTAGAAATAGCAACTTTAATATTACCCTTAGTAACAATTCCACCAAGGTAAAAGTCACATAATTCAGGCGTATCAGCCACGTTGATGAGTAATTGTTTTGCTTTCGCATCATTATACATTTGACGGTTCACATTGGTGTCATTCGTTGCCGCTATGACTATATGTTGTTTGTAAAGAATGTTTTTGGAATATGGACGCTGCATGGTCAATATATTATATTTTTTAGCCAGTTCAAGAACCTCTTTTGAGAAGTCCATCGCTATTAATGCTACTTTTGCATTCGGGCTTGATTTTAAAAGAAATGTCAGCTTTTCTAAAGCAACATTCCCTCCTCCTACTATCAATACATTTAATTCAGATACCTTTAGAAAAATAGGATACAATTCGTTCTTGTTCTCGTTTAACATATTACTTCTTTTAATTGTACTTCGCGCTGTATATTCAAGAGTCGTTCTCTGTGTTTTACCACCTCACCAATGACTATTACCGCCGGATTTTGCAATTGTTTTTCTTTGACGATATCCACAATATTTGAAACAGTTCCGATACCCATTTTTTCTTTGGGTAGTGTGCCATTTTGAATAACCGCCACAGGTGCTTCTCCCTTACCAAATAATTTGAAAACTGAAGTGATTTCATGCAATTTTCCCATTCCCATTAGAATAACAACTGTAGCGGTAGATTGTGCGGCCAAGGACACATCATTCGATAATTTATGCTCTTTTGTGGTACCTGTAATTACCCAAAAACTTTCTGAGTAATTTCTTTTGGTCATTGGTATATTTTGATATGCCGGAACAGCCAGGGCCGATGAAATGCCTGGCACAACTTCAACATCGATACCGAACTGCGCAGCGTATTCCATTTCTTCTGCTCCGCGCCCAAAAATGAATGGGTCACCTCCTTTTAAGCGAACAACATGACCATCGGATTTCGCTCGACTCACTATAAGTTCATTAATTTGCGCTTGCTGATAGGCATAACATCCTTTTCGCTTACCGACAAATATGAGTTCAGCATCGGGCTTTGCGTAGTCCAACAGCATAGTGTTAATCAAAGCATCATATAAAATCACATCCGCCGAAGCCAATGTGTTAATGGCTTTTAGCGTAATTAAATCCGGGTCACCCGGCCCGGCACCTACCACTGATAATTTTGCTGCTTTCATGATCTTTCATTCATTGACTACTTCTTCCGCCCTTAATTCCTTTACCATATTTAAGAATGTCTTTGCATTTTTGATATAATTAGTGGCAAACTCCTTGGTAGGAGCATATTTTTTAATTTGATATACAATATCGCTGAACGAGTGCTCTAAATGAATCCTTTGAGCGCTGACGAAAAGTTCATCGAATCGCTTGATGATTCCCGCTTGCGTATTGGTTTTTTCGCCTTCAGCGATGAGCAAGGCTTTTGCCGCATTAATCATAGCGCTATAAGCATGATAAATAGCATTTGAATAAACCTTATTCTCGAGCGCCTCATGGGCAGCTTCAATTTTTTCTTCACACTCAAAGAATAGGGTTGCTACCAGATCTACTACTACGCCGGCACATTCTCCAATACCAATAGCCTTTATATATTTTTCCTCATTTCCCCAATCAATGAAATCTTGTTCAGTCAAATTGGTGCTGTCTGAAAGGTCAGTAAGTAAATCATAAAAGTATTTCTCCCCTTTCTCAAGATAGTACTCTATAAAGATCTTTCCATCTGCATGGGCTTCATAATCATCGAGAATACGACGCAAGGCTTCAGGCCCTCGACGGCTAGGCACTTTTACCACTTTGTCAGCGAAATAACCGTTGCCGCCACCAAGATTACCTCCTCCAAGTAACACTTGTAATGCCGGTGCTACGAGCTTATCTTTTGTGCGTATCGACATCCCCTGAAAGCCGATATTGGCCATATTATGCTGGCCGCAAGCGTTCATACAGCCACTTATTTTAATTACTAAATCCTTGTTGTTCAGATAGTGTGGATATTCGGTTTTTACAACGCGCTCCAGTTCTTCCGCAATGCCGGTACTACTGGTAATACCTAAATTACAGGTATCTGTTCCAGGACAAGCAGTGATATCAACGGCTTTGTTATATCCTACTTCGGTAAAACCCATTTTACTTAGTTCTTGATAAAAAAATGGTATAAGGTCTTTATGTACATAGGGAATCAAAATATTCTGACGTAAGGTTAATCTCAATTCGCCAGCCGCGTAATTTTCAACCAAATCTGCTAACAAGCGCGCTTTATCAGTATAAAAATCACCCAGAAGAACTTTGACACCTATGGCTACATAATCTTTTTGCTTTTGAGGGATGATATTCGTTGACTTCCACAATTGGAAAGACTTGTCATCAGTAATAGCTACTTCGGGAGCATCGACATCTGTAGGTTTTGAGACCAAATATTTTTCAAAGTCTATTGGAACTACTTTTTGAGCAATGGCTTTTTGTTCTTCTTCAACCAATCTTTTAAAAGCTTCCAAGCCCAGTTCCTTAATTAAAAATTTAAGTCGAGCCTTGGCCCTGCTTTTGCGCTCGCCGTGACGATCAAAAACACGCAATACACCTTCCATTAAGGGAATGATCTTTTCTGAAGGTAAAAACTCATACATCACATCGGCATGACGTGGTTGTGAACCGAGTCCTCCACCGAGCATCACTTTAAATCCGCGTACATCATTTTTAATCTTAGCGATAAATCCAAGGTCATGCATGTATGATAATCCGGTATCTTCATCAGAAGCTGAAAATGAAACTTTAAACTTTCTGCCCATCTCCTGGCAAATGGGATTACGTAAGAAGAATCTAAATATGGCATCAGCATATGGTGAAACGTCGAAAGGTTCATTAATATCAATCCCTGCCGTCTCAGATGCAGTTACATTACGTACTGTATTTCCACAGGCCTCGCGAAGCGTGACATCATCTCTTTCAAGTTCTGCCCATAACTCAGGCGTACGATCAAGATCGACATAGTGAATTTGAATGTCTTGACGTGTGGTAATATGGAGGCGCCCTCGAGAATATTCATCCGAAACATCGGCAATTCTGTGCAACTGCCTGCTTACTACTTTACCATAGGGCAGTTTAATACGAACCATTTGCACTCCCTCTTGACGCTGTCCATATACACCACGTGCGAGACGAAGACTCCTAAAACGTTCTTCATCAACGTTGCCTTCTTTGAACAATCGAATTTTTTTTTCTAATTCGATAATATCTCTTTCAACAACGGGATTCTCTATTTCTGTTCTAAAACTTTGCATGATTTATTGTAAATGAATACCGCATTCGCGTGTCTCTAATGCCTTAACTGGATCAAAATAGGTGCTGTTTTTAGGTAAATCATTCGCCTCTAAATATGCGTCTAATTCGTCGTCTGTCCAGTAATAAAAGGGGCTCACTTTCAGTATTCCGTCTTTGCTGTAGCTCAATATATCTTTTGAACTTCTCAATGCTGTTTGCCGAATTCTGATATTCGTAAACCAAATATCAGGTTGATGCTCGTTTAAAGCACGCCTGAATGGTTCCAACTTCACAATCTCCGTAAACTTTGAATGATTACCATCTTCTAAAGAAGGTAAACCTATGGTATATTCTATAAAAGCTTTGGTTTGTGTGGGTACATAGGTGTAAACATTGAGCTGAAATTTCTGCATTAATTGAGTAGCGTGCTCATAGGTTTCAGGTATGTTATAACCTGTGTCACACCAAACCACATTAATATGTCTATCTTTTCTATGAAAAGTACTTAGCAGTACCGCAGAATATTTACCAAAACTTGTGGTCACGATTCGCTTTGTTGAAAGTCGTAAGGCCCAATCGATAATCTGATCAGGAGTTTTATATCGTAACTCTTTGTTCCAGTATTCTATGTCAATTCCTTCTTTTAGCATGTTTCTAATTTATTAATCTAATAACCCTATAGGATTACTAGGATTTAAAAACAAATGTATATATAAATTTCTAACAAACAAGTACTCACACAATAAAAAAATGTTAATTTCTGAACTATAACGTTTTCATTACATCAGATCTGCTAATGTATTCTTTCGTAAAACCGTTAGGGTACTATCTCGAACCTGGATCATTAGCCTGCTGATGGTACAAGTTTTCTCATCCGGACAATCATCACATTTCTCATAAAAATTCAGGCTCACACATGGAACTAAGGCAATTGGTCCTTCTAAAACTCTAATCACATCAACCATTCTAATGTCTTTTGGTTCTTTAATTAGGTAAACTCCCCCACCCTTTCCTTTTTTTGAGCCTAGAAAGCCGGATTTTCTGAGTGTTAATAAGATACTCTCTAAAAATTTATGTGAGATATTCTCACTTTCGGCAATGGCCCCTATCGGAACAGGTGTATCGCACTCCTGGCGTGCGATGTAGGCTAAAGCTTTTAACCCATATTTCGTTTTTTTGGAAAGCATTAAACAAATATATCACTATATTTCATTCAATGCCTTGCTCAAATCATTTATAATATCGCTTACGTGTTCTAAACCAACTGATATACGTACCAGCCCATCGGGAATACCTACTTGCATTCTATCTTCTTCGCTCAATTTACTATGGGTTGTTGAAGCCGGATGTGTAACTATAGTTCTCGTATCTCCTAAATTGGCCGATAAGGAGCAGAGTTTAATTGCATTTAAAAACCGTCTTCCGTTTTCCAGTCCTCCCTTTACCTGGAAGGCAACAACATTACCGCCCAATTTCATTTGTTTTTTTGCTATTTCATATTGAGGATGTGATCTCAGAAACGGATACTTCACCCAATCGATTTTAACATGACCTTCAAGAAAATTAGCAATACCTAGTGCATTTTCACAGTGTTTTTCAACACGTACGGCTAAAGTTTCCAGGCTTTTTGACAAAATCCAGGCGTTAAAAGGTGATAATGCAGGCCCGGTATTTCTTGAGAACAAATAGATTTCTCTTATCAAATCAGCTTTCCCTACGGTTACACCGCCCAAGACACGTCCTTGCCCATCGATCAACTTTGTAGCTGAATGAATCACCAAATCTGCTCCGAATCTTGCGGGTTGCTGTAAATAGGGTGTCGCAAAACAATTGTCTACGATAAATAAAATGTTATGCTTCCTTGCTATGGCTCCCAAATATTCAAGATCTAAAATATCTATGGCGGGATTCGTTGGCGTTTCGACATATAGAACCTTTGTATTTGATTGAATTAAACTTTCGACTTGTTCGTATTCATCAACTTTAAAATAACTGGTTTCAATATTCCATTTCGGTAGAAACTTGGTAAACAATGCATGTGTTGAACCAAAAACCGACCGGCATGAAACTATATGGTCATTGCTATCGAGCAAAGCGGCAAAAGTTGAGAACACTGCTGACATGCCGGTTGCAAAGGCATGTCCGGCCTCAGCACCTTCCAGTTTACATATCTTTTCTACAAATTCAGAGGTATTCGGATTGGTGAACCGACTGTATATATTCCGTTGTTTTTCTTCGGCAAACGATGCGCGCATGTCTTCAGCATCGTCAAATACAAAACTGGATGTCAGATAAACCGGATTTGAATGTTCTTGAAATGAAGAACGCTCCAGTTGTGTTCGAATTGCTTCCGTTTCTATATGATATCCAGTATCTTCCATCACGATATTACATTTACTTTATACGTTGAAAATATCGGTTCTAAATAGGCCGTCAATTGATCGTACTCGATTAAAAACGCATCATGCCCGTGTATGGATTGTATTTCATGATAAAAGACGGTATTCCCGTTCTCCTTTAATTTCGAATAGGTCGCTTGACTTTCGTCAGGAGTGAAAAACAGGTCTGTATCTACTGCAACCAAATGAATCGCAGATTTTATTCTGTTAACAACAGTTTCAAAGTCTTCGCTTCTAGAAATATCTATCGTTTTCAATAGCTGATTTATAAATTTATAAGACGACAATTGAAAACGATTTCTCAATTTATCACCATGGTGGGTTAACCAACTCTCGATGTTAAACATGCCTAGATCTTCGTTAACTGTTCTATCAAATTTCGCTTTGAACGATTGTGATGTACGATAACACAACATTGCATGAATTCGCGCATCCTCTATCGGATTCACAGAATTGTTCAGAATATTGTCTTGTAAAAAGCAATTGGCAATGAGCCAATCTGTCGACTTCCAATCGGTTGCTACGGGAATTAAATGTTCAATTAAATCAGGTTTTAAGGCAGCTAATTCCCAGGCGATACCTCCGCCAACTGACCCACCAATTACGGCAAATAGGTTTTCTATTTTCAATTTTTGAAGGCCTAAGGCGAATATATGGGCCACATCCCTTGCAACAAAATCTTTATAATTATGAATTAAAGACGCTTCCTTTCCATCAAATCCGTTACCGGGAATATTAAAGGCGATGATCGTATAATAATCAGTATCAATACATTTATCACGACCAATCAATTCCTTCCACCACCCCGTGCTTCCGGCCACCTCTGAATTCCCTGTCAAGGCATGATTTACCAGTACTATTGGAGCTTCAAATAAAGCTTGCCCAAAGAGCTGATACGACAATGGTATCGAAATTGTGGTTCCACTTTGCGTGGTATAATTATCAATATCTATATAATGTAAATCGCTCATTAACTCTGCAATACCGATTTTGGAATGGCTTTAAACGCTTCTTTTAAGTCTGCTTTTAAATCTTTTAAATCTTCAAGTCCAACCGAAAGTCGAATCAAGTCTTTAGTCACCCCTGTTGCTTCCTGTTCTTCATCATTTAATTGTTGGTGCGTGGTACTCGCCGGGTGAATTATCAGAGATTTCGTATCACCAATATTCGCTAATAATGAAAAAAGTTCGGTTTTATCAGCGACCGTCTTTGCGGATTCATATCCGCCCTTTACGCCAAAAGTGACAATACCGCTTTGGCCCTCGGGTAAATATTTATCAGCTAGATGCTTATAGGCGCTTGACTCTAAACCAGGATAATTTACCCAGGCCACTTCATCTTGTTCTTGTAACCATTTTGCCAGTGCCAGTGCATTCTGACTATGCTGTTTTATTCTAATTGGAAGGGTCTCTAGGCCTTGAATAATCTGGAAAGCATTAAATGGGCTTAGCGCGCCACCGAAATCTCGAAGGCCCTCGATACGTACCTTGGCGATAAACGCTGCTTCTGCCAGGGCCTCATGATAGACCAATCCGTGATAACCCGGTGATGGTTCGGTGAATTCCGGAAACTTTCCGTTGCTCCAGTCGAAGGTACCCGCATCTACAATAACACCACCTAAAGCCGTGCCGTTGCCATTGATATATTTTGTTAGCGAATGAATCACAATATTCGCTCCGTATTCAATTGGCTTTAACAGATAAGGAGTCGCTACTGTATTATCGACAATTAATGGGACTTTCGCTGCTTTCGCCTGTCTTGAAATGTCTTCTAAATCGAGTATATCTAACTTAGGGTTTCCTAGTGATTCGACGAAAACAGCCCGGGTATTTTCCTGAATTGCAGCAGAAAAACTGTCGGCTTCAGACGGATCGACAAATGTGGTTGTAATTCCTAATCTTGGTAAGGTCACGCTTAACATATTGTAGGTACCACCATATAAGCTATTCGAAGCGACAATATGATCACCCGCCTTTAGTAAGGTTAATAAGGTGGTGGCGATAGCAGATGTTCCCGATGCCGTAACGACAGCGGCAATACCGCCTTCCAACGCTGCCAAACGCTGTTCCAAAATATCATTTGTAGGATTATTGATTCGGGTGTAAATATTTCCTGTTTCCGCCAAGGCGAATAAATTGGCTGCATGCTCTGCATCATTAAATACATAGGCCGTTGATTGGTAAATAGGAACGGCCCGGGTTCCTGCGTTATGCTGGACATCATGTCCGGCATGTAGTGCGTTTGTCGCGAATTGCTGTGTGCTCATTTTTCTTTATTTTTTAATGAATTAATAAATAAAAGCCTAGGCTTTATAGTACTCAAAGAAAAATGTTATTCAGAAAATGATGTATGAAACCAACGAAATAGGTTTCTTTTTGGTTATCTATCCCAACAATCAAATTGAGTAGAATTTAGCACCTTCATTACCAGCCTGATGAGCATCTGTACAAGTAAAGGGTTGCTAAGGTTTCACAGGGTCTATTCCCTCCACCTTTCTTGATAACATTTCAATAAGTAATTGAACTTTCTTAAAACAAAGATTCAGTTATAAAACTTTAATATCCAAATTTTTTTGCGCCTTTTCAGAATTTTTGCGAATCCTATATTTTTTAAGGTTAAAAACTTATTGAATCGCAAAGAATTGTTAAATATTAACAATAAATGTCAAAGGAGAATTTAATGAAGTCACCGAATTACTTCCATTTCCTATGAATTTAACCACTGCTTGAACTGAGCCGCTTTATTCTTGCTAATGATGATGCTATTCTCAGAACCTGGAGTTACTAAAATCTTCAATTGATTATTCCCATATTTTACGATTTTATCAATACTGGCGATTGAAATGATAAATTGTCGGTTCGCCCTAAAAAAGTAAGAATCGTCTATTTGGGTAAAGAGCTCGTCCAAGCTTATATTGGTGGTAGAACGCTTACTGTCTGTACAAACTACATAGGTAATGGTATTTTCCGTAAAAATGTATGCAATTTCATCTGTGGATACCGGTACCAGTTCATTTCTAACGTAGGTTAGAATTCGCTTTTTAGTTGAACTAGATTCATTTTCGCTAGTGGCTTCTCGCTCGATTACCTTTTGCTGATAGTCTCCTACCGCCCGATTTAATTTCGAGAGATTAATTACTTCATCCTCTAATTTTTCAGTTTTTAACTCTAATTTTTTCTCATAAGAACTACCTAACAGGCGAAGAATGACAACAGAAGATATAACTACAAATAGGCCCATCAGCAAGAAAATAATTAAAAACTGTCTTTTAAAGTCTTGAATTTGTAGGCGAATGCTATCTGTTCTAATGTGTGCTGCTAAGATCCAATCTGAATTCGGAATGGAATTAAGCGCTATTACTTTTGATTTTTCTTCTGTTGCTTCGACCGACGAATCTTCATTTTCTTCAAGATCGGCACTCAATAAGTTGTAAAACGCCTCCGGGCTAAGGTTGTCGCTAACTGATGAAACAAACGAGTTATTTGAACTGGCAAGGAGGCCCACATTTTTAACATCGGGATGTGCAATCACTTTACCAGACCAATCATAAATACTCAAAAAACCCATTTGAAGATCGGTTCCTTGAAGGCTATGTTGGATATCCGCTATTAAAGAATCCTTGGACACTCCATGTACCAACTGCTGACCCAACAACGCAGCAAAAGACTTCGCTTCTTTCTTGCTGAACTCCAAATGTGTTTCGAGAATCTTGAATGTACTTTCCTTGACTAAGTATCGAAAAGCAATACTGGCTATAATACTATAGATGATTGTAATAGATAAGAAGGTGAAGAAATAAAGCCTGTCTTTTCTCATTAATTAACCTGAATAAATTTCGGCTAAGATACTAATTAGAATCTTGTTTCACTATTGCTTCCATTGGACTTACAACGGTCATTCAACTGCTTAAAAGTGTCTATTCCCTTTAAACGCGAATATTCCTTTTCAGAGCTCATTTTTCCCTTTCACAAAGGTTTCTCAGGCTAGAATCAGCTTTTAGTCATTGCTTTGTCATGCAATAACAACACAAAAAATTAAAACATGAGAACCATCAGCAAATTCATTTTTCTGCTCAGCACGATGCTACTACTTGGTTGTACCAATGATAGTGAAAGTGATCTTATAGATCCTGTGGACCCGGATGGGCCGGTTACATACAATGCTAACATCAGAGCCATCATAAATAATAATTGTTTGGGCTGTCATTCCGATCCACCCCAGAACGGTGCGCCATTTCCTTTAACAAACTATGATCAGGTCTTGGCCCGGGCACAAAACGGACAACTCTTAAGAGCGATACGCAGACAAACAGGAGAACCAAGAGCAATGCCTCCTTCAGGAAGGCTGCCGCAAGCAACTATTGACCTGGTAGCACAATGGATTGAAGACGGCCTTAATGAACAATAACTAACAATAATATCAATATGAAAAAAGTAAAAAAATTACCAGCAGTGATCACCATTCTGCTAGTCACACTGACAATCTCATCTTCATTCGCTCAAAGTAAATATTTGGACAGAAATGGTGTATTGATCTTCGAAGCTTCAGAAAAGCTTTTTGAAGAAGTGAAGGCGACGAACGAATCAGTTACCGCAATTTATAATGAAGAAACCAATCAAATAGCTTCACTCGCCTTGATAAAAGGATTTCGTTTTAAAAATTCTTTGATGGAGGAACACTTTAATGAAAACTATATCGAATCAGATGTCTATCCCAAGGCAATATTTAGCGGTAAACTGATCGATTTTAACCCAAAAGAAGATTTTGGAAATAAAAGTATCGAAGTCAAGGTCAAAGGAATTTTGGAAGTACATGGAAAACAAAAAGAAATAGAAACAGTACTTAAAGTTCAAAAAGTAGCTGGTACAATTTCAATGGCCGGCCAGTTCAAAGTTACGCCCGCAGATTTTGATATAGCGATTCCGAAAATTGTTCGTAATAAGATTGCCAAGGAAGTAACTGTAAGTCTTGATTTTAAACTGGTTGCGAAATGAAGTCAAAAAAAAGATACATCGTTACAGCTTTTCTGCTGGCTGCACTTATTGGAGCATATGCACTCTACCAATACATGTACAAAGAGCATAGAGATATAGCCACAGAGAAGATAGATTTTGTCTTGAACCCAACAGCATTAAGTGAGACCATGAGTGACGCTCAAAAAGCACCTGAATATACCGACAAGGTCATTCAAACCTATGGTAAGGTAACGTCCATTGAACAGAATTCAGTGATACTCGACGACCAGGTTCAGGTAAACTTTACAACCCATAACATAAACAACATAAAACCAGGCAATGAACTGCATATTAAAGGAAGGTGCATTGGTTATGATGACCTATTAGAGCTCGTAAAAATTGATCAAGCAACACGAATCAATAATTAACTAAATGACTATAACTAACATGAAAAAATTACTTTATCTCTTATTCTTAGTTCCATTAGTAGTAATGGCCCAAAATGACCTACTCAATGAAATTGACACCGACAGCCTTGATTCGGATTTCGAGACTGCAGCATTTAAAGGACTTAAGATTGTCAATTTTGAGTCTACCAAAATGGTTTCCAACAAAGAATTATACTTTGTGGTTTCACACAGGTTCGGATCAGTAAAAACAGGAATCAAAGATTTCTTTGGTCTCGATCAAGCCGTTACACGACTTAATTTGATTTATGGAATCTCTGATGGAATTAACATTGGGGTCTCAAGAAGTTCGTTCCAAAAGACGTATGAAGCTTCTCTCAAACTCCGCTTGCTCAGGCAAAAGAAGGGAGGCCTACCCTTTACCTTGGTGCTATTCAATAGTATCCTGATAAATACTGCACTCGATGAAGATGAGCTTCCTAAACTCGAATTCGAGAATAGATTAGGTTATTCAACACAGGCACTGCTATCGAGTAAATTGAACAAAAATTTCTCGATACAAGTGATTCCCACTTTATTTCATGACAATTTGATTACCCTTGATCAACAAGATAATACGCAATATGCGATCGGCCTGGGCGGAAGACATAAGCTTACTAAAAGGTGGTCTATCAACTTAGATTATGGTTGGCATCTGAACAGGGCTTCCAACTCACCTTTTAAGAACCCTCTTTCTATTGGTTTTGATCTCGAAACCGGAGGGCACGTGTTTCAGCTACATTTTACAAATGCGCAGCCCATGAACGTAAATACATTCTTAGGGCAAGCAACCGGAGATTGGGGAGATGGCGATGTTTTCTTTGGTTTTAACCTTTCAAGAGTCTTCTAAAATCCAAATGACTATGAAAACAAGTTTAGCCAGAATTTTTGTGCAAAATCCATTTTGCACCGACTGTATAACGCCTATTAAGAAACGAATAATGAATGTGCAAAACATAAGGAATGTTGCCCTCTACCCTTCAGATTCCCTGGTAGTATTCAATTTCAACAAAGTGAATCAGGTATCTGAAGTTTTAAACACATTAATGGCATTGGGGCATCCGCAAAAAGGAGATCATATTACAGATGAAACCTTTGTTCCGCCACTTTGTAAATGCAAAGTTCATAGCTCTAATACATCCATGCAGCATCAAACAATTTTAACATAATAATCATTAATACATAAAAACAATCATGAAAAATTTATTTTTACTTTCGTTCACTCTTTTACTGCTAACAGCTTGTAGCAGTGATGATTATGATCCAGGCACAACGAACCCACCACCGGTTCAAAATAATGCCGTACGATTAAATAACGACGCAAATTTCGGTAACGTACTGACCAACTCAGATGGGTTTACATTGTACTTCTTTTCGCCTGACAGCAAAGGAACATCTAATTGTAACGGAGGCTGTACAGATGCCTGGCCAATATTCTTTACAGATGAATTAACATTAGATAATGGCCTAAACGCAAGTGACTTTGGTGCCATAACACGTGATGACGGTTCACAGCAAACGACCTTTAAAGGATGGCCGCTTTATCTATTCGCAAATGATGCGGCAGCAGGTGCTATTAATGGTGATGGTGCAGGTGACGTATGGTATGTGGCTAAGCCAGACTATACGGTAATGATGGCGAGCGCACAATTAGTCGGCAAAGATGCCGATGGCAATGAAACCAATCTTACCAGTGACTATACGCCAGGTGACGAAGATACCTTCTATATGACAGACGCTGAAGGAAATACCTTATACAGCTTCATTAATGATACCAGCGATACGAATAATTTTACTGCCGATGATTTCTCCAATAACGGTGTATGGCCAATTTTTGAAGCTACCCTTCAAAACATACCTAGTATACTTAATCTCGCAGATTTTGGTACAATAGATGTATTTGGACGGCAACAGCTTACCTATAAAGGATGGCCGCTCTATTTCTTCGGTCAAGATACACAACGAGGAGATAATTTCGGCGTAGGATTTCCGGCAGCCGGTATTTGGCCAATCCTGAATCAAACTATTGAGGCTGCCCCGATCGTTGAAGAACCAGGTGCGATTGTTTATAATGTGACGAACGAGTCTGCTTCAGCTTATCTCTTTACGGGAGCGGGGTTAGACAATGATTCGAATCCTGATATAACCTTAAAGCGAGGTGAAACCTATGAATTTATTGTAAATGCTCCCGGTCATCCGTTCATTATCAAATCGGTACGAGGTACCGGAACGGGAAACGCCTATAATGACGGCGTAAGTAACAACGGAGCCGCGCAGGGAACAATCACTTTTACGGTGCCTAATGACGCCCCAAACACCTTGTTTTATAATTGTGAGTTTCACGGGTCGATGACAGGCACCTTTACTATAATAGATTGAAAAAGGAAATGTAATTTTTAGTAGTTTTGAACCTGGGGCAGGAATACCCCGGGTTCTTATTTTGAACAGTGATTTCGATAGAAACATGAGCTTGAAAAAATACAGTATTTTTATAGGGATTTTAGTTATCGTGCTTGCTTCGTCCATCTTTTTCTTCTGGAAAAAAGTGTCCTTGAAGGATTCCGACGTCACTAATATATCGGAAGAGGTACCTGTTCACAAACTGGATGCGAAAACGGTCATCGATCTTATAAAGAATGAAGAAAAGAACATCATAGAACCCGAGCAAATAGTTGAAATTGAAGGGGTTGTTAGGGAGATTAATTATTTAAACAACCGAATTACGATACTGTTAAGCTCAGGCACTAGTGAAAACGCTTTTGTAATTTGTGATATGCAAAATAATCAGTCTGAAGAAATTTCCAATATTAATCCAACTGATACCATTAAACTAAAAGGAATATTCAAAGGTTTTTTGGAAGATGCCATTTTTTTAAATTGTATTATTTCTCAATGAAACTATGAATAAACTACTACTTTTTCTACTGATATCAACCACATTTTTACAGCAGGACCCTGGTAAAATAATTGCACGACAAGGCCAGGTATCTTTTTTTTCATATACACCTGTGGAAAACATTAAGGCCGAAAATAATCAAGTTTTGAGCATTATAGACCTTTCTGATAATAAAATTGCGGTTCAAATACTTATGAGCGCTTTTATTTTTGAAAAGGCATTGATGCGCGAACATTTTAATGAAAGCTATATTGAATCTGATATTTATCCGAAGGCCACCTTTGAAGGTACAATTATTGACTTTGACCCCACTTTAGAAGGCGAGCAAACCCGAATTGTAAAGGGGAATTTTACAATGCATGGCGCTACGAAGGAATTAGAGATAAAGATCAAAATTCAAAAACAACGCCAAAAATTTATGGTGAGCGGTTCTTTTGAAGCAGAGGTACAAGATTATAATATTAAAATACCTCCGCTGTTAAAAGGAAATATTGCGAAGATCATTTCAGTAGATTTTAAATTTGAATACGAAGCCTATGAAAGCTAAGAGACTTTATTTCTTTTTGGTTTTAGCCTTTATGGTAAGCTCTGTAAAGGCTCAAGATCTTTTAGATATACTTGATAAAGAGCGAAAAGATACCCTGCGCTATGCAGAGGCGACCTTTAAGTTTTCCAGGATTTCCTTCGGTCACTCGGTACAAACAAGAAAAGACGGTACCTTAGATGTCTTTATCACAAATAGATTTTGGAATACACCGGCCGATCGGTCTCAGAGCTTTTTTGTCGATCGCTTAAGTACCCGATTTGCGCTGGAATATGGGGTATCTGACCGACTTATGTTTGGTGTTGGAGGTACAACCTTCGACGGTCGTTTCGATAGTTTCTTAAAATATAAATTAGTTAAACAACGTGTTGACGGCAACGGATCACCCTTCAGTCTTTCACTTTTTCAAAATGCCAGCTATTTTAGTGAATCATTATCGGGATCCAGATATGACGCAATCAGTTCAGGAAGATTTTCGTTTACTACCCAGTTATTGGTGGCGAAGAAGATCACTCCTAAATTTTCACTTCAGGTGTCACCGACGTTCATTCATCGCGGGTTAGTTTACGGACCTGAAGACCCTCAAAATCATTTTGCTGTTGGTTTTGGAGGACGTTATAAGCTTGGCGCACATGTTTCATTCGTTTCTGAATATTATTATGTTGCCAATCCCTTAAAATCTATTGACACCTATGGCCCTTTTTCAATAGGTGTTAATTGGGAACTGAGCGATGTCATGCTACAGTTTATGCTGACCAACGCAGTTAGTACAGTTGAGGATGCCTTCATAGCACAAACGAGGAATAATTTTAACTTTAAAAACCCTAATTTGAATTTTGGTTTTAATTTCACGTATACCTTCCATCTTAAAAATAAACTGAAACGTAAAAAATGATGTAAGTACCATTAAAATAAAGAAAGAAAGGTCATCTTCTTAGTGATGATCATTTGGTATACTCTTCTTATTAAAGACGCACTACTTGTCCAATGAACTTGTTAAATGGAATTACATGTTTTCAAAAAATTGTCCAATAATTAAAAGGCTTTTTGTCTTTTAATGAAAGTCGTATATCATGAAAAATACTATTGCTAAGCTCATTCTAAGTTTGTTTATGGTTGTTACAGGTACTAAACAAGCACAACAATCACAAAGCTTTTCAGAAAAACTACTGGGAAGTTATAAGGGTACGGGAACGCTTTTCGGTCAGAAAGCAACATTTACCATGACATGGGAGAAAGCGCTCAACGATAGGTTCATGAGATTGGCCTTTGAAAACAGGTATCATGACACCTCAGGTACTGAAAGAATACTAAAAGCCACTGCCTATTATGATTTTCGACAAAATAAGGGGTATTGGTTTGATTCGAGAGGGACAATGCTACCGCTAAGACTGGAGGTTGTAGAAAATTCAATGACAATCTTATGGGGAGATGAAACCACTGAAAAAGGAAAAACCATTTACTTAATTGAGGATAAAACACAGCTAAATGTTCAGGATTTTGTATATCGGGATACTGCTTATGTACCTTTTGGAAAAGCTTCTTATAACAGAATTGAAAAGGTGAAATTGTCTAAACATTAGATCGCCATTTTTTTAATCTGTGCGATTTTATTTGTTGATTTACATCCATGTACGTGTTAAAATTTATATTTCACTAGTTCGATAACTTTTGCAATTTTTATGGATTAGATCAACCTTTGTTCGATAAACTAGTCGGGGGTTTCTCCCCTTTCTCAAGAGGATTTTACCTGAAAATTTTAGGGGATTTTTCCCCTTTTATTATTTTATGTTTTGGGGTATCTTACAGGATCACGAACCGGTATTAAAATTTTAGAATCTATGCAAACTCAACTCAACAAACTATTGCAGCTGGATTTCCACGATGAAGGCATCTGGCTCACCAGCACGTATACGCTAAGAAAACTGATAGGAATATTAGGAATGGCACTACCGTTACTTTTGTTCATCTTTCTGTACATAGACACCGGCCACTCCAGTACCCTGGAGTCGATCAGTCATTATTATTATACCCGGGCAAATACCATATTCATCATTATTTTAAGCCTGATGGCCATATTTTTAATGGTCTATAAAGGAAAGGAACCCGTTGATTTCTATCTTTCCTTTATTGCAGGCCTCTTCGCATTGATGGTCATTTTGTTTCCAACTGACAATATTACCGAAGTCTGTTGTGATACTGCTAAGCCTTACAGTGTAACAGTCTTAACGGATAATGATTTTAGAACCGGTTTTCATTATATCAGCGCGGCTATCTTTTTGATCTGTTTGACCTATATGTCATTATTCTTATTTACAAAATCAGATAAAGTCAAAGAAGAAAGAACGAAGCAAAAGAAACAAAGAAATAGGATCTACATAACTTGCGGAATTCTAATGGCCCTTGCATTAATTGTAATCTTTTTAGGATTTTTGAAAATAATTCCCGAGGACATTTACGCTAAAAATCACTTGACTTTTTGGATGGAAACCGTTGCGGTGGGAAGTTTCGGATTCTCGTGGCTGGTCAAAGGGGAAGCCATGCTAAAGGATAAAAACGCGTTAGACTAAGAACTCAGTCCTACCTATTGAATTACTCATCACTCACTAACGTTATTCAAATCATATCAAATAACATCAGTGAATTATTTCATAAAACTATGAAATAGAGATACTTACATTACCCTAATATCTTCTGCTCTCCAATAAACGGCTGATCATAATACCGCTTTCCGGTCGCCTTGTACATGGCATTTGCAACAGCGCCAAAAATGGGAGGAAATGGGGGCTCACCCATACCAGTTGGATTGATCTCATTCTCAACAAAATGCACATCTATTTCCTTTGGCGCCTCTCCCATTCGTATCATACGATACTGATGAAAATTATTTTTGGTTGGAACACCATCTTTAAAAGTCAGTTCTCCGTAAAATGCGTTACCAATGCCATCCGTAATAGCACCTTCAGCCATATTCTTAGCTGCATCCGGATTGACGATGATACCACAGTCTATAGCACAGCACACTTTCTCAACTACCGGCTTTCCGTCCTCTAAGGTCAAATCTAATACATGGGCTGCATAGGTGTTATGACAGAAATAAGCCGACACACCACTATTCTTATTCCCTTGGCTCTCACTCCAATTAGATTTCTCTTGAACTAATTCCAGTACCCCTGCAAGTCGCCCCGCATCATAGTCGTTTTTCTCTCCAACCGGATTTTCCTGAACTCGTTTTAGTAAATCCAAGCGAAACTGAATCGGGTCTTTGCCCATTGCTTCAGCCACCTCATCTAAAAACGACTGTTCGGCTCCCGCCATAAAGTTGGAGCGAGGTGCTCGAAATGCTCCAATTGTAATATTGGAATCGATCGACCATTCTTCAGCAAGATAATTATCTAAAGCACCCGCAGGGAATCGATCAGCAAACAGTGGACTTTCAGGTATCCCCCCCGCCTTTATATGGAATGCTGTTAGTTCATTATTTTCATTAAGTGCTGCCCGATACGTAGCCTGATAAGTAGGACGATAAATGCCATTTGTCATATCATCTTCTCGCGTATAGATTAATTTAATCGGCGCATTTACCTTTTGCGAAATCAATGCGGCCTCAACTATGTAATGACCGTAAGCTTTTCGACCAAAACCACCTCCCATTCTTGGTAAATCCATCTCAATATTTTCAGGAGCTATTCCTAAGCTAGATGCCAAGGTTGGAATAATCAAATTTGGGATTTGAATCGGAGCCGAAATACGCACTTTATCTCCTTTAAATGCCTTTGCGCATGTTCAAGGAGATAAAGTGCGTATTTCGGCTCCGATTCAAATCCCAAATTTGATTATTCCAACCTT
>JASJDL010000045.1 GCA_030065775.1 Flavobacteriaceae bacterium | reverse complement strand
CGGTTGGTCCAGTAAGGTTCGGCGTCCTTTTCTTTACGGAAATCAGCTATTTCTTTAGACATTCCCCTGAACTGTGCGATATCACTTTGAAAGAGTTTTTCCCCTTTTAAAACCGGTGAAAAATAAGCCAGTGAAGCAATGATAAAGATAAGAATAGCGGTAAAAAACGGTAGTAACTTCTGTATGGTATCTTTCATTCTAAATTTCAGGTTCTTTAATCAACTTCCTCAAAATCAACATATTCACCTATACTTTCATTGCTTTTTTGCTCTCTGGGTGCTTTATCAATCACGGTTTCACCCACATTCGTTTGCTGCTGATCCCTCCTAAATTGATCCTGTTGCTCATTAAAACGCTTTTCTACATTATTTGCAAAACGTTTCATCACTAAAGGAAAAACGAAACGCGCCACTAGTTTCAATCCGTAATAGATTATTAAAATAATTAATAATGTCCTCAATAACCCCATAAAACCTGCTTCTTACCGAATTTTTTAAATAATATGCCAAAAGTAACAATTTGAGCGCAACTAAAACGTTACTATAATGATAAAATCTTAAGATAAAGACACGAACCCTATAAGCGATGCAGCGACTCCTCGGTATATTATTAGTACTATTATGCTTTCAATTGACCTTTGCACAGTATACTGACCTGATCAATTCCAGGCGTCCGGGGTTTTCAGACAGTCCCTTTAGTGTTGGAACCGACGTTTTGCAGTTTGAAGGTGGCGTTTTTTATAGGAATATTGATGACCGCGGAACCTCAGCGACTTCTTATGGAACAGATTTAATGATTCGTTACAGTAAGTTTCTCGAAAAATTAGAACTAAATCTTAACACAACATTTCAATACGATGATATTGATTTTGCCGATTCGTTCGTGATGGCTGATCCTTCACTTGAGAATGTTTCTAAATTTGGTATTGGCCGATTGACTATTGGAGCCAAATACCTGGTATATTCTCCAAAGTACACAGATAAATCAAAAGAAGTACGCAGCTGGAAGCGCAAGACAGCTTATGACTGGAAACGTTTGATACCTGCTGTCGCTGTATATGCCGGAGTGAATCTGCCAGTTACAAAAAGTTATATAGGTGGAAATTCTCCAGCTTATGTCGAAGACGAATTCAGCCCGAGGTTAGCCATTTTCACCCAAAATAATTTTACCGATAAGTTTGTGTTCTTAATGAACCTGGTAATGGACAAAGTCGGATCAGATTATTTTGAAAACTCCTATATTTTAACCGGCACGTATTCTGTTACCGATAAATGGTCTATATTTGGCGAGCATCAAGGAATTTTTAAAGGTGATGGTATACCAAATGATTTTCAATTTGGGGGTGGCGTAGCTTATTTATTTAACAGAAATACGCAGTTTGATATCGCAGCAAGAACAATAAGTGACCGTGATGGATCCACCCTATTACTTAATGCAGGGTTGTCATGGCGATTGGACCGTTACAAAGACAAATTTAAAGTGGTGGGTGCCGATGGTGAGGCCGTTGAAAAGCAAAAGAAGGAGGGTAATTTCTTCTCTAGGCTATTTGGTAAAAACAAACCAACTAAGCAACGAAAAGTTAAAAAGATTAAAGCGCGCAAGCGTAAGATTAAAAAAGATAAGCCCCCTAAAAAGACAAAGGCTCAGAAGCGAAGAGAAAAAGAAGCTAAGAAGCGGGCTAAAGATGAGCGAAAAAAACAAAAAAAGGCAGCCAAAGATTACAACAAGAATTACGAACCACCTGAAAAGAATTAGTTTTATTTATGATCACTGTAAAGGAAATTATCACAAAAAAAGACCTAAAGCAATTTGTAAAATTTCCGTTTAGTATCTATAAAAATAATCTATATTGGGTACCTCCTATCATAAGCGAAGAACTCGCCATTTTTGATAAAGAAAAAAATCCGGCATTTGATACTGCTGACGCCCGGTTCTTTTTAGCGTATAAAAACAACACCATTGTCGGCCGCGTTGCTGCTATTATCAATCATACTGAAGTCAATGAGCAGGGCTTAAAAAAAATGCGTTTCGGCTGGTTTGATTTCATTGACGATGTTTCGGTGTCTGAAGCACTTTTAACTAAAATTCAGGAAATAGGTGCAGCACACAACTTAGAATATATGGAAGGCCCCGTAGGCTTTTCTAATCTTGACAAAGTTGGTGTTCTGACAGAAGGTTTTGATAAGTTGGGCACCATGATCACCTGGTATAATCATTCTTATTATCAAAAACATTTTGAAGCGCATGGGTTTGTAAAGGAAAAAGAATATCTGGAATGGCGTTTTCCGTTTAAAAATGTAAATCCGGACTCTTTTCAAAAAGCTCAGGCGCTGATTAAGAGGCGATACCAGTTAAAATCTATCAATTTTACATCGACCAAGCAGATCTTACCCTACGTAGATAGCATGTTCGACCTTTTTAATGAGAGTTATTCATCATTATCTTCCTTTGTACCAATATCTGATAAACAGAAAAAATATTTTAAAGAAAAATATATCAATTTTATCGACCCCGAGTATATAACCTATGTGGCAGATAAAGATGATAACTTAGTTGGATTTGCTGTCGTTTTGCCTTCGTTTTCGAAGGCTTTACAAAAGGCCAAAGGAAAATTATTTCCCTTTGGTATTTTTCACATGCTTAAAGCTAAAAAGTACAGTAAGGACATTATTTTTTACCTTATTGGTATACATCCCGATTATCAGAATAAAGGGGTACACGCCGTCATTTTTAATGATTACTATGAGGCTTTTACTAAAAAAGGGATTAAAAACTGCATCAGAACTCCTGAACTGGAAGATAATGTTGCCATACGTCAAATTTGGAAGCATTTTGACCCGAAAATTGTAAAACGACGAAGAACCTATCGTAAGAACCTCTAATGCAACTTTTTTATAACGCTCAATTACAGGCAAGTGATAGTGAGTTCACTTTTGACAAAGTTGAAAGTAAGCATATTGTTCGTGTTTTGCGTAAAAAAGAAGGTGATGAATTATCCATTACAAATGGCAAGGGTTACTTATTTTCATCAAAAATCATTAGCGCGAGTGATAAAAAGTGCCAAGTTGCCATAACGGAAGTTGAAGAGAAACAAAAAGCTCGGAAATATCACTTGCATATTGCGATGGCCCCTACAAAGAATAATGACCGTTTCGAATGGTTTTTAGAAAAAGCGACAGAAATTGGTATTGATGAAATTACACCACTTTTATGTGACCGTTCAGAGCGAAAGGTGGTCAAAGCAGAACGTTTTCAGAAAATTATTGAGTCTGCCGGTAAGCAATCGTTAAAGTTCTATTTCCCTAAGCTTAATGAACCAGTTAAGTTTACCGATTTCGTTAAATCTGCTTCGAGCACACAAAAGTTTATAGCCCACTGTCAAGACGATAAAAAAAGAAGTCCGATAGAAGGTGCTTTGGAGGTACAACAAGACGTTTTAGTACTTATCGGCCCCGAGGGTGATTTCAGTATATCGGAAATTGAAAATGCGCTGGAAAGCGGATTTAAGCCTGTTTCTTTAGGTAAAAGTCGTTTACGTACCGAAACCGCAGGCCTGGTAGCCACACATACGATATCGCTAGTCAATAATTTAAAATAAAAAAGCCACCTTTTGGTGGCTTTCAATTGTTGATAGTGCTAAAATTTAGATCGCTTGGTCTTTTTTAGCCTTTAAATTGAATGAAATCTCAACTTCATCCTTAATCAATTTATCCTTTAAGTCTTCAAAGAACTTTCCTGAGTTATATTTTACATCCCATTCGGTCCTGTCAATAGTAAATGGTTCACTTACAAAAGAAACCTCATCTCCGCTTACGGTTACGGTAGCAGGAAACTCAATATTCTTTTTGATACCCTTTACAGTAAGATTACCTTTTATAGTCGCCTTTCCATCTGCATTGGCATCAACAGAAGTAATGGCAAATACACTATAAGGATGCTTTTCAACATCGAAAAAGTCAGCACTCTTCAAGTGACCCTCTAGCTTCCCTTTATATTCCTCATTTTCGATGTCTAAGTTAGCGATGGTATTCATATCGATCACAAAATTTCCACCCGCTAAATTGCCCTCTTCAAAAGCTACATAACCTTCAGAAACTTTAATAGTGCCATTGTGAGACTCGGTAGGTTTAAAACCTTTCCAGGTGATGGTGCTTGATGTTGCATCAGCTACGTAACGCTCAGCAGCCTGTGCAATTTGTTGTACTTCTTGTGCCTCTGTAGCTTCGGTTTCATTTTTTCCTTTCTTACATGACACAACTGCCAATCCTATAAATAAAACAGCTGCAACTTTTACAATTTGATTTTTCATGCTATTAGTTTTTAATTGATTTAAAAATTATAGCGGCAAATCTAAAAAGAAAATCTGTACAGAATCTAAAGTTATAGGTGCCAAAGATTAAATATTTGTTAATTATTTACCTTCATCAGAATAATTTTATATTTGAGGATCATTTACCTTAGAAATAAGAATGTTTAAATATGTTTTCTTTCTGTTCTTCTGTCTAACAGTTCACGCCCAAAAAGTAGCTGTATTAAAATATGGCGGCGGGGGTGACTGGTATGCCAACCCAACGGCTGTTCCCAACCTGATCAAGTTTTCAAATGAGAACATTAATACCACGATCAATGAAAAACCAGAAACCGTTGAAACCAATAGTGTTGATATTTTTAACTACCCAATTCTGTTTATGACAGGTCATGGAAATGTTTATTTTTCTGATGCTGACGCAGATAACCTAAAAAATTACTTGCAATCTGGAGGCTTTTTACATATTTCTGATAATTATGGTATGGATCAATACATACGGCGTGAAATGAAAAAAGTATTTCCAGATTTAGAATTTCAAGAAATACCCTACAATCACCCTATTTATCATCAGTCGTATGACTTCGATGCGCTACCTAAAATACATGAGCATGATGGAAAGCAAGCTCAGGGTTTCGGGCTCTTTTATGAGGGCCGGTTGATATGTTATTATGACTATGAGTGCGACCTAAGTGATGGCTGGGAAAACCAGGAAATTCATAATAATCCGCCCGATATTCGTGAAAAAGCCTTAAAAATGGGCGCTAACATCATTGCTTATGCCTTTAAGAATTGACAACCAAAGTGTCTTAGATGCCTTAAAAATTAATTTTGACACTGAAGGTTTATGGGCGTTGAACATCACCTTAGCCATTATTATGTTCGGCGTCGCTTTGGGTATCACCATGGATGACTTTAGGCGTCTGTTTAGCAATCCGAAATTAGTTTTAACAGGTATTTTTTCACAATTTATTTTATTTCCGCTGGTTACTTTTTTACTGGTAAATATTATTAATCCATATCCGAGTATTGCCTTAGGGATGATTATGGTAGCGGCTTGCCCCGGGGGAAATATTTCAAACTTCATGACACAATTGGCCAATGGCAATGCTGCACTATCAGTAAGTCTCACCGCCTTTGCAACATTGGTTGCGGTACTTATGACTCCACTTAATTTGGCCTTTTGGGGAAGCCTCTATGAGCCTACCGCAAAAATTCTAAGAACTGTTGAACTTGATCCGTTCGAATTGGTGAAATTGGTAACACTTATTTTAGGAATTCCCTTAGTTATCGGTATGCTGGTCAGAGCTTATAAATCAAAATTGGCCGAAAGGCTCTCAAAGATTTTAAAGCCCTTATCTATGCTGATTTTCCTAATTTTTATCGTCGTGGCCTTTTCTCAAAACTTTGATATCTTTTTAGGATATATACATTATGTTTTCTTCATTGTCTTATTTCATAATTTTTCCGGATATCTTGCCGGATTCTTTTTCGCAAAAGCGGTGAAATTATCCTACAAAGATCAAAAGACCCTCGCTATAGAAACAGGTATACAAAATTCAGGTTTAGGTCTACTCTTAGTTTTTGCATTTTTTGAAGGATTAGGAGGCATGGCTTTATGCGTCGCTTTTTGGGGTATTTGGGATATTGCATCCGGACTGGGATTAGCGTATTTTTGGTCTAGAAAATCTGATAAAGCACTCGCTTAATGCTCAAACGAATCTGGTACCAGCTGGTGAAGGTATACATTACCACAGGATTATTCTTTTATCACAAGAAGATCAAGGTGGGAGGTAAAGAGAATATCCCCAAAAAAGGCGCTCTACTCTTTGTGTCCAATCATAAAAACGCGTTGATTGATCCACTGTTAATTGCGACTACCACTACCCGGAATATTCATTTTTTAACCCGTGCCAGTGCCTTTAAGCTCAAATTGGTAAAATGGTTGCTTTCTACCGTAAATATGCTGCCTATTTATCGCATGCGCGACGGAAAAGAAACCTTGGCTAAGAATGAAGAAATCTTTCAAAAATGCTATGAAATTTTAAATAAAAAACGCTCGCTGCTTATTTTTCCTGAAGGGACTCATGATATTCGTCGCTGGGTACGACCACTGAGTAAGGGTTTTACACGTATTACTTTTGGCGCTTTAGAGCAGAATCCTAATTTGGAGCTCACAATCGTTCCTGTTGGATTAAATTATGCAAAAGCACAAGACTTTGCAGAACCGGTATCAATTCTCTATGGAAAGCCAATAGTGGTGAATGACTTCTTGAAAGAAGGCATGGCCCCCGCGGATGCCATTTCATTAAGAGAAGAAGTAAGAACCAGAATGATGCAATTGACTACACATATTGATGATATAGAAAACGAGGAGGCCGTTTTACAAAAGTTGGGTCATGTTGACTTTTTAAATCCGACAGATGTCAATAAAAGGATCGAGAATATCAGAGATCAAATTCCAAATCCGAATACTAAAATTAAACGACCATCCATTATTTGGAAAACTGCCTATAACCTGGTAAAATTAAATAGCATAGTTCCACTATTGATATGGAAACTCTTTAAACCCAAGATCCAGGAGGTCGAATTTGTATCTACTACGCGATTTGCTATCGGTATTACAGCATTTCCACTTTTTTATATACTTCAATCATTAATGGTCAACTACTTTTTTACTACTAAAATAGCCTTGACCTATTTTGGAATCAGCATTGTATTCGTATTATTCTTAGTTAAAAGTAAGTAGTTATTCAATGATAGCTTCCTGCACCAACTGCTGCACTTCCGTACGAATATTTTCCTTTACCAACTTATCATTCGCAGCTGTAGGATAGACCCTATTCGATAAAAATACATAGATCAATTTGGTCTGAGGGTCTGCCCAGACATACGTTCCGGTGTAGCCGCTATGCCCGAAACTTTTTGGAGATACGCAACCGCAGGTAGCTTTAATTTCGGGGTCCAGTTGCGGTTTGTCAAAGCCTAATCCTCTACGAACGCTATCTTGTTCAAAATGACGTTTATTAAAGGTATTAATAGTCTCTTTTTTAAAATATTGCTTTCCGCCATAAAACCCTTCCTGTAAATACATTTGCATCATTTTTGCGATGTCATTGGCATTTGCAAATAAACCGGCATTTCCATTGACCCCATTGAGCATCGCCGCCCCCTGGTCATGAACATATCCATGCAACAACTGCTTTCGGTAATACTTGTCTATTTCGGTGGGTACAATTCTATTCGCCGAAAATTTCTCCAATGGCTTATAGGTCAATGTCGTAGCCCCCAATGGTTCGTAAAAATGTATATCATTGAATTCATTAAGTTTTTTGCCGTACTGCCGTTCAATATAATCCTTAAAAAGATAGAATATCAAGCCACTGTATTTGTAACCATTCCCTTCCCGTAAAGGGGAATCGGCGATCATTTTATAAATAGAATCTTTAAAGCTTGTTTTTAAAAACAGGTTTTCGGCTACCTGAATACCATACTTTTTTGTCTTTCTAACATTATAAAATTCCTTTAAGGGCTTTTTTGTAATGGAATCCAGTGTATGTATGTAATAGGGTATCCATGCTTTTAATCTGCCATTATGAGATAGTGCCTGGAGAACGGTAATCGTGTCTTTATCAGTATTTTTCAAATAGGGTAGTAAATCACCGAGCTTAGAATCCAGCGAAAACTTTTGATCTTCATTGGCCTTCATAATAGAAGGTACACCACCCAGTATTTTCGTAAGAGACGCCAGGTCATATATGTCTGTATTCTTAACCGGATTTTTCTTTTCAGCGGTATGAAACCCAAAACTTTTTCTGTAAACGACCTGTCCTTTTTTGGCGACAAGTACTTGAAGGCCTGGAGCCATTTTTTTGTTTATAATGACCTCTGCGATTGAGTCCACGCGTTTTAGCTTTTCTGTACTCAAGCCCACCCTTTCAGGGAAACCATAGGTTAACCTTCTCAAATCATTGGAAACATAGCCATGACCGGCTTTAAAACTATTATTTATCGAAACGGGTAATTTTCCTTTAGTTTGACCGGCACCGAATAATAATTGCGCTGAGACATCTTGCGATATCTTACTATTCTGATAGGAAACTACAATGGCATCAATATTGGTAAATGTTTTAATATCCAGCAAGCTATAGGGGTTTGCAAAAACATCTAAGATCACGCGCTTTTGCCTGGCTATTTCCTGCAACCATACCAACTCTTTATTTTTAAACTTGAAGTCTTTCCAGGGATTTGCATTTGACTTATGGTAACCAATAACTACTAAATTATAAGGTTTTAGTTTTTTAATAACCGCGTCTAGCTTATCACCGGTAATGACATCTACCTGCGCGTAATCATTGAGCCGCTCAACAAATGAAGTATTTTCAGCGTCACCTAATTGCACATAGGCGATCTTATTTTTTACCAAGTCTTTTACCGGATATATTGATTTTGAATTCTTGATTAAGGTGATTGAATTTCTAGCCAGCTCCTGGTGGAGGACATCATCGTATACGGTATTTAGGTCTGCTACTAAATTCTCTTCAACTATGGGTTTATTTTCATAAAGTCCGGCCCAATATTTTGCTTTCAATATTTTCTTTACAGAATGGTTGATTCTGTCTTCGGTTAGAACGCCCTCGGTAACCGCTGTCTTAATCTTTTCAAAAGTTCCTTCTACATCATTCGGCATCAGCAGAATATCATTACCTGCTTTTATTACCTCTAAATTGATCTCCGCCGGTGTTGAGAAATTCGCAGACCCCTTCATATTTAGGGCATCGGTAAAAATCAATCCTTCGAAACCTAGTTTTTTTTGCAACAGGTCTGTCACAATATTTTTAGATATTGACGATGGCAAATCAGCATCAGGCTCTAACGCCGGTACACTCAAATGCGCCACCATAACACTTGCTAAACCGGTATCAAATAATCGTTTATATGGATATAATTCAATAGAATCTAACCGTTCATTAGTAAACGGTATCGTGGGCAATGTATGGTGAGAATCGGCATCAGTATCGCCATGTCCTGGAAAATGTTTTGCACTGGCCAATACTTGTTCACTTTGCATTCCTCTTGTAAATGCCATGGCTTTCTGTGTGACATTTTCTGGGACTTCACCAAAAGAACGATTCCCAATGATGGGATTTTTAGGGTTTATATTTACGTCAACCACAGGCGCAAAGTTCACATGAATTCCCAATCGCTTTGAATGCCTACCGACATGCTCGCCAAATGATTCAATTAGTTTATGGTCTTGAACTGCTCCTAAGGTCATATTCCAGGGGAAGCGATAGGTGTTTTTTAAGCGCATGTTTAAACCCCATTCTCCATCAAAACCTATCAATAACGGTATTTCAGAAAGCGATTGGAACCGATTGGTCATCTGTGCTTGCTTCAGTGGAGTACCTTGGAAGAAAATGAGTCCGCCCACACCATACTTATTGATCAATCGATCTACTGCCGCTTCATGTTTTGCATCTTTATTTGAATAGGCTGCGACCATAAATAACTGACCGATTTTTTGATCCATGGTCATTGATTGCATGATACTGTCTACCCACTTTTGCTGCGCCCGGCTGTCTAATTTAATCAGGGGATCAACATTTTGAGCATGGAGGAATAATCCTAATAAAAAGAGTAGAATAAAAACGCTATTTTTTTTCATGTGGACAGATTGCTAAGCACTACGATTACTCGAGGTCCCTGTATTGGTATTATATTAATTTAAAAATCGAGCATGCCAGCTTTGGCTTGCCGCTACTTCCCAAGCCGATTCAAATTCGGCTTTAGAAGTAACCATGTTATTAAATACTAAGGTATCAGCTTTTATTTTGTCTTGCTTTGCAAATTCTTTGAAATGCTGCATTGATACTGTATTGATATTTTCACCGTCCTTAAAGCTCACTTTCATTTTATTCATTAGATCAACATCTAACTCTTTTTCCAGTTCTTGAATAGTATGCACCGAAGCATCAATGGAACAGCCTGTGGCACCACCGTGATTCTCATCTACAGCAAGAATAATAAATTGATTGTATTTAATTTGAAATGACGCTTTTAAATCAGCTCCATGGGCCTTCCAACCGCGAATAAACTCCTGAAGTCTTTCTGATACTTTCTTAATTTCTTCACTCGTAAATTGTCTACCAGATTGATAAATCCAAACTCTTGAATTATCTGATAAGTCTTTAAAATCAACAAACATTTTCTAACGCTATTTAAATGGTAAAATTACTGAAATTAGATCAACGCGAGTTGAACTTTTCTTTCAGTGCCTTTAATTTTTCTTCTTCGGTCATTGTATCAGTTGGGTTCAACAGACGCTCTTTAATTTCTTTGAGTACTTGCTTGGTATAATTGGGAAAATCTGCATTTTGTATCCAAGAAAAGTAGCCTTTATCCTTTTCGAGTATCTCTGTTACCTTTTGACCTTTATACTTGCCGAAGGTAAAAATTTCTTCATCTTTATCGTTAAAGACAATAAATCCGGCGAAATCGGCTCTTTTTTTATGCGCAGAGTAACGGTTTAAAAATGTAATATCATTTTCAAGGTCATCATATTTTTCCAACTGAGCCTTTAAAATTTCATAGGTAGCCAGTGTATCTGCTTCAGCTGAATGGGCATTTTCTAATTCTTTATCACAGTAAAACTTATAAGCCGCGCTTAATGTTCGTTGTTCTTTCTTGTGATAAATTACCTGCACATCGACTGCTACCCTATTCTTCATATCGAAACTTACCCCAGCGCGTAACAGTTCTTCGGCCAGGAGAGGAATATCGAACCGGTTCGAATTAAATCCGGCCAGATCACAACCTTCTATAAGCTGACTCACTTCATTTGCCAGTTCTTTAAACGTAGGCTCGGTTACTACTTTTTCATTTGTAATTCCGTGAATAGCAGAAGCTTCTTTTGGAATTTCAATTTCAGGATTTACCAACCAGGTTTTACTTTCTTTATTACCATTGGGATATACTTTTAAAATAGAAATTTCAACAATTCTATCCTTTGTAATATTCACCCCTGTCGTCTCGAGATCAAAAAAAACAATTGGTTTTTTTAAGTTCAGCTCCATGTAAAAAATTTAATGCTCAAAGATACAATTTGTGGTATGATATTTTTGACATTTAACAATTTTTGATTTTTTCCTAATTTTAACCTAATAACCAATCCCCGACAATCATGAAGTATTCTAACGAAATTGAAATTGATTTATCCAGAGAAAGAGTAATTGAGCTATTTGATAATGCAGATAATTTATCAAAATGGCAACCCGATCTTATCAGTTTTGAGCATATCAGCGGTGAACCCGGAAAGGTTGGAGCTAAATCGCGGCTAAAATATGATATGGGCAAAAAAGGTGGTAAAGTCGAAATGATAGAAACCATTGTAAAGAATGATTTACCGGAAGAGTTTCATGGAACCTATGAAGCCCCCGGTGTGTTCAATCAGATGCAGAATTACTTTACAGAAGTTTCTCCGGGCAAAACCAAATGGAAAAGTGATACTTTCTTTAAGTTCTCGACCTTTAAGATGAAGCTTTTTGGTTTTTTGATGCCTGGCGCTTTTAAGAGGCAATCGTACAAGTTTATGGAAAATTTTAAATCTTTCGCCGAAGCAAGTTCTGAATAATTTAAAGACTGCTATTCACAATTTAAAATGACTCAAGCTTCTCAAGTGACGATACATATGGTCTCTAGCCTTGACGGTTTTATAGCCAGGAATGACAATACGGTCTCATGGATGCGGTCTTCTGATAACTACGAGGGAGGTATTGAACTTACCGAAGCATATGTTGCTGATTTTCTCAAGTCAATTGATTGCTATATTATGGGCTCCAAAACATATGAGCATGCTCTTAAATTGGGTTGGGTTTATGGAGATACCCCCGTCGTTGTTCTGAGTGGAAGAGCTCTGGTTAGCGATAAAGACAGTGTTCGATTCTATTCAGGGGATTTAAAACAGTTGGTTGAAGAACTATTAAAGCCTAAATACAATAATATTTGGATGGTCGGAGGCGCTGAATTGACGAAGGCCTTTATTCAACAGGAATTGGCAGATAAAATAGTCATTTCTTTGCTTCCGATAATTCTAGGAGATGGGTTATTATTTTTTGATTTCGTCGGAAAAGAACTACCGCTTCACCTTGATAATGTCACTACATACAAGGATGGAATGGTAGAATTAACATATGAACTAAAAAAAGACTCATGATTTGAGCCTTTTTCTTTTGCTATTCTAAAAATAACTAAACACCTCTGATTTTTAGTTTAATATAGTCATGAAGATCTTGAGAATCATGTCCTTTATTTCTGGCATACTCAATAAAATTGGCCGTTACATTATGAATCTTAGCTTTTTTTAGTGTGTTCGCATCCGGTCTGTTGATCTTTGCTGCCAGCAGCGATTTTATATAATCAGGACTAATTTTATGGATCGCAAATTTCTTGAGCATATTAGCTTCGAGATTGCCGTAACCAGCCTTTGAGAGCTCATTAATATAGTCAATGGTAATATTATGAATGGCAAACTTTTTTACCATGTTAGCATCTATCCTTCCATAGCCTGCTTTGTCCAACTGATCAATATAGTAAAGTGATACACCATGAATGGCCCACTTAACAATCATGTCTAAATCTAAATCGCTATAGTTTGTTTTTCTTAATTCAGTAATGTATTCCAGATCAATATCATGGATTCCTAATTTACCCAGCTGGCGCATCGTTGGTTGGTATCCTAATTTTTTCAGGCCATTAACGTAAGCTCGTGTCACATCCCCTAAGAACAGTTTAAAGAAGTAATAGTCTTTATCACCATCAATACTTGATAGCACCTTGCCTTTTAAAAAGGTTTCAAAATCGCTTTTTCTCGTAAAGGTAAATTTACCTGTACCTTCATCCATCGGGAACTTCCCTTGAAACTTCATGACTCCGGCTTCACGGTCTAGTTCAAAACCATCAGCAGTTTTTTTGAATTCACTATCGTCACTAGAAAAATTAATATGAAATGAACCATGATTTCTCCGATGTGAATTGATGAGGCTTATATAGATCGTAGACCCTTCTTTGGAAGCTGTCCAAAAACCGGAACTGATATCAGGATTATTGGAAAAGTTATTGAATGAAATATTCATTCTACGCTGCTGTTCTTTTTCTTTTTTCTCTTGGGCGCAGGAAGTCGCGCTTACAAAAATGAAAATTAGGCAAAGAGAAAGTAATTTGACAGGTGTTTTCATGATGTTTAGAATTAAATTTATTGATACTATAGAGGTAAACTTGCATTTTCGATAAACGTTACGAAATTTTTAAAAAATAAAAACGCCCAGAAATGCCGGGCGCTTATAAGATTGCTTTTATAGTCGATTTAAAAATCCTGATGTGCATCCCATGCCTCCAGGGTTTCTTTTAAAGACTTGATGAACATGCCACCTAGCGCGCCATTTACTACGCGATGATCATAGGAGTGTGAGACAAACATTTTATGGCGAATACCAATGAAGTCTCCATCAAGTGTCTCAATGACTGCAGGCATTTTTCGAATAGTTCCTAAAGCCAAAATAGCAACTTGTGGCTGGTTAATTATGGGAGTGCCCATAATTGAGCCAAAACTACCAACATTTGTCACCGTATACGTACCGTCTTGAATTTCATCCGGTTTTAACTGATTGGCACGTGCCCTGTTGGCAAGATCATTCACTTGTCTTGTCATTCCGACCAAATTTAATTGATCGGCATTTTTTATAACCGGTACAATTAGATTGCCATCTGGTAAGGCAGCGGCCATTCCTAAATTGATATTTTTCTTCTTGATGATACTATCTCCTTGAACGGAAATATTGATTAATGGAAATTTCTTAATGGTAGCGGCCACAGCCTGCATGAAGATTGGGGTAAATGTCAACTTCTCACCCTCTCTTTCCAAAAATGCATTCTTTACTTTATCACGCCATTTTACAATATTGGTGACGTCTATTTCTATAAATGACTGTACATGCGCTGAAGTTTGAACGGAATCAACCATGTGCTTAGAGACCAATTTACCCATGCGGGTCATTTCTACAATCTCATCCTCGCCACTAACAGTTATGGGAGTGACTTTTGGAGCAGCAGCTTGCTTAGGTTGGGGAGTTTCAGTCTTGACAGCTGGCTTCGCAACACCGCCGTTACTTCGATTCTCAATATACCCCAGTATATCATTTTTTGTCACGCGTCCATCCTTGCCCGTACCATTTAATGCTTCCAGTTCATCTAAAGAAATACCTTCTTTTTGCGCTATATTTTTGACCAAGGGAGAATAGAACTTGCCCGAAGGTGAACTCTTTATTTCGGTCACTGCGGCAGCTACGGTTTGCTCGACGGCGGCTATTGGTTCTAAAGCTTGTTCTTTTACCTCTGCAGGTGTTGGGGCGGGTGCTTCTTTAGCTGCCGGAGTTGCATCTTCATCGACAGTTCCTGCAGCATCGGTTTCAATAATAGCCAAGGTTTGCCCTACTTCTACCACATCATCGACATTGAACAATCGCTCGACTAAAACACCCTCGACTTCCGATGGCACTTCCGAATCTACCTTATCAGTAGCGATCTCTACAATCGCTTCATCCAATTCTATGGTATCGCCTACTTCTTTTAACCAGGAAGTAATGGTTGCTTCTGCAACACTTTCGCCCATTTTAGGAAGTTTTAGCTCAAATTTTGCCATAACAGTCGTCTAGTTTTGAGACTGCAAATCTAAGAAATTATAAGATGTGAAATGGAAAATTCATGGATTTAAGTCATGGTAGATTGTCAATTTCCTAAAATAACTTTATAATCGTCTTAATGATTACAGATTTAATAAGAAAAGTGACTTTTTGTTAACCTTTTTTTAATCATAGCCACTCTTTAGGGTTCTTGAGTACTTCTAAGAGCTTTGCCTCTTCGCTCCCTTCTTCTGGATGATGATCATACACCCATTGCACGTGTGATGGCAAACTCATTAAAATACTTTCTATACGCCCATTTGTTTTAAGGCCAAACAAGGTGCCTTTGTCATGTACCAAATTAAACTCAACATAGCGTCCTCGTCTTATTTCCTGCCAATTGCGATGTTCTTGTGTATATTCTAAGTGCTTTCTACGTTCAACAATCGGCACATAAGCTTCTAAAAAACTATCTCCGACTTCAGTCACGAAATCATACCAGTCTTGCATAGTCATATCATCTGACTTTTTACAATAGTCAAAGAATAAACCTCCTATACCCCTGGCTTCACCTCGATGCGCATTATGAAAATAGTCATCGCATTTTTTCTTGTATTCAGGATAAAATTTCGGATTGTGTTTATCACAAGCGGTTTTACAAACTTCATGGAAATGTGAGGCGTCCTCCTCAAACAAATAATAGGGTGTTAAATCCTGGCCACCTCCAAACCAGGAGTCGACTATTTGTCCTTCTTTATCATACATTTCAAAATAGCGCCAATTAGCGTGAACAGTTGGCACAAATGGATTTTTAGGGTGAATTACCAAACTCAATCCACAGGCAAAAAAGTCAACATCGCCTACATTAAAATAAGCTTGCATAGCTTTTGGTAGTGCTCCGTGTACGGCAGAAATATTCACGCCTCCTTTTTCAAAAACGTTTCCGTTCTGAATGACACGTGTTCTACCCCCACCACCTTCCGGGCGTTTCCAGAGATCCTGATGAAATTTCGCTTTGCCGTCTACTTCCTCTAACTTAGAAGTAATTGTATCCTGCAATTCCTGTATGTACTGATAAAATGTTTCTTTCATTATTAATTATTAAGTGGCAAAAATCATGAACTCTATTGATATTAAACATGATAATTGTCATTACTTTTTTCAAGCTCGTATAACTCCATATCAAGTGGTGGCTCGTTGGGTGGCGCAAACTTCTTTGGAAGTGTTGTTTGCCATTTAAAACCAGTGTTTTCAGCCACTTTAACACTTGCTAAATTGTCCTTATGAACAATTATTTGAAAAACTTCTAAACCCAAATTTTTAAAAGCATATTTCGTCAAACTCCCCACAATCTTTGTCATTAAGTCTTTTCCATTGTGTTCTTTGTCTAAACAATAGGCAAATTCCCCTTGCTTCTTTTTCCAATCGAGTTCTTTGATATAAACTAAACCAATGCAAGTATGTTTTTCTTTGACTACAAAAAGAAATTCCTCTTTACTATTGAATTCGATTTCTTTCTTTGCGGCGAACTCTTTTGCGGTGTCCAATATCGTATTCGCTTCTAATGTCTTGGGGAAAAATCTTATAAACCGATCACTATTGTTGGTCATTAATAAGTGTATTCCAAGAGCATCTTCCTTCGATACTTTAGAGACGCTATACTGATTAAACTGAATCATTCTTCTTTTATATAGACTAAATCCGTAGGGTATAATTGAATATCTTCGACTGTTTTTATTTGCCGCGCATCTGTCATTTTATATTTAATCGTATCAGACATCTCTTTCACTGAAGTGAATGATGAGGCAATGAACAGATTTCTACCTATTTTATTATTATGCAAGTCCATTTGCTCATCTATGGGTTCATTAGGTGACAATTGTTCATGCTTATCAGTGATAAGCTTTGCCCAGGCCAAAATTCGACGTGTATTTTTATTCCATTTTTTGCATTCAAAGCAGATCAAGATATTCCAAAAGGCATGTCTAAAGGCGTTGGCCTTTCCTCGCTTTCCATGGTCTTTAGGGTATTCGCGCTTCGCATGTAGATAACTTTGTGAGGTGGCCTTAAGTGTTGGATATATATACAAGGGATATCGCGCTGACAACACTAGCAATTGCCATGATTCCTTAAAATTAAAACGTTTAATAACATTCCAAATAGTCATGAACCAGGGTGTAATTCATTAATGGTGACTTTAGTAGCCGATACCACCGATACTGGTAACACGAAAATAATACCTATTACAGGAATAAGCAACAGCAACATAAAAATGATACCATTACCAATAGCTAATCCTTTACGCTTACTAACAAATTGAATACTCTCTTTATAACTGAAATGGCGTTCCAGAGTATAATCCATATTACCGAAGCCGGCATAATAAGCCTGCACGAAAAATAGGAGTACCGTTGAAAAAATTCCGATCACAGGAATAAACCCCATTAAAAGGATCGGTACTGTTAGCAATAATTCCTTAGCCAGGTTTCTCACATTAATTCTAATACCTCGCCATAATTGCTGGCTAAAATTAGTGACTCTGTGATGCGAATGCTTTTCACCTAAATAGTGGTGTTCAATCTTTTCGGAAACAGGGCTCATAAAGGGGGCACTTAAGGCCATAACTATGTGTTTGTAGAGGATCAATCCAACTGCAACAATGATTAAACCTATTAAGAATATTTCAATGCTTCGCACCCAATTGGGTGGATCCCAACCCGGAATCAGACCAGTAAGGTAATCGGTAATATTATCAGAAAATGCATAGGCTGACGCCCCGATAATCATCGCAGTAGCCAAACTAATTAATATGGGTATAACAAAATACTTCCAGAGTCTCAGCTTTGAAATTAAGCCAAATGAATCAGCATATGCTTTTAAACCGGTTAGAATATTTTTGATCATACCAAATTTGACTATGCATCGAACAAAAAGTTACGCCTATCCCTTGTATTCTTTAACAGCATCGATAAATGCTTTCGCATTCTCAACGGGAATATCGGGTAAGATGCCATGGCCCAAATTCACGATGTATCTATCTTTACCGAATTCATCAATCATCTGGTGCACCATTTCTTTGATTACTTCAGGAGGAGACAATAATCGTGACGGGTCGAAATTTCCCTGCAAAGTTACTTGCCCTCCCGATAAATATCGAGCATTTCTTGCCGAACAAGTCCAGTCCACACCCAGCGCCGATGCGTTGCTTTTAGACATTTCGTTCAAGGCGAACCAGCATCCCTTACCAAAAGCAATAACTGGAGCGTCGTCTTTCAATGCTTCAATGATCTGATTGATGTATTGCCATGAAAATTCCTGGTAATCGGTAGGCGACAACATACCCCCCCAAGAGTCAAATATTTGAACAGCATTACATCCGGCAGCAACTTTGGCCTTTAAATAGGCTATTGTAGTATCAGTAATTTTCTGAAGTAATTCATGTGCAGCTTTCGGTTGCATAAAACAAAATGCCTTGGCCTTATCGAAATTTTTAGAGCCCTGCCCTTGCACGACATAACATAAGATCGTCCAAGGAGAACCTGCAAATCCTATTAATGGAACCTCATCATTAAGTTTTTCTTTGGTGGCCTTAATCGCCTCCATCACATAGCCTAATTCATGATGAACATCGGGAATCACAGTGTTATCGACACCTTGTTGATCACGAACGGGATTTGGTAAATAGGGCCCAAAATCGGGTTTCATCTGAACTTCAATATTCATGGCTTGCGGAATCACCAAAATATCAGAAAATAAAATAGCGGCATCCATCCCAAAACGGCGAATCGGCTGCACCGTGATTTCTGAGGCCAATTCAGGTGTTCGGCAACGTGTAAAGAAGTCATACTTCTTACGGATTTCCATGAATTCAGGTAAGTAACGACCCGCCTGGCGCATCATCCAGACCGGAGGCCGTTCCACTGTTTCTCCATTCAGAGCTTTTAGAAATAAATCGTTTTTTATCATAGTTCTATCCCATTACAATGGGAACCTTTTTAATTATTCAATAAATTCAAATTCCTTATCGTTCAGTGGGATTTTCACTAAATGGTAGGGTTGTGTAAGAATCATCGTAGCAAAATCGGTCGGTCCGGGAGCTGTTCGTTCAATTACTACGAGTACTTTATCATCTTTTTCAATGATACTCTTAATTTCTATACCAAAACCTCCTGTATTTCTCTGTTGATCGAAACAGGCCACCACCATTTCCTTTGAAAAATCAATGGGTAATTCCTGAAAATTCTCTGACACTTTGTTAACAGTATTCATCTGAATAACCAGCGCATTCCAATCTCCATTAGAATTAATGATAAGGTTCGCTTTTTGGATGTCTTCTTCACCCGCTCCATGGAGTTCTCCTTTAGCAATTGTTTTCATAGCCATTTGTTCTATTCCTTTTTGCGGACATGTACTCAAAACGACAGTTATAACTATATAGAAAATAATTTTCATGATACCTTATAGTTTAGAAACCGCCTCCATCGCCTTGTCAATTGCTTTTGAGGTTTTCTGCACATCTCTATTGCTTAACGCGGATGACAGGAACCATGCTTCAAATTGCGAAGGTGGTAAAAAGATACCGTTATGGATCATCTCCCAAAAGAAAGTGGCGAATTTTTTGGTGTCACACTGCTGTGCTTCTTCAAAATTTGTGACCTGTGCATTGGTAAAGAAAGGATTGATCATAGAACCGAAATGATTTACTGTAATAGCAACACCGTGCTTTTTTGCCTTTTCTTTTAAGATTACTTCAAG
>JASJDL010000044.1 GCA_030065775.1 Flavobacteriaceae bacterium | reverse complement strand
CGTTGTTACCACAAGTGGCGTACCATAACATAATTTGGTAATGATTCCGGCAAATTGTGCATACCAAGTATGGCAGTGCACCACATCAGCATCGATAGGGTTCATATGCATTTGTATGCCCGTATTTAAGGTTTTGAAAATGGCCTTGAGTTTATCGTCTACACGATCGAATGCATCAGTATCATAAGGATATCCTTTTACTGTAAGACTGTGGTTCTGAATATTCTGGTCGCCAAAACTTCTGACTTCAACATTCGTTAATTCAGACAGCTCAGCAGCCAGGTATTCTACGTGTACACCGGCACCGCCGTAGACGTAGGGAGGAAATTCTCGGGTATAAAAAAGGACTTTCATTCGTGCGTGGTTCGGTTAAAAGCCCGATAAATTTACGAAATCTTTACTTAGTTCTTGATTTTCAGTATAAAATTAAGTGTAAGTATATGTTAGTTGAATGTAAAGCTTTAATCATTTAGTTTTAAGACAGCCATAAATGCTTGCTGAGGTATTTCTACATTCCCTACTTGACGCATTCGTTTTTTACCTTTTTTCTGCTTTTCCAAAAGTTTACGCTTACGTGAAATATCACCTCCATAACACTTAGCGGTGACATCTTTACGAAGTGCTTTTACTGTTTCACGGGAAATAATTTTCGAACCAATCGCGGCTTGAATTGGGATATCGAATTGCTGGCGTGGAATCAATTCTTTTAATTTTTCGCACATCCGTTTACCTATATTGTATGCGTTATCGGCATGTAATAATGCAGAAAGAGCATCTACATTTTGACCATTTAATAACACGTCTACCTTAACAAGTTTAGAGGTACGCATGCCAATAGGCGCGTAGTCAAAAGAAGCGTAACCTTTAGAAACTGTCTTTAAACGATCATAAAAGTCAAAAACGATTTCAGCCAAGGGCATGTCAAAATTTAATTCCACCCTATCTTGAGTTAGATAGGTTTGATTTGTAATCTGTCCACGTTTTTCGATACATAAACTCATGACCGGTCCAATAAAATCGGCTTTGGTAATGATGGAAGCTTTAATATAAGGTTCTTCAACACGGTTCAATTTTGAAGGATCAGGGAGATCACTAGGATTATTTACCAAGATAATCTCATCGGGCTCCTTATTGGTATAGGCATGATATGATACGTTAGGTACGGTTGTAATCACCGTCATATCAAACTCGCGTTCAAGGCGTTCCTGAATGATCTCCAGATGCAGCATTCCTAGGAATCCGCATCTAAAACCAAATCCTAAGGCCGCAGAACTCTCGGGTTGAAAGACTAAAGATGCATCGTTTAATTGCAACTTTTCCATTGAGTTACGAAGCTCTTCATAATCCTCAGTATCGACAGGATAAATTCCTGCAAATACCATGGGCTTTACGTCTTCGAATCCTTCAATAGCGCCGTCGGTCGGTTTTTTAGCATCGGTAATGGTATCTCCAACTTTTACTTCACTCGCCGCCTTAATTCCTGTAATTAAATAGCCAACATCTCCGGTTTTTATAACCTGTTTTGGCTCTTGCTTTAATTTTAAGGTGCCTACTTCATCAGCGAAGTATTCATTACCGGTAGCCATGAACTGAATACGCTGTCCTTTTCGGATCTCGCCGTTCATGACCCTAAAGTATGTCTCAACTCCACGATACGAGTTGTACACTGAATCAAAGATCAAGGCTTGCAATGGAGCTTCAGGATTTCCTTTTGGAGCTGGCACGCGTTCTATAATTGCTTTCAAAATATCTTCTACACCGAATCCGGTCTTTCCACTGGCAGGGATTACTTCCGACGCATCGCAGCCCAACAAATCAACAATGTCATCTGTAACTTCTTCAGGGTTTGCACTGGGCAAATCTACTTTATTAAGTACCGGAATAATTTCTAAATCATTTTCCAAAGCCAGATACAGGTTAGAAATGGTTTGCGCCTGTATGCTTTGTGCTGCATCAACGATCAGCAAAGCGCCTTCACAAGCCGCTATAGAACGAGATACTTCATACGAAAAATCGACGTGGCCCGGTGTGTCGATTAAGTTCAAGGTATATTGCTCACCTTCATATTCGTAATCCATCTGAATAGCATGTGACTTAATTGTAATACCACGTTCACGTTCTAAATCCATGTCATCCAACAGCTGATCCTGTTTTTCGCGATCAGTAATAGTACCCGTATACTCCAACAACCTATCTGCCAGGGTACTCTTGCCGTGGTCAATGTGCGCAATGATGCAAAAATTACGAATGTTCTTCATTCAACAACTGTCTAAAAATAAGGGCACAAAGATACTTAAATTCACAATAAGATTATGCGTATTTTTACAGAACCTATTTTGTGAAACTATGGAATTCAAACGCCTCAGAAAACGCAAACGGCCGAATTATAAACGTTCGCTGATCTTGATCATTTTATTGCTGCTGGTTATCTACTTTTGGCTGAATGCTGAAAAACTAATGGAACGATTCTTTTAAGTTATGAACCTATTGATCACCGGAGCTACAGGACTCGTTGGAACTGAACTCGTTCAACAATGTTTGGAGAATGGTCATACTGTTCATTATTTGACCACCAATCGCTCAAAACTAGTTACAAAAGATACGTATAAAGGATTTTATTGGAATCCAGCTAAGGCGGAAATCGATACAGCTTGCCTTCACGGGGTGGATGCCATTATTAATCTTGCCGGCGCCAGTATTTCGAAGCGATGGAGTAGAAGTTATAAGAGGGAAATATTACAAAGCAGGATCGATTCCATACAAACTTTGCACAAACTGCTTTGTGACAATAAGCATCAAATCAAACATATTTGTTCGGCTTCAGCATTGGGGATTTATCCGTCCTCATTAACCCAAAAGTACGATGAATTTGAAACGAACGTAAGTACAGGATTTTTAGGCCAGGTAGTAAAAGCATGGGAGGATGAAGCAGATACCTTTAATACATTAAACATTCCACTTAGTAAAATACGGATCGGGATTGTATTGGCTACCGGAGGTGGTGCTCTGAAGGAAATGGCTAGACCCATTAAACAAGGGATCGGCGCTGCGATTGGAAGCGGGAAGCAATGGCAATCGTGGATACATCTAAAAGACTTAGCACGATTGTTTTTGCATGTAGTTGAAAATAAGTTAGACGGTATTTATAATGCCGTAGCATCAAATCCGGTAAGCAATGCTGAACTTACTAAAGCGTTGGCTAAAAGTTTAGGGAAATCAATTTTTTTACCCAACGTACCCGAATTTGCCATTAAACTTGTGTTGGGTGAAATGGCGGCTATTACACTGGAAAGTCAATATTTATTAAACGATAAGATTAAAGCTACCGGGTTTGAGTTTGAGTTTGAACAGATTGATGAAACTTTACTAGATGTCATTTCAAAATGAGTCTTTTGAATAATACGGCCGAGAAAAACAATTAATTCGATAATTCAACTAACTTATTTACGGTTCGCCAATTACGCGCTGACGCGCTAACTTTTAATTTATTTTCGAAAAAGTTAGTACTCATCTTGGCATTAGCAGCACCCTTAGCTGCATAGTAGTAAATAAGTTTATCATCCAGCACGTATTCTTCCGGGCTATAGTCATAAGTAGCCAAAACAGTAATATTTTCTTGTAATGGTTTTTCCTTTAAAAAGACAACATAAAACTTTTTAGGGTCTCTGGTCGAATCTTTTTCATAAGGGTTGTTGGTAGCCGCATAGTGCATTTGATCAGGTGTTAAAACAAGCACTTTAACATCAAAACCATAGTCGTCCAAAAGCATTTCATGAATACTACTTTCGAGTTTTACTGTATTGTTTTCTTCTGATTTGAAAATAATATTTCCACTTTGAATGTAAGTAATGACATCTTTAAGACCAAGGGTTTCAAACGATGCCTTCAGTTCAACCATTTTGATCTTCTTCTGGCCACTCACATTAATTCCACGAAGTAAACAAATATAGGTGTTCATTGTGCTTCTATTCTTTAAAATACCAAAATGGAATGGTGGCAAAACTTACTTCGGTAGTATCCTTTTCTCGAAAACGGTCTCTTTTTAGACGCAGTATATGCTTACCTTCAGCAAGCCCTTTAATATTAACATATGATTCAAAGCCAAACTCTTTGGTTGCGCTTTCTGCTAATGTAAATTCGGCAGGGTACTGTATCGAATCAATAAATACTTTATAAGTACTATTAAAGGTCTTGATATATTCTATTTTTAGACTGTCTTTAGCCCTTCGCAGACTGTCTCTTTTCGCTCTATCGGCATTCGATGTTGTGAAGACAATATCAGAAGACAGGCCACGCCGGTCTTTCTCAGGTTTTAGCCCCTCATTTCTGGAAAACATACGGTCTTCAATTCGATCTGAATACGCCATGAATACTTTAAGGTAGGGTGTAGTAATCACCTTGGAAGGAATAGCTGCCGTTTTGATAAACTGCCCCTCTTCTGTAAGCATATCTTCATAGTTTCTTTTACTGGCGTAGTATTCATTCGAATCGTTTGATCTTTCGAAATAATTAGACTTTTTGTCCTCAATAGAAGTGACGAGTAAAAGAAGAACATAAATAGGTACAAGAAAAATACTGATGCGCTTTCCAAACTTATTATCTAAAAAATTATAAACTAACGGTCGGTATAAGAAGGATAAAGTAATAAAACTAAATACCCAGTAAATTGGAAAATAGATTTTTGATATCCATTTTTTACGTTTTAAGAACCCTTGCGTCAGAAAATCTACAAAGGTCAATAACATTCCGAGTAAAACGAAAATCATCATCGGAATGCCCAAACCTAAGCGTAACCACTCAGGAATTGATTCATTATCAATTAAGAGCTCTGCAATAGCGGTAATGGCTATCATAGTAAACGCGAAGGCTAAAACATAAAATATAAGCAAAAAGGAAATAGCAAAAATGACACTGCAATAATTCTCAAGCGTCGCAATGTATTTGTCAAAAGATCCAATTTTATTCTTAAGGTAATTGGTAAATTTTGGGCTGTACTTTAGCGCCTCGTAATCTATATCTCCCGACACGTAACGAAGCCCTAATGCTCCTATCCAGAGACCTCTTAAGATCACATGTAATAATAAATTGATAAGTAAAATCGCGATTGACAACCTCAAAAAAGTAAAAATAAGCGCACGATACATGAGGTCGCTGGTCTGAGCTTCTTTTATGATTATTTCTACGGGCTCTGTGGCAGTAAATAGACCGAATATGGCAAAACCTGAAATTAGGAGTTCCAGTTGCCAGCTTTCTTCCTGAAGTTTTTGCAATAGCTTTTTAAAAGCAGGGTTATTAATGTCTCGGCTCAAAGGTTTCAGATTGTTAGTTCCACCGCTAAATTAAAAAAAGAATTGGTTTTCATCTTAAAAACGAAACCTACTTATTCTCTTACCATCAAGAGTCGTGTAGTGGGTAAACAAATTGGCTGCTGTACAAATATGATTAGGGATTACTTTAATAAGGTCTCCCACTGAAACGGATTCAATGAATTCTTTAGGCGCAGTTATCATCCCATGCTCCTGTGATATTTTCTTGACGAAAACACCATCGCATAAGTTACCCCAACCGTTATCGCTATTTTCAACAATATATCCAAAAATTTGACTTCCATTTGACTGGGTAAAGATATCTGAAGCAAAATGAACCCTGCCACCATAGATAATAATTTCGTTTTTTTCTTTGTGAATGGCTACAATCGGACAAGCAATCGTTGTGGCGATATCTCTTTGTGTACAGCAGGTGATATTCAGCATAATGGCATCGAAAAAGACAAACACACCAGGTCGTATCTCATCAACCATCGAAAAATCTTCTGCTACTGAGCAGGTGGGTGTATCTCCTACTGACAAGAGTAAATTGGGGTAATCATCTTTAAAGTGATCTTTCAGTTCGAGTAGCTGCGAAGTACTGGCGGTATGTACTTTTAGAATTTCTTCTTTATTACGACAGGCATAACTATTACCTGCATGCCCCAAAAATCCTTTAAACGCAATATGCCTACTCCTGGAAATTTGTTCTATTACGGCTGAGATATCTTCAACCTTATCAGGTTCTAATCCGGCTCTGTTATTTCCAATATTTATTTTGATGAATGCGTTGACCGTATGTTTCAGCTTAGCGTCCAATAGTTGCGTGGTATCCGGAGCTTCGAGTAAAACATTTAGTGTGACCGAAGCGGCCAATTTATCAATAGCCTCTATTTCTAAAATATTAACCGGAAATGCAATCGTAATATCTGTCCATCCGCCCCGAGCAAAATACCAAGCCATGTCTACAGATGAGACAGTTATTTTAGTTACGCCTTCACTTCGGAACCACGAACCAATTTCTAAGGATTGATGCGTCTTAAAATGTGGGCGGAATTCAACATTACTTCTTTTGGCCTTTTCCGCCATGCGTCGGATATTGGCTTTACATTTTTGTTCATCTAGGAGTAGTGTGGGTTTTGTAATAGGAAAAGTCAAGTCTTAGGGGATTAGCTGTTCATTTCTACCTAAAATTACAAATTTTTGAGCGCTTCTCTTTTACTTAAAGGATGTAATGTTGTTTGTTTGACAAACTTTTTTACCCACTCCGGATTTACTTTAGCATAGCTTCTTAAGACCCAGCCAATAGCTTTATTAATAAAGAATTCGTCAGTCCCGGTCAAACTGTTGATTACTTCAGTTAACAACACAGTATTTGTTTTTTCTTTATACGTTAATTGAAATAAGAGCGCGGTTCGCTGCAGCCAAATATCTTCAGATGATAACCAACGCTGAACACATGGTTCGATTTGCTCAGGAAACTTTATGAAATAGTTACCTACCGGTTTTGCCGCGATGAAATCTACCGTATCCCACCATGATTTATGGGTGATCATATATTCAAATAGTGAAATGTCTTTTTCATCATAATCCTTATAATATTTGAAAACCAACTCTTGGGCAAAGTACTGCAATTCACGTTGAGGCCTGTCCCACAGTAATCGAATGATAGCCTCGAGCTCCGATTTATCTGGTATATTTTCTTTTGCTAAAAAAGGTTTTTGTAATTCTCTCCTGATAGGGGTTTTTACACCATAGAACTCAAAAAGGTTTCGCATGTAGGCCTTTTGACCTGTTGCTACCTCAGTATCGGCTTTTTCTAAAAAGGCCTGCTCCAAAGCATTACTATTAAACATGTTTTTATTCACAGAACTAAATATAGTCTTTCGGGTGTGGTTAAACAAATAAAAGATTTTAAACTATCGTGAAAACAAAAAAAGCCTATCAAGTGAATGATAGACTTTTCAATTGAAAAACGGTAATTTAAAATATTATAATACTTTGACGTTTACTGCGTTCAATCCTTTTCTGCCTTCTGTTAATTCGAACTCCACGGTATCACCTTCACGAATATCATCAATTAAACCAGAGACATGTACAAAGTGCTCTTTACCTGATTCTTCCTCAGTTATGAAACCAAACCCTTTAGAATCATTGAAAAATTTTACGGTACCTCTACCCATAATTAAAAAATAATAAATTAATAAAGTACAAAGGTAGTGTATTGAAATTCAATAAGATGGGTTTTCGTAAATTATTTTTAATTTTTTAAGAAGTTGTTACTTAGCAGCTTATACTATGAATTTAGCAATTCCCACAGTTTATCCTTTAGTTCGGTTAAGCCGGATTGGGCAGCTGAAGAAATAAATACGTGCGGAATATCTTTTGGTAATTCCTTCTCTATTTCTTCTTTGAGCTCCGTATCGAGCATATCTGATTTTGAAATGGCAAGCAATCTATCCTTGTCAAGTAATTCAGGATTATGCTTCCTTAGTTCGTTTAACAGGATGTCATATTCTTTAGCAATGTCAGGAGAATCGGCAGGTATTAGAAACAGCAGCGTAGAATTGCGCTCAATATGTCGTAAAAAACGATGGCCTAAGCCTTTGCCTTCGGCAGCGCCTTCAATAATTCCGGGAATATCTGCCATAACGAAACTTTGAAAGTCGCGATATTCTACGATACCTAGATTAGGTTTTAAGGTGGTAAAGGCATAATCAGCAATTTTAGGTTTTGCGGCAGTAAGGACAGATAACAGGGTGGATTTACCTGCATTCGGGAATCCTACCAATCCCACATCTGCTAATATTTTTAGTTCAAGCTGAAACCACCCTTCCTTTCCTGGAATACCCGGTTGAGCATATCTCGGGGTTTGGTTAGTAGCAGATTTAAAGTGCCAGTTGCCACGGCCACCCATACCACCTTCTACCAAGATTTTTTCTTGCTTGTCTTCGGTGATCTCAAAAAGTTGTTCATTGGTTTCTCCGTCCCTGACTATCGTGCCCAACGGAACATCAATATAAATATCTTCTCCGTCTTTACCCGTGCTTCTGTTTTTACTTCCGTCGCCACCATGCTCGGCCTTAAAGTGTTTTTTGAACTTCATGTGGTAGAGTGTCCACATATTCTTATTACCGCGAACAATGACATGGCCTCCCCGACCGCCATCGCCACCATCAGGCCCGCCTTTCTGAATGTATTTTTCACGATGTAAATGTACAGAGCCTTTCCCTCCTTTACCGGAGGCAGCGAAGATTTTGATATAGTCTACAAAGTTGCCTTCAGTCATGTGAGTAATTTATTGATATATCAATTTGATGTATCGATTCAACGCATAAACCGTGGGGTGACCCAACTTCTACAGTTTATCGATCACCTCACTTAAACGCCCGGTAACGGTGTCAATACTGCCCACACCATTAACGCCGTAATACTTGCTTTGTGCTTCGTAGTACTGTTGTAATACAGCTGTTTTGGTATTGTATTCGTTGAAGCGGTTTCTGATTTTTTCTTCGTCTTGATCGTCTGGTCTTCCACTTGTTTTGCCACGTTCTAATAACCGCTCCACAAGTAAATCCTCCGGTACCTCTAAGGCAACCATTCCGTTAATACCTTCCTCTTTTTTTGCCAAAAATGTATCCAGGGCTTTAGCCTGATCTTCGGTGCGTGGAAATCCGTCAAAGATAAATCCATTAGCATCGGGATTCTTATCTACTTCGGCCTCCAGCATATCAATTGTTACTTTATCAGGAACAAGGTCACCGTTATCCATATATGATTTAGCTAACATTCCTAATTCAGTCTCATTCTTGATGTTAAAACGAAATACATCACCGGTAGATATATGTATTAGGTTGTATTTTTTCTTTAAGATTTCGGCTTGTGTTCCCTTTCCGGCGCCAGGAGGGCCAAATAATACTATGTTTGTCATTTTTTTCGTTGTGAGTTGATATACATTTGTCAGATTCCTTCCCAAACCGTTATAGTCTAATCCGTACCCCACTATAAATTTATCGGGTATTGAAATGCCTATATAATCAATGGGTAATCCCTTACGGAACACATCTGGTTTGAAGAAGAGTGTTGCAATTTTTAATTGTTTTAGTTTTTTATCTCTAAAAATCTCATAAATTTCTTCGAGGGTGGTACCGGTATCAATAATATCTTCCAATATAATTACCGTCTTCCCTTCCAGGTTTTCGTCAAGGCCAAACAATCTTTTTACAGTTCCTGTTGAACGGTCTTCTTCATAAGATGCCAGTTTCACAAAAGAGACTTCGCAATTTCCTTCATAGACCCTGATAAAGTCAGCGGTGAATACGAAAGAACCATTCATAATACCTACAAATACGGGTACTTCATCGTCACTCAGGTCTTTTTTGATCTGTTGAGCCATAGCGGCAACCGTTTCGGCTATTCGATGCGCCGTAATGAACGGTTTGAAATAGTTATCATGAAGTTTTATTCTACTCATATTTCTAAAACCATCAAACCGTTTTGAACTACTGAATTAACAGCGTATGCAAAACGGTTTGATCATATATTTTGGTTTAGATTATTTCTTTTTCGTCAACTTGGTCGTTGTATCATACATGATTGGAGAGGCAATAAATAATGATGAATAGGTACCTACCAATACCCCAATAATCATTGCAAACATGAATCCTTTTATAGAATCACCACCAAAAATAAAGATCGATAATAATACGATTAAGGTCGTTAATGAGGTGTTAATCGTCCTACCTAAAGTCGTGCTTAATGCACTATTCACTGTTTTCATAAATGGCCAGGAAGGATGTTTGACTGCAAACTCTCGAATTCTATCAAAAATAACCACGGTATCGTTCAGCGAATAACCCACAACTGTTAATAAGGCGGCAATAAACGACTGACCGATTTCCATATCGAATGGCAATACTTTCCAGAATAAAGAGAAAATCGCCAATACAATCAACACATCATGGAAGACCGCTGCTACGGCACCTAGACTATATTGCCATTTTCTAAATCGCAATAAGATGTATAAGAAAACTACGATTAACGATCCCACAATTGCCCATATAGCCTTTTGTTTGATATCATCAGCAATGGTTGGCCCTACTTCAAGGTATTTCATAATACCAATCTTATCTGCAGATTCTTCATTACCAATTTTAAAATTCGCCATTGTCGTACCATCCGGTAAATAGGATTGTAATCCGTTAAATAGTAATTCCTGAATTTCATCACTTACGGCAATATCGCTGTCTTCTACTTTATAATCGGTTGTGATTTTTAGTTGATTCGCACCACCATAGGTTTTGACTTCAGGGGCGTCACCAAACACATCCTTTAAAGAAGCTCTGGCTTCAGTAGCACTTACGGCTTTATCAAATCGTACAGTATAGGTTCTACCACCTTTAAAATCAACTCCCTGATTAAAGCCTTGAGTAAACATAGAGCTTAGACCTATGATAATAGCAATACCCGATATGGTGTAAGCTAACTTTCTTTTCTTCAAGAAGGCCACACTTATATTTTGGAACCATCCTTTGGTGATACCTGTATTAAAGGTCATGCCATAATCTTTGTTGGCGTACCAGTCAACGAGTAATCTAGTGATGAATACAGCTGATACTAATGAAGTTGCTATACCGATCATTAGGGTAGTGGCAAAACCTCTGATAGGACCTGAACCGAATACATATAAAATAACTCCGGTTAAGAAGGTGGTCACGTTAGCATCAATAATCGCAGATAAAGCTCCTTTTAAACTAAATCCTTCTACGATTGCTTCCTTTAAGACTTTTCCTCTATTAAGAGCTTCCTTAATACGCTCATAGATAATTACGTTGGCATCTACCGCCATACCAATGGTTATAATGATACCGGCAACACCAGGTAAGGTTAATACCGCACTAAATGCGGTTAGTACACCGAAGATGAACAAGATGTTTAATACCAAGGCGATATCGGCAAAAATACCTGCTTTACCGTAGTAAAAGATCATCCAAATCAACACGAGCACCAGTGCAATAATAAAAGCAAGGGTACTATTATTAATAGACTCCTGCCCTAAAGAAGCCCCGACAACAGCAGATTCGATAATTCGGGCACCAGCAGGCAGTTTACCAGATTTTAAAGCATTCGCTAAATCCTGTGCTTCATCAATTGTGAAATTCCCTGAAATTGAAGTTCTTCCATTTGGTATGGGCTCATTGACATTGGGAGCAGAGTATACAAGATTATCTAAAACAACCGCGACAAATTTGCCTACATTTTCTTCAGTCATGCGCCCCCATTGCTTGGCTCCCTTGCTATTCATAGACATGGTCACTTCAGGATTGATTCCGAGCTGGTCAAATACCTGACTTGCATCTGACACTACATCGCCGGTAATAGGCGCTTCGTCTTCACGATTTGATTTAATCGCGTATAAATTAATAACTTCTGAGTCTTCTATTGGTTTTGCTTCCCATAAGAATTTGGCATAGGTCATTTCGGCAGGCAATAGTGCGCGCACCTCTTTCATGGCCAAGTACTTGTTTACTGTAGCTGTATCCTTTACGCTGGCATAGCCAATAGCTGAGCTTCTCTGTTGTTGGTTTTGAGGGATGTTTGGAAAGAATACTGAGAATAGTGGGCTGGCTGCTTGAGTTTCCACAGAGTCTTGAACCTCACCTAAGAGTTCGTCAATTTCAGCATCTTTAGAAATCGCTGTATCCCTTTCCTGTTCAGGAGCTGCATCTTTCAAGATTTCTGCGAGGGTACTATTGGCCTGAATAAAGAAATTCGCCGTTTCAGTATTTTCAAAAACCTCCCAGAATTCTAATTTGGCAATTCCCGTTAATAATTTTTTAACACGGTCAATATCTTTAGCACCCGGCAATTGAATAGAGATTCTACCAGATTCCCCAATTTGTTGGATGCTTGGTGAGGTAACACCGAAGCGATCAATACGGTTACGTAAAACTTCAAATGCCGTACTGATGGATCCCTTAACTTCTTCCTTTAAAATGGGTTTTACCTCATCATCCGAAAGCTTAAAATTGATCTTATCTTTCAAAGACTTATTACCAAATATGCTCGGATCACTTAAACGTACAGAACCATTACTAGTTTTGTCAAAAGCATCAAAAAACAGGTTTAGATAATCATCATCACTATTTTTTTGAGCTTCTGTGGCATCGGCTAAAGCTTTGTTAAAGACAGGGTTTTTCGATTGATTTGAGAGTCCAACCAAAATGTCTCTCACCGATACTTCTAAAGTTGCATCGATACCACCTTTAAGGTCAAGACCTAAATTGATCGCTCGATCTCTGACTTCTTTACCGGTATATTTGGTGAATCCATAGTTGGCAATTGGTAAACTGGCTACTGAATCTAAATAGGCTTGTTCTTTTTGAGCATCGCCGTCAGCGTAGGTTTTCGCATCTTTTTCGATAGTGCTGTTTACCCAGGTAAATGATAAATAGAACACACAAATCAATCCAAAAATAATGGCTAATGTTCTTATAAGTCCTTTGTTCTGCATTCTCGTTTCTGTTTAAAATCTTCAATTTGTAATAATCGCGCAAATATAGTATTTCGACAACGAATAGCCAATTGTTTTGCACTTTTTTCTTTTTCAGCTTTTTAGCTCAGAAATCTTTGAAAATAGGTACGTTAAGTACGCCTACGCGGAAGGCATTCTGAGGCAAATTTTAAGTATATTAGCAGACTTAAATTTTCCAACATGGCCCATCATTCTGATATTGAAATCGCACAGCAAAACAAAATGCAACATATTCGGGAAGTTGCTGCAAAACTATCTATAGATGAAGACGACCTGATTCTATTTGGAAAGTATAAAGCGAAGCTGCCATTACGGCTGATTGATGAGGAAAAAATAAAACAAAATAACCTGGTATTGGTCACTGCGTTGACACCGACACCGGCAGGAGAAGGAAAGACCACAGTATCCATAGGATTAAATGAAGGATTAAATAAAATTGGAAAACAAGCCACAGTAGTTTTACGTGAACCTTCACTTGGGCCGGTATTTGGTATTAAAGGCGGGGCCGCTGGCGGTGGCTACTCGCAGGTTGTACCGATGGAAGATATCAACCTACACTTTACGGGTGATTTTAATGCTGTTGAAAAGGCAAATAATTTGCTTTCTGCCTTGATTGATAATAATCTACAAAGTAAGGTTAATAATTTAGGATTGGACCCAAGAACAATTGCTTGGAAACGAGTCATTGATATGAACGATAGGGCCCTACGTCAGATCACAATCGGATTAGGAGGAATTTCGAATGGAATTCCTCGAGAGGATGGCTTTAATATCACACCTGCTTCTGAAGTGATGGCAATATTGTGCATGGCAAAAGACATGGAAGATCTCAAGAAACGCCTGGGAGATATTTTTGTAGGATTTACCTTTGATAAACAACCAATTTTTGCACGTGACCTCAAAGCAGAGAACGCCATGGCAATTTTATTGAAAGATGCCATCAAGCCTAATCTTGTACAGACGCTCGAAGATAATCCGGCAATAATTCACGGTGGCCCATTTGCTAATATAGCACAAGGTACAAATACAATTATTGCCACAAAAATGGGCTTATCTTTATCGGATTATGTGGTAACCGAGGCTGGATTTGGCGCTGACCTGGGGGCTGAAAAGTTCTTGAATATTAAATCTGCTTATGCAGGATTAAATCCTAAATGTGTAGTCTTGGTAGCAACCATTCGTGCGTTAAGACACCACGGAGGTTCACCCAAAGAGGAATACAATACGCCGAGCGTTGAACGTGTTACTAAAGGATTTGTCAATCTGGAAAAACATATTGAGAATATCCGAAAATTCAATATAGAACCGGTAGTGGCCATCAATAATTTTATAAATGATTCACCAGAAGAGGTAGACTTTGTTATTGAAAAATGCAAATCTTTGGGAGTTCAAGCCGTAGTATCTAAAGGATGGGCAGAAGGAGGAGAAGGCACGCAAGATTTGGCCAGGGCGGTAGTAGATGTCGTAGAGAATAAGGCGACAATCTTTAAACCGCTATATGATTGGAAAACACCGGTAATTGAGAAAATTGAAAAAATAGCAAAAGAAATCTATGGCGCTGATGGTGTGGACTTTGATAATAAGGCCAAATTGAATTTACGGAGAATAGACCGACTCGGATTCAATGATTTTGCCATCTGTATGGCAAAAACGCAGAAATCATTTTCTGATAATGAAAAGTTGATCGGTCGCCCCAGTGGATTTATTATCACTGTTCGTGAAATAGAAATTGCGGCGGGTGCGCAATTTTTAATACCCATTCTCGGCAAGATGATGCGCATGCCTGGATTACCAAGTCAACCTGCTTCAGAAACTATGACTATTGATAATCGAGGTGTGATTTCAGGTCTGTCTTAAGTTCAATACAAATTGCGCCTAAATAAAATAAAAAACTAACAAAAAAAACCTGCTTTGGAGTTTATCCCTTAGCAGGTTTTAGTTTTTTTTCGAGCCGTAGACTAGTCAATGTTCGCTGGCTTGGGTTGTTCGGATTTTGAATACCCTTCCGGAATCGTCATATCGAACTTGCTATCATCGACTTTTTCTTTTTTTACTTCGGTAGCTTCCATGGTGATTTGCATATCAAAAGGTCCTTGTTTGGTATTTATGACCATATATAATGGAAACCCTTTGATCTTATCACCAAGGGCTGTGGTATTCTGATTAGGAGCTGTGATTTTATCAGTAACATAGAGTACCATTTTATTCTCTAGGCCATTCTTATTGATAACAACGTCATATCCTTCACAAGCATATCCGGCGACAGTTTTTGTATCGTCCTTTTTTGTTACCGTAACATTCTTTAGATCTTCTTCAGATACCGAAATATCAGACTGCACATATTTTTTACCCATCATAGGGTTGTCCATAAGAACCAATATCTTTTTTGAAGCATTATCAACGATTGTGGTGTTGCTTCCGGTCATCTGATGGCTCTGCTCTGTTCTTGATTTTTCTCCTTTAAAATAAGAGGTAACGATGATATCCCCCATCATAGCGAAGGCTGCTTTGGCCTGCTCATTGTCAGTTGACATCGTCATTTTTAGGGTCAATACGCCTTCAGAGATTTCTTCTTGTGCAATTGCATTTAAACTGAATATTGCCAGAAATAATACAACTATTTTTTTCATTTTTATTCGCTTTTTGATGTTCATAAAAAAACTCTTCCACTTCAATGCAAAATGGAAGAGGTCATGTATAAAGATATTGAAATTTAAACTTCAAGTAACCCATTCGTTTTTTGCACGCCTGCAGCAGATTCTTGCATATGGTCCTTTTCGGCATCGGTCAGGTCAATGTTGACAATCTTTTCAATTCCGCTGCGTCCTAAAACTACAGGTACACCGATACAGAGATCAGATAATCCATATTCACCGTCTAATAGCGCAGAACAGGGGAAAATCTTTTTTTGATCACAAGCAATGGCTTGTACTAATCCGCTTACGGCTGCTCCTGGTGCATACCAGGCAGAAGTTCCTAATAATTTTGTTAATGTTGCGCCTCCAACTTTAGTATCCTCTTTCACCTGATCCAATCTTTCTTCAGAAATGAATGCAGAAACCGGTACTGAATTACGAGTTGCCAATCTTGTTAATGGTACCATGCCTTTATCTGAGTGGCCTCCAATCACCATGCCATCAACATCAGAAATGGGAGCGCCTAACGCTTCCGCCAGGCGGTATTTGAAACGTGCTGAATCCAAAGCACCGCCCATACCAATAATTCTATGCTTCGGAAGGCCGGTGGTTTTATGTACTAAATATGTCATAGTATCCATAGGATTTGATACGACTATTAGAATAGTGTTCGGCGAATGCTCTATCAAACTAGCTGAAACTGTCTTTACAATTCCGGCATTAATACCGATCAATTCTTCACGTGTCATACCGGGCTTTCGAGGTATACCGGAAGTAATCACACAAATATCTGAATTGGCGGTTTTCGAGTAATCATTCGTGGTACCTACAATCTTTGTGTCAAATCCATTTAAAGAGGCTGTTTGCATTAAATCCATGGCCTTACCTTCGGCATACCCTTCTTTAATGTCTAGCAATACAACTTCTGAAGCGAAATCTTTGATGGCTATGTACTCAGCACAGCTAGCGCCTACCGCACCGGCGCCTACTACGGTTATTTTCATTAGCTTTTGTTATTTTAATTGATTATTAAATATCTATGTTTGCGTAAATAGCGTTGTTTTCTATGAATTCCCGTCGTGGCGGAACGTCATCGCCCATCAACATCGAGAAAACCCTATCGGCTTCAACTCCATTATCAATAGTTACGAGACGCATTGTTCTAAATTCTGGGTTCATAGTGGTTTCCCATAATTGCTCGGCGTTCATTTCACCCAGACCTTTATAACGCTGGATAGAGGCGCTACCACCGAATTTATCAACAATAGCGTCACGTTCTTCATCGTTCCAAGCATATTCTTTCTTGGCGCCTTTCTTCACTAAGTAAAGCGGTGGTGCAGCAATATACACATAGCCTTCTTCAATTAATTCTTTCATATATCTAAAAAAGAATGTCAGAATAAGTGTAGCAATATGGCTACCATCCACATCGGCATCACACATGATCACAATTTTATGGTAACGCAATTTTTCAAGATTCAGGGCTTTACTATCTTCTTCAGTTCCAATAGTAACTCCGAGTGCAGTAAACATGTTTTTGATCTCTTCGTTTTCAAAAACTTTATGCTGCATCGCTTTTTCCACATTCAAAATCTTACCCCGCAAGGGTAAAATGGCCTGAAAATTACGGTCACGACCTTGTTTGGCAGTACCACCTGCTGAATCACCCTCCACCAGAAAGATTTCACATTTTTCAGGGTCTGTCCAGGCACAATCTGATAATTTTCCTGGTAGGCCACCCCCCGTCATTACGGTTTTACGCTGCACCATTTCGCGAGCTTTACGAGCTGCATGACGGGCTTGGGCTGCTAAAATTACCTTCTGAACGATCGTTTTAGCATCGCTTGGGTTTTCCTCTAAGTAATTTGTCAGCATCTCAGAGACGGCCTGACTTACCGCAGAAGTGACTTCCCGGTTTCCTAGTTTTGTTTTGGTTTGTCCTTCAAATTGAGGTTCTGCAACCTTTACAGAAATAATAGCTGTTAATCCTTCACGGAAGTCATCACCAGCGATTTCAAATTTCAGTTTATCCAGCATTCCAGAAGATTCGGCATACTTCTTCAAAGTGCCTGTTAATCCTCTCCTAAAACCAGAAAGATGAGTCCCACCTTCATGGGTATTTATGTTGTTTACATAAGAATGTAGGTTTTCGGTATATGAGGTATTATAAACCATTGCAACTTCTACCGGAATACCATTTTTTTCACCTTCCATTGAGATGACATCAGATGTCAATTGCTCCCTGGTAGCATCTAGATATCTCACGAACTCCTTCAGCCCTTCCTCGCTAAAGAAATCCTCTCGAACAAAATTGCCTTCATCATCTTTATTGCGCTTATCTGTAATAGATATTTTTATTCCTTTATTCAGGTAAGCAAGTTCACGTAACCTGGTGGCTAAGGTGTCGTAGTTGTATACAATTTCATCTTGAAAAATAGTATTGTCCGGTGAAAATGTAACCATAGTTCCATTTTCATTTGAGTCGCCCACTGTTTTTACAGGATATAATGTCTTACCTTTTTCATATTCCTGCTCCCAGATTTTACCTTCTCTATATACGGTAGCCTTTAAATGATTGGATAAAGCGTTTACTACAGAGACACCAACGCCGTGCAGACCACCAGAAACTTTGTAGGAATCTTTGTCAAATTTACCGCCTGCACCAATCTTGGTCATGACCACTTGTAATGCCGAAACACCTTCTTTTTTATGTATCCCAACCGGTATACCCCGACCGTTATCTTTTACGGTAATTGAATTGTCCTCATTAATCCATACATCGATGGTGTCACAATGGCCAGCCATTGCTTCATCTATAGAGTTGTCTACTACTTCATAAACTAAATGATGGAGCCCTCTAACTCCTACATCTCCAATATACATTGATGGACGCATTCTTACATGCTCCATACCTTCTAACGCCTGAATACTATCGGCTGAATAATTCGGTTTTTTAGCCTCTTCACTCATATTTAAATCCTCTCTTTTTAGGTATTTTCAAAAACATACAAATATAAGAAAACACGCCCTTTTGGGCGTGTTTTTACCAAGTATAATAACGGAAGTTATTAACAAAAAACTTAGAAAATTAGTCGTGCTTAGCGCTGCACTTTTTTTAAAAAGAAATAGCCTAAAACTAGGCAGTAATTTTAGACTATTTCAAACCTATTATGCGACAAAACGTTTAACTGGTTTCGTCCTTTAATTCAATTGCTTTCTTCTTGAAGACTTTTCCATTAGCGTCTAAACCTACTTTTAGCCATTTACCATCTTTTTCCACTTTGGTATAGTAAACAGTTTCGCCTTTGTCATTCTTTACTTTGTAGGCTTTCTTGACGTTGTAGTCTGCGAATGATTCTTTTAATGTTTTTTGTACAACATCGGGTAGGTCAGCTACAGAAATTTCGGCCTTGTGCGCCTTCATTTCTTTTTTGTACTCTTTTTTAACTTTTTCTTTGATTTCTTCCTGGGCAAATGCCGTAGTACCTGCTAAAAAGAAAAATACCAAAACGAATAGAATGCTTAATTTTTTCATAATGAACGGTGTTAAATTAAAATTAGTTTTTGTTTGTTGACTCAAAGGTAGGGAGTGATTCTAAAGAAAATCTAAAAGATCAAGGTATGAAATGTTAAAATTAAGTGAATAAAAAACACGTCTCAATGACGTGTTTTTAGAAATCAATATTGCTATTCAAATGTCCTTTTTGAATACTACGTTATTTAGTTTTTATTGGCAACAGCGTTTTGATCCAGTATTTTAGAATCTCTAATTTCCTTGAGAACGCGGCCGTTATTATCAACTGCCACCGTAAAGAGTGTTCTGCCTTTTCTAAGCTCCACAAAATAAATATCATCTCCCTTACGGGCTTTGTACGCCTGAGTTACAAAGTGTTTTGCGTATGAATCGCGAAGTGAGACCAAGATAGAATTTGGTAATCGCTCAAGATCAATCTTTATACGCGTGCTTTTAACGGCTTCAATAGCGGCAATTGCTGCTTTTTCTTTGTCTCGGGTATTTTTTTCGGCCTTTTGGGCAAAAGTAGTCCCTGCAAAACCGAGAAATGCTACGAAAAATAAAATGCTTAATTTCTTCATAATAATTGATGTTAGCGAACTCAGAATATGTTCTTGTTAGTAGCATCAAATGTAATGGGTGATTCTAAAGGAATTCTGAAAAATGGGGCC
>JASJDL010000043.1 GCA_030065775.1 Flavobacteriaceae bacterium | reverse complement strand
CAGAAAAAATTTCATACCGTTTTCAGTACAATGGACATATTCTAGGCTCCACATTTCTGGAGCTTACCATTAATGACAGGCGATTCGTATTCTCGGGTGATATCGGTAGAACGAATGATCTATTATTGGATAGCCCTAAAAAGCCTGAATGGGCAGATCATTTATTTATTGAAAGTACCTATGGACATAAATTACATCCAGACGAAACCATTGATGATACTATCGCAAAATTAGTCAAAGATGTAATTCATAACCGGGGTAACTTGATTATCCCGAGTTTTGCTGTTGAGCGCTTGCAAACTCTTATATACTTATTATGGAAACTTTATAAGCAAAATAAAATACCCGATATTCCAATTTTTATAGACAGCCCAATGGGAATCAATGTTCTGGAAGTTTTTCAACGTTTTCCTAAATGGCATAAGTTGTCTAGTGAAGAGTATAGCGCCATGTGTGGGCACGTTACATTTGTTGCGTCCTATAAAGAAACCTGGGAAACCATAGATGATCCACGATCAAAAATAATCATTGCCGGCAGTGGCATGGTTACCGGTGGAAGGGTACTAACCTACTTGCAGCAACTCATAGATGAACCAAGTACAACAGTGCTATTAGTTGGTTATCAATCAGAAGGAACCAGAGGAAGACAGCTACAGGAAGGAGCGCATGAAATTAAATTCTTTGGTAAATACTATCCTGTGAAGGCAGCAATAAGAAGTAGCGAAAGCTTATCGGCCCATGCAGATCAAAATGAGCTTATTGACTGGATGAGTAACATAAAAAATATTCCCGAAAATATCTTCCTAATTCACGGCGAACCTACAGCCACAGATGCTTTTCGCATGAAAATAAAGGATACCTATAACTGGTCTTCCACCACCCCAAAATTGAATGAAGTGGTAGAAATCATGGTTTAAATGATGCGCTTACCTTTTAACTGATTTATATCATTTTAAAACTGCCATTTGTAAGTTATATTGCTGCTTCGAATAAAAGTATAACCTTTAAATAATAACAAGATGTCAACATTAGCAAAACGTAAGCGGAGAAATATCTCTATGTCTCCATGGCGTCATAGATTATTTGATCCATGGAATCGTGGTTTACTATCACCTTGGAGTGAAAATATATTTTCAACAGATTTTAGTGACCTGAGAAAAAGTTTAATGAAATTTAATGATGCTTTCAAAGATGATTTCTTTGAAGATGATAGCTTGATGCCGGCTATGAATGTAAAAGAGCATGAAAAAGATTTTGAGTTAGAGTTTGCAGCACCTGGTTTTAATAAAAAAGATTTTGAAGTTTCTATCGAAGATGACGTACTTCATGTAAGTGCTAAGAAAGAACAAAAAGAAACAGAAGAAGAAGACGATTTTACACGAAAAGAATTTAGCTATAAATCGTTTAAACGTTCTTCAACCTTACCAGAATCTGTCGACCTTGAACAAGATGTGAAAGCTTCATACAAAAACGGTATTTTAAATATCAAGTTACTTAAAAAAGAAGAAGCACAGGTAGAAAAGCCTGCTAAGAAAGTAATTGATATTGACTAAATTTTTATTAGGCAGGGGCCTTGAGTCTCTGCCTTATTTTTTTGAGATGAGTCCATCAATCCCAACTCTTAAATACATAGAATGGTTAAGTGCTGAAGATATGCACGCCATGTCACTTCAGTGGTTGTCAGAATTGGAGTTCATTACTGATGAGCACCAGTTCTTTAATGATCTAATTACATCCTACACGCACGAATTGATCGATTCAAAGTATTTTTCAAGAAATAGAGATTTAATCGATAAACTGAGTAAGCTACTTAAGAATAATGAGTTATTGATATCTGATATTCGGGCACATGAAAATAACCTCAAAATTATGGTGGATGGTATTGATCAACTTGACGAAGAGAAAGCGTACAAAAAGCACCATAGAGAATTGGATCAACAACTGAATGATCATCTTAAAAAATACAAAGCTGTGAAGTCGAAGCTATTTCAATTGATAAAGCAGATTCTTAAAAAGAAAAAGCAGAGAAAACAACTTAAAGAATAATTAAATCCATGACTATGAAAGTTCTTAAATCACTACTTGTAGTAGTACTGTTCGTAAGCTGTACTACAGCCGATTTGGTAAATAACTGGAAAAACCCGGATATTGATACCTATGACGCGACTAAAGTTTTAATTGTTGGCATGACTTCCAATCCTGAAGCAAGAAAATTATTCGAAGACAAGCTCAAAAAGGAGTATGAATCTCGCGATATAACGGCTGTTACCAGTTATCAATACTTTGATAATGAAAAGAAAACCGAAGAAGACCTTTCAGCTATCGAAAATAGACTGTTGACAGATGGTTTTGATACTATTCTCTTCTCTAAAGTTATAGGTACTGATAGTAAAGAACGCCTGGCGAAGTCTTATAAAGATGTTGATCGTACTTATAGAAGGTTTAAAGATGATTACTTTATGTATCAGGATATTTATTATAACCCTGAATACTACGAAAGTTATCAGGTATATCATGCTGAAACAGCACTCTACTGTATTTGTGCAGGAAAAGACCGCGAACTCATCTGGAAAGGATATATCGACGTAATAGATCCTACTTCAGTTAAAGAAACAGTGAATGACTATGTTAAACTGATGCTATTTGTCATGGAAGAGCAAAAATTGATAGCCACAAAAGAAGAAGCAAAAGCCAATACTTAAAAAATCAAAAAGATAATTTACATAGTAATCGTTACTTCACTTCTTATGGGGTGCGCATCCACAATGCTCACGTCAAGCTGGAAAAGCGAAGAATATGCCACCTATAGACCTAAAAATATTTTGATCGTAGGTGTTACTCAAAATACTATTGCCAGAATGAAGTATGAAGAGCGACTGAAAAACGAGTTCAATAAACGGGGTATAAATGCATCTCAGAGCTCATTGATCTTTGAAGAATCTTTCAAAGGTTCTAAACAGACCGAAGAAGACATAGACCAACAGGTAAATAAATTACTTGACAGAGGTTATGAGACCATCTTAATTTCTGCGGTCAGGGGTGTTGACGAGCGGGTTTCTTACAGTGAAGGTATCCCAAGGGCTTATTGGGGTGTTTGGCGATTTGGCCGCAGGTATTATTTATATCAGGACGTTTACTTTGAGCCCGGATATTACACAAAATATAAGGTCTATCATATTGAAACTTCTATTTACGACATAAAATCTGAAACCGAAAAATCATTGGTATGGGTCGGCTCTTATGACCTGGTAAACCCAAATGACGTTGACTATTCCGTGAATCGATATGTGAATGCTGTTGTAAGATCCTTAGAAGACGAAGGCATGATCCCTAGAAACTACCAATAATTCCCTCCAAAATATCGCCGACATAATAAGCAACCAAAGCTGCAATGGTACCTAGTCCCAGGGTTTCGAATATTCCCTTCAGTTTACTTGTTTCGGTCACATAGGTCTTCAAAAATCCAATGAATATAAAAGCAATTGATGTACAAATGCTGGTCCATAAGAACAAATTAGAAAACTTGTTTAAAAACATGTCTACTAGATAGATAGTTAGTGGGATAATTCCTATAAAAACGAATGATAAAAAGGTAACAAGGCCAATTTTGACCGGCGATTTGGTTTGTTCGGTCATCATGAGCTCATCTTTCATCATAATATCCACCCATAAGTCTTTATTCGTAGTGATGGTATCAACTACCTGCTGAAGCAAATCACCTTCAAATCCTTTCTTTCTGAATATTTCTTCTAATTCATGGCGCTCGGTTTCAGGAAGGTTTTCGACTTCCCAATATTCTATTTTTTTATGTTTCTCATAGTTGTCTTTTTCCGATTTTGATGCCAAATAAGCTCCTATTGACATTGATAAGCCATCAGCAAATAAATTGGCAAACCCAAGAATAATTATTACTGTGGTATCTAACCCAGCCCCGACAGCACCGGCTACAACTGCAAATGTGGTCACCGCACCATCTATACCACCATAGACAAACTCACCGAGGTACTTTTGGTACTTGTTTATCCATGCATTTGTATGATGTAATGAGGCTTCACTCGTGGGATCCATAAGTCGTTATTTGGCATGAAAAACTAACAATGGTAATAGATTCTTATTCGCTAACTTGGTGGTTTGAGAACCATAAAACAGTCTTTCAAAGACTGTTTCCTTGTGGACTATAAGTGAAATAAGGTCAACGCGATGTAATTGTATATACGTACTGATTAGATAATGTAGTGGCACATTAACTACCTTATTATAAATATAATCGGTGTCATGCAATAATTCTGAGCAATGCTCATCATCTTTATCAGTAGGTGATGTCGTTTTATTTGATATTCTCAACAAATGTAATTTTTTAAGAAAATCCTTCATGAAAATCTTTGCATCAATAAAAGCAGTACTAGCCAGCGAATCTTGTTCTGACAAGGGTACTAAAACCTCCCCTGGTTTTTTGTATTCATGTGCTTCAGGAATGACCAGTGTCGGGCAGGTAACCTTTCTGATTACATTTATCGTATTACTTCCAAACAACGTTTCTTCGGTACCTGTGATACCGTTAGAACCCATGACAATAAGACCTATATTTTCTGACGCAATTAATTCATTGATTACTTTAATTAAATAATCGTATTTCACGATTGTCTTAAAGGTAAAATGTTCAGTGTTAAAATTCGACTCGAGTTCCTGAACTATCAATTTCAATTTCTCATCTGTTTTCACGGTCTTAATCCCACTACCAACTAACCTCGCAGCTTCTGAAAAATCGTCAGCCAGGTGGGTACCTAAACCTGATACGTGCACAACATAAAAATTACAGGGTTTGTGTTCAAAAAGCCGCAAAGCATAGTGCATTGCGTTTTTAGATGTTTCAGAAAAGTCAGTTAGTAAGAGAACATTCCTCATACGTATCATTTTACTCCAAATTTAAGAGGGCATCGAAAACTAAAACATGATATTCATCAGCATGCTTTTGCAATGTAAAATTGACAAATATCATTTCAACTGCGCTCAGCACTCAGTAACTTGTCAAAATCAAAACCAAGCTACCATGACGGTACTAAGAGGAAATAAAGGTTCGATTCATGAAGAAAATATGAACGTTTTACTTGACAATTGTGCTTTATGGATCTCAGAAATAAATCTCCTTGAAAATGAAATATTATTTTTAAAAAAAGTATTGAAGTCACATCCGTTTGAATCAAATATTCCCAACCTATTTGAAAAGCTAACGCTATTTATGAGGGATTTTGATATGATTTTAGATGAAAAAGATGATTTACTAGTTGCTATTGAAAAGCATAATTCTTCACTTAAGAAGGCAAAACAAAATAATGGTGGGGATACCCTAAAGCTACTATTAACGCATCATACAGCGCTGCAAGAACAGGTAATAACTTTTTTTTCACGATTCAGTAAATGTAAAGAGAACTTATATGAATTTACCCTAAGTATCATAAATTAAGAGTATTAAAACAACTAAAAATGAAATCGAAAATAATTAGGGATTGGGATAGCCGAGTTAAAAATGTAGATGAGTTGCATCAGGATGCCCGGCTATGGCTATCTGAAATCGCTTTTATAAAAGACGAAATAGAATTTCTAAGACATCTGCTTGCTTCAAACTATCTTGATTTAATCAGTTCACAATTCAAAAAAGAAGTTGAAGTATTGACAAAGGATTTAGAGGGAAAAAAAATCTTAGGGAAAGAGTTACGCAAGGCAATCAGTGGCCATGAAAAAATATTGTCAGGATTGATAGCAACAAAAAGTGTAGAAAGTAACACGCATTTTTTAGAACAGCATAAAGAACTGGAAAGAGCCATGCTCAAATACTTTAAAAAATACAGAAAAATTAAAAGGACTATTTTTCGAATCACAGAACAAGCCAGAAAAAGGAAAAAACAGAAAAAATTGACCTAATGAATACATTTGCAAGTCTTTACTTAGTTAAATAATAAGCCCACAATTTCATTGTGGGCCTGCCATTCACACAAGTGGGATTCCAATCTTGAATCTGAACTTTCAACTATAGATTTTTGAACCTTTTAACAACTACTCATAATTCTACTTTTATTTTATAGTGCACTATCTTAATAGTAGATCAATAAATGTGCTACATCTTCAGGATCCGGACCCGGAGTGTCTCCATAGGTTTTCCCATCTATATGATAATTCATTACTAATACCAACCCCGGACCCTCTGCGATTACGCAAGGAGGTAGCGTTCCGAACATGGAAAGGTTTCCTGCAGGTACATCTATTTCTAATGATCCTTCACCGGTGGCTGAAGCCACTATAATATTTGAAACGCCATTTCCTAAGGCGCCCATTCCAGAAAAGTCAGCTGAAAGATCCACGATATCTGTCGGTTCAAGGTGTCTTCGAGGAACGTTGTTCCAAATCGTATAAACTCCATCGGGAATCAGGTTCGTAAATTCTAGAGAATACTTCGTAATTCCTCCATTACAAGAAACTGTCGCAGTGCCACTGGCGGTTTTCCATTCGTCTAAACTAACATGGTGCCCATCTGGTGCTAATATCGGATTATTAGGACCCGTCGGGTCACTAATCGAAACAGGTGTATATAATAAATCATTTCCTGTAGGAGTACCTCCCGAAACATTTCTGACTTCCAAAAGAGGATCGTTTGGTGCGACTACATAAAATGCCGCTTTTGATTTAATATTAATAGTAAAATCTGCGGTAGTGGTAGCACCATCGTTTATGGAAATAGATCTCGGATTCGTACTTGTAACATCACTCCCTAAAGGTTTTGTAATACTCAAATTATAATTTCCTACCTCTATCTGGTTCATCTGAAAGGTACCCGAAGAATTAGTTGTGGCTGTCTCCTTAGTCACGCCTGATGCTTCTAAACGTACTTTTACATTTTGATAAGCGTTACCCGTTGCATCAAGAACAGTACCTGATACATTTCCAAACTTTTGTGCCGCAGGTTGCATAGGGTCGTTGTCTGAACTGCTACAAGCCATTGTTATCATTAATAGCAAGATTAATGCGGTCAATTTTTGAGCCTCCGAAAAGCCGCTAAATTCATTCTTTTTTTCTGTTGTTTTCATAATTTTTTTCTTTTTATTCATAACATTCCCACTCTTATTATCAGCAATTTTTGGTCATAGCATGTTTAAACAAAGTTGATATATTGAAACTCAATTGTAATGGGAGCTTTTTACTATTGAAGATCTTCATTGCTGTCCATAATTCACTTTGCTTAATCCTAGTACAAATGTCATGAGGAAAAAGAATTTATACAATACCATATATATGTGATTTATAATATGATAGCGTTTTTCTACCTTTGATGTACGTGTTATTTAACCGATAACATCTATGTTAAAGAAAACGCTATATATAGTTTTATTGAGCGTCATCGTATGCATTAACACTAAGTATGTATTCGCTCAGCTACCCGAATACCCCATTCGCTTATATACAAAAGAGGTTGGGTTGAGCTATAATTTTGAAACCATATTACAAGATACTTCGAATTTCATCTGGGTTATGTATCGCTATGAAGTTCAGCGCTTCGATGGATCCAATATGGATTCTTTTTTTAAGGGACAACTATGCTATTCATTAATCAAAGATTTACATGGCCAGGTATGGGTTTCTACAGAAAGTGGAATCTACAAATTTAACAATGAAAGATCTGAATTTGCTAAGGTCAGTAGCGATCCCGCTGTTGAGGGGTCAAAACTGCTCCTGCGTCCATATGATCATCAAGTACAGTTTATTAGCAGGTCAGGAATTTATTATTATGAGGATAAAAGCAATTCATTCATTCGAAACCGTGAATATCCTAAAGCCCTATTTTCAAATATGGGCGTAAGACATGAGCACGCATCAAATTATGAGCATGTAGCTTATTACTACTTTGCCGGCGACTCAATTTGCCAATACAACTTAAAAACCCGGGAAAAAGAGTTTATTAGTTTTCCTCAAATTAGAAACGTCATTGCTCTATCTGCAACAGAGTTCATAGTCAGCAATTGGGAATCAAAAGCCTGGTATTACAGTGTTTCCAATAAAAAAAGACAACGAATAGTTCTCGATGAAAAAGACCCTTCAATGATTATTTTTGATGCCATTTCAGCTGATAACGGACACTTCTATTTAGCCACTTCTAAAGGCTTATTAAGTTATGAACCGGCATCGCAATTATTAAAAAAAGTAGAACTGTCATTAGATGGTTTGTCCTTCCCTAGCCAAAGGTTTAATGTTTTGTACAAAGCTGACAACAATACGATTTGGGCGAGTACAGAAAATAGCCTCTTATTTTTTAATGATGATGAACGAAACATTCATTTCATTAAGGGCGACCAAAGGGATCCCAGCCAAAAGTTCACAAGCGACGTAAGAAATTTTACAACTGATGAAACAGGTAATCTATGGCTTGCGACGAGAAATGGTTTGACCTATTGGAACATCCAAGAACAACGTTTCTCGACTATCTTCGCTAAAGAAAAGGCCACAAACAAAATCAACCATCCTTCAATTAGAGGATTAGCCTTTGATGGTGATAATTTAATTATTGGACAAACTAATAAAGGCATTTGGCTGTACAACACAAAAAGTAAAACGTTCAAAAGACCCTATTTCGAAACTACCCAAGAAGGTAACGAGCTTAAGGCAAAGCTGGAACGAGATTTTGTGCACCAAATTAAAACCCTCAAAAATGGTAATCATGTGGTGACCGCACGTGATGGTGTCTATATACTCGATGGTAAAACATACAGAATTCGGGATGTAGACTTTCCTGGAAAAGAATTTAACGTGAAATTCTCTTATGAAGACGAGAAAGGTGATATCTTTTTTGGAACGTATAACGGATTGTACTGTCTAGATAATAATTTGAACTATAAATATCATATAAGAGAAGAATTAGAATCCGTTCTAACATTTACACTGCTAGAACATTCAGATGGTTATTTCTTAGGTACACAAGAGGGTATATACTTCTTTACCGAGCAAAATAATGAAGTAACCGTAGAGAAAGTTATTCCTGAATTAGGGCAAGAATGGATAATGACCATTTTTAAGGATAATAATAATTTCATTTGGTTTGTTGCCACGGATAAACTGCATCGCTATAATCCAGAAACCGAGAGCATACATACTTTTGGGTTTACCGAAAATATTCACGGCGATTTTTTCCATCCAAACAGCTTTTTTCGAAATGAGCAAGGCCTTGTCTTCATCGGTGGAACGAATGGTATTAATTATTTCTATCCTGAAAAAATTGAGCTGGTTCAGGAAGATTTACATCCTTATATAAGAACAGTTAATATCCCTAAATTCGACAGTTTATTACCCTATGCCTCTACCCCTACTTTAAATTACAATAATAAAAACGTACGGCTGGAATTATCGACCCCTTATTTCGGAAATCATAATGATCTTTATTATCGTTATCAAATGTTTGAAGACGGAGCGTGGTATGAACTTGGAACTGTCAAAGGAACAAATTTATTAGGACTGACACCAGGAAATTATCAGTTGAAAATTGCTTCTTCCTTAGACAAGGTAGCATGGTATGAATCGCCCAGAACATTTGATTTTACAATACGTCCTCCTTTTTGGAAGCGTTTATGGTTTATAAGTACGATGACACTTTTGACCGCGTTTATCATGTTGAAACTTTATACTTCGTTCCAAAGAAAATTAAGAACAGAACAATTGCTAAATAGTTTCATAGCGTCTATTTATGAACAAAATACAGTCGATGACATTTTATGGGGAACTGCTCAATACTGTACTCAAAAATTAAACTTCGTTGACACTTTCATTTATTTAGTCGATTCGAGACGTAAAAGACTAATTCAACATGTAGCGGTAGGAACCAAAAACTTAAATGAGGGGAAGCTAAGTGACAAATTAGAACTACCCATAAGTAAAGGAATCCTAGGAAGTGTAGCTCAGAAAGGAACTGCTGAACGCATTTCAAATACCGATAAAGACGATCGTTATACGATAGGTTTTAAAAAAGCCCTTTCAAAAATAACGGTGCCCATACCAGTAGACGGAAAGGTGTACGCAATCATTGATTCAGAACACCCAAAACGAAATTTCTTTAAAAAATATCACTTGAAGGTTCTAGAAAAAATGGCGGTTATTTGTTCTGAAAGGCTGACAAAGTACTTATCTGAAGAGAATATAAGAAGTGAAATTGCCAGAGATCTACATGATGAGATGGGGTCTACCCTATCGAGCATTCATATTATTAGCAAAATGGCAGAAAAAGATACAGAAGATATGGAACACGTACAGAAGCAGTTCAGCCAAATTAATAAACATACTTCTGGAATGATGGATAAAATGAGTGATATGATCTGGGTAGTAAATCCTGCCAATGATAGTTTAGATAAATTGATTTATAAGATTAAAGAGTACGCTGTAGAAATTTTAGAACCAACTGGTATTGATTTGTCTTTTGAACATCTCAGCGACGCCAGTAATTTTAAAATAAACGCAGCGCAGCGAAAAAATATTTATCTGATAGCGAAAGAGGCCATCAATAATATAGTAAAGCATAGTAACGCAACACAGGCAAAGGTGATTTTTAAATATGAGGACAATTTTTTAATTACGTGCATTGATGATAACGGTATTGGATTCGATACCTCGAACAACTATAAGGGACACGGGATAAAAAACCTGCAAAGTCGTGCGGAAGAGATCAATGCTCATTTGGTAATAGAGTCAAAATTAAAAAACGGAGTATCGCTATGCCTGAGAATTAACAAAGAAAATTTACAGTACCATAGCATTTTGTAACTTGACATTATGGATACAAAAGTTTTAATATATGAAGATAACGAAGGCCTGAGAAACAGTCTGGTAGGGCTTCTTTCGAGAGAAGAAGGGTTTACCTTAGCTGGCGATTATCCGGAATGTACGCAAGTACTCACTCATTTGGAGAAATTACAACCTGATGTGATTTTAATGGACATTGATTTGCCTGAAATGAATGGTATTGAAGCTGTAAAAAAAATCAGATCCATTACTACCGACGTACACATTTTAATGCTCACTGTTTTCGATGATACCAATTCAGTGTACGATGCACTTTATGCGGGTGCGAACGGCTATTTATTAAAAAAATATATTTCTAACAGGTTAATTAGGGCTATTAAAGATGTTATGGAAGGAGGAGCACCCATGAGTCCTGCAATAGCACGCATAATTATTAATAATATTAAACAAAGAGGAGCTCCTAAATCAGCCTTGGATTATAAATTAACACCCAGAGAAATAGAAGTTCTGATTTCACTGGCAAAGGGCAATAGTTACAAAATGGTTGCTGATGATCTAATCATAAGTATTGATACGGTAAGATCTCATATTAAACATGTCTATGAAAAATTACATGTACAATCTCAGGGAGAAGCAATTAGTAAGGCTTTAAGAGAAGGTTTGATTAAATAATAGTGTTAAAAAGTATACTCTTTTTTGCTACACCAGGAACTGAAACAAATCAGCTTTATTATTAAGATAGTCTCCAAAAAAATTGCGCGCTTTCATTCGTTCTACTAAAGGTTCAAAATCAGCTTGCTCCTTCAACTCGATCCCGACAACGGCGGGCGCATTTTCGCGGCTTGACTTTTTGGTATACTCGAAATGTGTAATATCATCATTTGGCCCTAATACTTCGGCCACAAACTCTTTAAGCGCACCTGCACGCTGCGGAAATCTTACGATGAAATAATGTTTAAGATTCGCATAAAGCAACGCTCTTTCCTTAATCTCTGCAGTTCTGGTAATATCATTATTACTGCCGCTCACCACACAGACGACATTTTTACCTTTGATCTTATCTTTATAAGAATCTAACACAGCCAAGGTTAAAGCTCCGGCAGGTTCAACGACAATGGCATCTCTATTATAGAGGTCAAGGATCGTTTGACATATTTTGCCCTCGTGCACAGTAATCACATCATCCAAATGATCTCTACATATATTGAAGGTGAGATCGCCTACCCGCTCTACTGCCGCTCCATCAACGAACTTTTCTATGCGCTCCAAACGAACAGGTCTGTCATTCATGATAGCGGCTTTCATAGCTGCCGCTCCCTCAGGTTCAACACCAATAATTTTGGTATCTGGAGATAAAATTTTGAAGACACTCGACAAACCGGCTGCGAGTCCACCCCCGCCTATCGGTACAAAGACATAGTCGATAGGTGCTTCGGCTTGTTCAAGGATCTCTAAGGCGAGCGTTGCCTGACCCTCAATAACCTTTTCATCATTAAAAGGATGCACAAATGCTTTTTGAAGTTGTTCACTGGTTTCCTTTGCTGCCTTATAGGCATCGTCAAATGTATCCCCTACTAGTTGAATATCGATATACTCACCCCCAAACATTTTTACCTGCTCAATTTTCTGTTTTGGTGTAGGTGCAGGCATAACAATCGTACCATTAATTCTTAGCTTATAACAAGCAAATGCAACACCTTGAGCATGATTTCCAGCACTCGCACAAACGATTCCTTTCTTCAGTTCCTGTTGAGTTAACGAGGAAATCTTATTATAGGCACCACGAATTTTATATGAGCGAACCTGCTGTAGGTCCTCTCTTTTTAATAAAACTGTTGCATTGAATTTTCTTGAATAGTTGAAATTGGCCATCAATGGAGTCACAGCGACAACATCCTTCAATGTTGTCGCTGCTTCTCTGACCTTAACCAATTCTGGGATATATACTTTTTTTACTTTCATTAAATTATACGAGAGCCAGCTCTTCTTTTTCTTCAGTTTTTATAGCCTTCATAGCTGTCATTGCAGAACGTAAAATCTTGCCAGTTGCCTCAATGGGATGGTTGCGTATGGCGTCGTTAACAGCTATTAATTCTACATTGTCTACCTGATTTGATTGTGAATAGGGCTCGCCGATAACCTTAGTTGTTACGCCTTTCATAAAATCTTCCAACAGTGGTTTAGCCGCATGATCAAACAAATAACAACCGTACTCCGCAGTATCTGAAATAATACGATTCATTTCAAAAAGTTTTTTTCTCGCTACAGTATTTGCAATTAGCGGTAACTCATGCAGCGATTCATAATAGGCTGATTCTTCAATGATACCTGAAGCTACCATCGTTTCAAAAGCTAATTCCACGCCTGCTCTGACAAATGCTACCATTAAAACTCCGTGATCAAAGTATTCTTGCTCTGGTATTTGGTCAGACGTGGCAGGAGTTTTCTCAAAAGCAGTTTCACCGGTTTCGGCTCGCCATTTTAATAGGTTGGCGTCATCATTGGCCCAATCTTCCATCATAGTTTTAGAAAAGTGTCCCGACATAATATCGTTCATATGCTTTTCAAATAAAGGCTTAAGAATGACCTTTAGCTCTTCCGAGAGCCTGTACGCTTCTATTTTTGCGGGATTTGACAAACGATCCATCATGTTTGTAATTCCGCCATGTTTTAAGGCCTCAGTAATAGTCTCCCAGCCATATTGTATCAATTTGGCAGCATAGTTCGCATCAATTCCTTCTTCGATCATTTTATTAAATGACAGTATAGAAGCGGTCTGTAATACACCACATAAAATGGTTTGTTCACCCATTAAGTCACTTTTCACCTCGGCGACAAAGGAAGATTCCAAGACGCCAGCTCTGTGACCGCCTGTCGCGACTGCATAGGCTTTGGCTTGCGCCCAACCTTTCCCTTCAGGATCATTTTCTGGATGCACAGCCGTTAATGTCGGCACTCCAAATCCGCGCAAATATTCTTCTCTTACTTCGCTACCAGGACATTTAGGAGCAACCATAATTACAGTTAAGTCTTTACGAATTTGCATGCCCTCCTCAACGATATTAAAGCCGTGAGAATACGATAGTGTTGCACCTCGTTTCATTAAGGGCATAACAGTATTGACAACATTTGTATGTTGCTTATCCGGTGTTAGATTCAATACTAAATCCGCGTCAGGAACCAATTCTTCATAGGTACCCACCCTAAATCCATTTGAAGTCGCACTTTCATAGGATGCTCTCTTTTCTGTTATTGCCTGTTCACGCAAAGCATACGATATATCCAAACCGGAATCTCTCATATTTAATCCTTGATTCAAGCCTTGAGCTCCACAACCAATGATCACGATCTTTTTGCCAAGCAATGCGTCGACTCCCTCATCAAATTCTGAAGATTTCATAAATCTGCATTTTGAAAGCTGGTTTAACTTTTGTCCTAACGAGAGTGTATTAAAATAATTTGCCATCTTATAACTTTTTATTTTTTTATAATTCTTGTAATAATTCTGATATCTGCATTTTATCGCGTGTTATTGCAATCCGCCCTGAGCGTACGAATTGCATCAGGCCATAAGGCTTTAAACGATCGTACAGCTTGTCTACATGTTCTTTAGAGCCAGAAGCTTCGATCACAAAAAAGTCTTCCGTAAGCGTGACAATATTTGCCTGTCTGAACTTTAGTTTTCGCTGAATTACCTCATCATATAAATGCTCATTTGATATTTTGAACAGTGCTGATTCCTGAAAAATAGTTTCATCATCAGTATGATAATAAGCACGAATCACTTCTATCTGCTTTTCCAGTTGGGTCACTATTTTTTTTACCTGAACTTCGGTCATTTTTGCAACAATTATAAATCGATTGACATCTTCAATCTCTGAGCGCGAGGTTGTCAGACCTTCAATGTTGATATGCCTTTTCAAAAAAATCGAAGAAACCCTATTCAGTAGCCCCACATTATTTTCTGTGTATATCGATACTGTAAATGTTTTTTGCTCTTCCATATTAACTTAATCTTATATCAGACACCGATGCACCTGATGGTATCATTGGAAATACATTATCTTCTTTTTCTACGCATACTTCCAAGAAGTAGGCCTTATCGGATGCGATCATTGCTTTCACAGCCCCGGCAAGTTCTTCTCGTTTTGCGACACGACTGGCCTCAATATGATATCCTTTCGCAATTGTAACAAAGTCAGGATTCACCATTTCAGTAGATGCATAGCGCCGATCAAAAAAGAGTTGTTGCCATTGTCGTACCATTCCCAAATACTCATTATTCAGTACAATAATTTTTACCGCCGCATTTGTTTGCAGGATGGTTCCCAGTTCCTGAATGGTCATTTGATAACCGCCATCACCTATTATTGCTACTACTTCTCGTTGGGGTGTTCCCATTTTTGCTCCAATAGCCGCCGGAAGTGCAAAGCCCATAGTTCCCAGACCACCGGAAGTAATATTGCTTTTTGTTTGATTGAATTTCGCATAACGGCACGCGACCATCTGATGCTGCCCCACGTCTGTAACTATAATGGCATCACCGTTGGTGGCATTATTGATCTCTTTCAACACCTCACCCATGGTCAAACCGTCCTTTTCTGGATAGAGATCTTTTTTAATGACTTTATCAAATTCTATCGTTGCATGTTTCTTGAACTCTTCTAACCAATTCGGATACGAATTAGGATTTACCAAGGGTAAGATTTCGGCCAGTGTTTCTTTAACATCTCCCAGAACTGCAACATCTGTTTTTACATTTTTATCGACTTCTGCAGGGTCAATCTCAAAGTGAATTATTTTCGCCTGCTTAGCATAAGTATTTAAATCACCTGTGACCCGATCATCAAAGCGCATTCCAATGGCAATAAGTGTATCGCACTCATTGGTTAGTCTATTCGGACCATAATTACCATGCATTCCAACCATACCGACATTCAATGGGTGTTCGGTTGGTAGTGCTGATAGTCCAAGAATTGTCCAGGCAGATGGAATACCAGTCTTTTCAATGAACGCTTTGAATTCATCTTCAGCCTCACCTAAGATAATCCCTTGACCAAAAACGATCATTGGTTTTTTAGCAGCATTGATCAATTCGGCTGCAGCGGCTAGTTGATCAGAATTAACTTTTGGTTTTGGCTTATAGCTACGTACTTCAGTACATTTCTTATACTCAAAATCAAAGGTTTCAAATTGTGCGTTCTTGGTAATATCGATCAGAACCGGCCCTGGTCGCCCTGAACGGGCAATATAGAAGGCCTTCGCAAATATTTCAGGAATTTCCGAAGCTTTGGTGATCTGGTAGTTCCATTTTGTTACAGGCATTGAGATACCGACGATATCTGTTTCCTGAAAAGCATCAGAACCTAATAAATGACGTGGTACCTGTCCCGTGATACAAACCATAGGTGTTGAGTCAATTTGTGCGTCGGCTATGCCGGTTACAAAATTCGTCGCTCCCGGACCTGAAGTTGCAATAGCGACACCTACCTTACCGGTAGCACGTGCATATCCTTGCGCCATATGCGTAGCACCTTGCTCATGACGTGTCAAGACGTGATGTAGTTTGTCTTGATATTTATACAATTCATCATACACGGGCATGATGGCACCACCGGGATACCCGTAAATAAGGTCAACATTTTCTGCCAGCAGACAATGAATGACGGCTTCAGCACCTGAAATATGAATAGTTTTCTCTGCCACCGTTTCTATAAGTGTTGCTGTTTGTGTTTTCATATGATAATCTTTATGACTTTTCTAATTCCTCTAAAATTCATCGGTAACGCATCCCAAAGAGGCTGAAGAAACCGTTTTTGCATATTTATAAAGTATACCTCTGTTCACTTTTAATGATGGCGCACGCCACCTTTTTCTTCGCTCCTGCAATTCCTCTTCACTAACCTCTAATGTGATTGTATTATTCTCGGCATTGATCGTAATTGTATCACCATCTTTAATTAAGGCTATGGTGCCTCCCTCTTGCGCTTCCGGAGTGATATGCCCCACAACGAATCCATGGGTACCACCGGAAAATCTACCATCTGTAATTAGGGCTACGTCCTTTCCTAAGCCTGCACCCATAATAGCTGCAGTGGGCTTTAGCATTTCGGGCATACCGGGTCCGCCCTTAGGTCCTTCATAACGAATGACCACTACATCACCTTTCTCTACCCCTCCTGCTTTGATACCGTCATTCGCCTTGAACTCACTGTCAAATACTTTCGCTTTTCCGCTAAATACCAATCCTTCTTTACCCGTAATTTTCGCCACAGCGCCCTCAGATGCGAGATTTCCGTATAGCATTCTAAGGTGTCCCGTTGACTTAATGGGATTCTCTAATGATTTCACCACGTCTTGACCTTCAGCAAGATCGGGTACATCTGCTAAATTTTCAGCCAATGATTTCCCGGTAACGGTCATAGAATCACCATGTAAGAGTCCTTTATTCAATAAATATTTGAGTACACCAGGAATGCCTCCAATCGTATGGATATCTTCCATTAAGTACTTACCGCTGGGCTTTAAATCAGCCAGATAAGGTGTCTCGTCTGAAAGTCGTTGAAAGTCTTTTAAAGAGAAATCAATATTTGCTGCTTTAGCGATTGCCAAAAAGTGTAGAACAGCATTTGTAGAGCCGCCCATAACGATAATGAGGCGTATTGCATTTTCTAAGGACTTTTTTGTAACGATGTCAGAAGGCTTGATATCATGCTCTAGCAAATAAGCGAGCGCTTTTCCGGCTTCCGTGGCTTCATTCTCCTTCGCTTTACCAATTGCCGGATTAGAAGAGTTATAAGGTAAGCTCATTCCCAGGGCTTCTATGGCTGAAGCCATAGTATTCGCAGTATACATGCCTCCACAAGCTCCTGCTCCCGGACAGGCTTTTTCAATGACACTCTGATATTCTTTTTCATCAATTTTACCTGCGACTTTTTCGCCCCAGGCCTCAAATGCAGAAACCACATCCAGCTTTTTGCCATTATGGCATCCTGATGCGATCGTACCGCCATACACCAATACTGAAGGGCGATTTAATCGGAGCATAGCCATCAGGGCGCCTGGCATATTTTTATCACAACCTACCACTGTTACCAGGCCATCATAGCTCATTGCCTGGACTACGGTTTCCATGGAGTCGGCGATAATATCCCGTGAAGGTAATGAATAGCGCATTCCCGGTGTACCCATTGATATACCGTCTGATACGCCAATGGTATTGAAGATCAATCCGACCAAATTTGCCTCTTCTGTTCCCTTCTTTACTAATTTTGAGAGCTCATTTAAATGCATGTTACAGGGATTGCCCTCATATCCGGTACTCGCAATCCCAACCAGTGGTTTTTTAAGGTCGTCAGAGCTTAACCCGATAGCATGCAACATGGCCTGCGCCGCGGGCTGAGTCGGATTCTGTGTAACTATTTTGCTGTATTTATTTAACTCCATCTTCTAAATTGCCTTCATAGCAGGTTGGCGTTTGTGCAATACCAAGTCTTTATAGATATGCATTAACCGAAATCCTAATGATCGCTCCCATTGCAGTGGGAAACTATATTCATCTAAAGAAGCCAAGCCTACCACTTCTGCTGCCGTTCCTGTAAAGAAGCAGCTATCTGCGCTTTTAAGTTCTTCAAGGGTAAAATGTTTTTCCTCTACAGAGATACCTTCCTCTCTGCATAGATCAATGACCGTATCTCTTGTAATTCCGGCCATAATATGTCCTCTAGGTGGGGTATATAATTTGTCATCTTTTTGCATGAATACATTGGCTCCCGAGCATTCTGCCACATTTCCATTCATGTCTAATAATAATGCCTCATCGTAGCCGTCTTTTTTAGCATCATTTCTTGACAAGATTGAGTTTACATAATGGCCCGTTACTTTCGCTTCAACGAAGCAAGATTTCGGGTTGGGTCTCTCATATTTTGAAGTTTTAATTCGTAAGAGTTGATCACCCATTAGTTTCCCCCATTCCCAACATTGAATAATCAAAGAACTTTCTTCAGATGAGGCCAAGCCCATACTTGCCCCTGTAAAAATCAAAGGCCTTATATAGGCATCTTTTAAATTATTCTTTCTAAGCAATTCATAAGTGATTTCTGTCAATTCTTCTTCAGAATAATTAAAAGGAATATCCATTACAGAAGCACCGAACTTCAAGCGTTTGTAATGTTCATATGACTTAAAAATCTTCGTACCATAATCGGTATTGTATGCCCTAATGCCTTCAAAAACACCATTGCCATAATGCAATGTCTGGCTATAGGAATCTACTTTTAAATCTGTTGCCTTTACAAAATCACCGTTGTAAAAAACAATACTATCTTCTTTATAATACTTCATTTTTTAATTTATGTTTCGAAATTATTACTTTGCTCTTTTTGATTCTTTTAAATTGATCATCTATCACGAAATCTAATTGAGATATTTTTAGTTTATATTATTGATTTTTAGCTATTTATATTTAATTATATATGATGTCCATTGAACTAAAAAAGCCTGTGTCAAAATTTTGATACAGGCTTTTTATTACAGTAAAGACCTCTATCAAATCGGTGGTGAAATGATACGAATGACACTAATGCTATTATGGATTAAAAAACTCATACTTTTAATAAAGAAAAAACCTTCCCAAAAA
>JASJDL010000042.1 GCA_030065775.1 Flavobacteriaceae bacterium | reverse complement strand
CTTTTCACAGAGCATTAACCAATATTCTAATTCATCGGCTTCTTTGGCCGAAATTTTAAATTTATGTATAAAATCTGCCTTACTTTCGGCATTTTGAGCCTCTTTTATATTCGCCCCTATCGATGTACCACTTTTGAATATTTGAGAAGCCATTTCGAACTTTTTAAGAGCTCTCAAGCTTTCAGAAAATTCGATAATTTTTAATGAGAAATCAAAAGTCAAATTTACAATTAGATTTTCTTTGTCATTCCTCATAAATTATCAAATCTTCAAATTATTTAATCACTTGGAGTAACAGTTCTATTTTCTATACGTTTTTCGTAATTCTTGCCCTGAAAAATTCGTTGAACAAAAATCCCCGGTGTATGGATATGATTAGGATCCAATTGCCCAGCCGGTACTAATTCTTCCACTTCGGCAACAGTGATCTTACCGGCCATGGCCATCATCGGATTAAAGTTCCTGGCAGTGCCTTTATAAATCAAGTTACCGGCGGTATCACCTTTCCAGGCCTTCACAAATGCGAAGTCGGGTTGAAAAGCATGTTCCAGGACATACATTTTACCGTTGAATTCTCGGGTTTCTTTTCCTTCTGCCACTTCGGTTCCATATCCTGCGGGTGTGTAAAAGGCAGGAATACCGGCACCAGTGGCTCGGCAGCGTTCTGCCAGCGTTCCTTGTGGAATTAAATCAACTTCCAATTCTCCACTGAGCATCTGTCGCTCGAATTCGTCATTTTCACCTACATAAGAAGAAATCATTTTCTTAATCTGGCGCTTTTGTAATAATAACCCCAGACCGAAATCATCTACGCCTGCATTATTTGAAATACAAGTCAAGTTATTTATTTCTAAACGGACCAATTCAGCAATACTATTTTCAGGAATACCACAGAGGCCAAATCCACCCAACATAAAGGTCATACCAGATGCCACTCCTTGCAAAGCCTCGTTTACATTATTAACAACTTTACTGATCATACTTATTGATTAAAATCTACCTCTTCAACCAGTTCTTCACCGTCTTCTCCATTTTCTGGATTCTTATATTTTTCGCAATCCAATTCTATGGTGAGATTCGATGGTTTTTCAAATTCATCTTCACTAATCTTTAGATCTTCATTGGCGTAACATTTTTTCATATATAACGCCCAAATCGGTAATGCCATAGATGCTCCCTGACCCCTTTCAATATCTGGAAAATGAGCAGCTCGGTCTTCTGCGCCTACCCATACCCCTGTGGTGAGATTTGGAACAATGCCCATAAACCAACCATCTGATTGATTTTGCGTAGTACCGGTTTTACCTGCAATGGGATTGTTGAATCTGTAAGGGTATCCGGAGGCGACACTGTCAAGATATTTACCAGACGAACTGCGTAAGCGCATACCTGATCCATATTGAGTTACACCTTCTAATAAATTAATAATAGTATATGCAGACTGCTCACTTAAAACCTCCTTAGTTTTTGGTGTGAAATCACTCAGAATAGTACCGTTTTTATCCTCTATTCTCAAGATCATCATAGGTTCAACATACATGCCTTTATTGGCGAAAGTATTGTAAGCGCCTACCATTTCATAGAGTGTCAAATCCACACTTCCTAAGGCAATTGAAGGCACTTCGAGGATTTTATTGGTAACACCTAAATTCTTTGCAAGACGTACTACGTTGGTAGGAGTAACCTGATCGATCAATGTTGCCGTGATCACATTTGTGGAGTTCGCCAAAGCATTTTTTAAAGTTTTGGTACCTCCATACTTTAAATTGGAGTTTTTTGGTGTCCAATCTTCAGGTAAGCCGTACTTACCTTTAGGTATGGTGTAAGGTGTGTTGTTCAATTCGTGACAAGGAGATAATTGCAGTTGATTGATAGCAGTTGCATAGACAAATGGTTTGAAAGTAGAACCTACCTGCCTTGATCCTTGCTTTACATGATCATACTGAAAATGTTTGTGATTAATACCGCCTACCCAAGCCTTGACATGCCCGGTTTGAGGATCAGTGGATAGTATACCCGCGCGTAAGAAATGCTTGTAATAACGAATCGAGTCTATGGGTGTCATCAGAGTATCAATCTCACCTTTCCATGAGAAAATACGCATATCGGTTTTTTTATTGAAAGACTCACGAATCTCTTTTTCTGATTTCCCTTGTTTTTTCATGCGCTTCCAGCGGTTTGAGCGTTTCATCGCCTGATTCATAGTTTTAGCAACCTCATTTTTGGTCAATTCATAGAAAGGGGCGGTTCTGTTATTTTTTTGTGCTTTGAAGAAGACACGCTGCAAATTCGACATATGCTCTTCCATGGCTTCTTCTGCATATTTCTGCATACGCGAATCAATAGTTACGAAAATTTTAAGTCCATCTCGATAGATGTCGTAGGCCGTGCCATCAGGTTTGAAATTCTTTTCGTCTTCGGTCCAATCTTTTAGAAAACCACGGAGGTATTCTCTGAAATAAGTGGCCACACCAAAGCTTGTGTCTTCGGGCGAATAGTCTAAATTCAAGGGGAGATTCTGAAGTGAATCTTTTTGTTTCTGACTGATGAACTTATATTTCCCCATTTGAGCTAAGACTACGTCACGTCGTTGCTTTACCAATTCTTTTCGTCGTAACGGGTTATACAACGAAGAATTCTTAAGCATCCCTATAAGCATCGCTGATTCTTCCTGATTTAAATTAATAGGCTCCTTACTAAAATAGATACGCGAAGCTGAACGAATACCTACAGCTTGATTCAGGAAATCGTATTTGTTCAAATACATGGCGATGATCTCTTCTTTGGTATACTGGCGCTCCAATCGAATAGCTATGACCCATTCTTTAATCTTCTGAATTAAAGCTCTTACTTTATTTCGAGAACGAGCTTCGAATAATAACCTAGCCAGTTGCTGAGAGATGGTACTCGCCCCTCCCTTTTTACCTAAATATGCAAAAGCTCTCGCTGTCCCTCTAAAATCGATTCCCGAGTGTTCATAAAATCGGACATCTTCGGTAGCAATTAAAGCATCGACCAGATTCTGAGGTAATTCCTTATATCCCACTGGCGTTCTGTTCTCTACGGCGTAGGTGCCGATAGTTTTTCCATCATTTGAAATTACTTCGGTTGCCAGATTGCTTTTAGGGTTTTCCAATTCCTCGAAAGATGGCAGTTTACCAAAAGCACCGAAACCGGCGAGTAAAAACACTAAAATCACCGCCAGAAATCCCGTAAAGAAAAGACGCCATAGCCAGCGTGTATATTTTTTAAAAACTGCTAGTTGTTCATTTGATTTTTTAGTCATTGGTCACTACTTTTTCTATGCTAAAACCCACATCTGTTATTCCGTTAAGAGCTGTAATACCCTCAATTTCACCGCTTTTTCGCATGGCGTGTTGAACATTGATAGTATACTCACCCGATAATGGAAAAATGACATTGGTTTTATATTCGAGTTTATTTTCTTTAAGGTCGGTGAAGCCTGAGCCCAAAAATTTTCCTTGGGCATCAGCCATCTCATATTCTAATGTATCCAGAATACTTGTGTTGTTAGGAAAATCGATGCCAACGATCAAAAACAAGTTACTGTATCCATACTCCTTGTTATTACGCAAGTTGACATATAGGTTATTTCGCGAAAGTGTATCTGTTGGTGAAAACTTAAAGTTGATAATAGAATCTTTATGCCACTTGGCATTCGAAATAGTTGTATACTTATCAAATACCTTGGTATCAGTACAAGAAAACACTACCAGCGATAAAAGGACGAGGGTTAAAACCTTATACATTTTTACGTGATTTTTTTCTTTTTTGATTCCTATTGCGTCTTCTCTTTTTACTTTTTTTATCAAAGCGCGTCAAACTATCCTGTCCAACAACGTCACTAAAAATGGCATCATTTTTATCCAGTTCATATTCAGAGGCATATTCTTCAAGACTGGCCACTTTCTTTTTGGTGGTATTAAGTGCGATAATGTCATTAACCTGTTCTACTCGTAATTGGTGCCATTTTATGGGATTCTCCTTATAGGCATACCACAGTAAACCTTTAAAAATATCCATCTTTTGAAAGACACCCACTCCTTTTTCAGTCTGTAACCAGGTATCTGTATTCGGAAATTCTTTTAAAGCATCCATATAAGAATCCAATTCATAATTCAAACAGCATTTCAACTTTCCACATTGACCCGCCAACTTCTGCGGATTTAAGGACAATTGCTGATATCTGGCCGAGGAGGTGGTGACTGATCTGAAGTCAGTAAGCCATGTCGAGCAGCACAATTCGCGGCCACAAGAACCAACGCCTCCTAAACGCGCGGCTTCTTGTCGTAGCCCAACCTGCTTCATTTCCACACGGATTCGAAAGGTAGAAGCGAGTTCTTTGATAAGCTGTCTAAAATCTACACGGTCATCTGCTGTATAATAAAATGTGGCTTTATTACCATCACCTTGAAATTCTACATCAGAAAGTTTCATTTCTAAACCCAATCTTGAAATGATGAGGCGTGATTTCTGTTGCACCTCCAACTCTTTATTTCGAGCAGCTTTCCACACGTCTATATCCTTCTGAGAAGCTTTGCGATAAATTTGTTTCACAGCATCACTATCGCCAACAATGTTTTTTCTGCGCATCTGTATTTTTACCAATTCACCGGTTAAGGAAACCGAACCAATGTCATGACCCGGGGAGGTCTCCACCGCAACCACATCACCAACATTGATCGGTAAATTCTTTGTGTTTTTATAAAAATGCTTTCTTCCGTTTTTAAAACGGACTTCCATAATATCGAATTTGGATTGGCCAGAAGGTAATGTCATATTTGACAACCAATCAAATACGGTTAATTTATCACAGCTTCCTGTGCCACAACTGCCATTATTCTTACAGCCTTTCGGGATGCCATTAGCACCAGTAGAGCAATTAGAACAGCTCATATATGTAGTATATTTTGAGATCGAGCAGCCCCGATTCTAAATTCGTAATTCAATTATCATCGGTAAAGATAGTGATAATTGGCAAAAGAAAAATAAGTCAATAATGAATCACTTTGCTATCTTTACCCCATGCTTTTTACAGACATTATTGGGCAGGAAAAAGCCAAAAAACAATTGATTCAATCGGCAGAAAACCAGCGAATACCCCATGCGCAATTGTTTATAACACCAAAAGGTAGCGGCGCTTTACCACTAGCTATTGCCTATGCGCAGTACATCCTGTGTCAAAATACCGATGGAGAGAACATTACAGGAAATGAAGCTTGTAATTTAAAGTTCAATAAACTGATGCATCCTGATATGCATTTTGTATTTCCGGTGGCGGTGAATGCCACCGTTAAAAAACATCCTGTAAGCGATCTTTTTTTAGATGAGTGGCGTGATTTTGTGGTGAATACACCTTATGGGGATTTATTTGACTGGTACCGTCAACTGGGAATAGAGAATAAGCAGGGACAGATAGGTGTTGATGAGGCAGAACGTATTGTTAAAAAGTTGTCACTCAAAGCTTACGAAGGCAATTTTAAAGTGATGCTCATCTGGATGGCTGAAAAGATGAATATCGCGGCGTCTAATAAATTATTGAAACTTATCGAGGAGCCACCCCAAAAGACTATTTTGTTATTCATCACCGAAGATGAAAATCAGATTTTAGATACCATTAAATCACGGTGCCAAGTGGTTCAATTATTTCCATTAAGTGAGGACGAAATCACCACTGGTTTATTAAAATTGGAACATGTTTCTGAGAATGAGGCGCTGAAAATTGCACAGCAAGCAGACGGTAATTGGAGCGTGGCCTTGAAATTGGCTCATGATGAAGAAACCGAAGAACAATTTGAGCAGTGGTTCATCACTTGGGTGCGAACCGCGTTTAAAGCGAAAGGGAATGCAACAATAATTCAAGATTTAATTGGATGGAGCGAAACAATTGCCGGGGCGGGGCGAGAAGTACAGAAGAACTTTTTGCACTACTGTTTACGATTTTTTAGACAGGCAATGCTTAAAAATTATAATGTCGACGAATTGGTCTTCCTGGAACCCGTAACAGCGAATTTTAATTTAGAAAACTTTGCCCCATTTGTTCATAGCGGGAATGTGTTGGAGATCAGCAACGAATTGAACGATGCGATCTATCATATCGAACGTAATGGAAATGCCAAAATTATTTTACTTGATTTATCAATTAAATTGACCAGGCTACTGCACCAAAAGGAGACTGTTTAACTTCCAATTAGCAAAAGAAACTCAAAAAAGTTAACTTTATAGCTATGAAAAAGATAGCTATACTTTTTACGATTGTTTTTGTAATTTTTCTATCGAATCGATCGTTTGGTCAGCACCTGAAATATATAGATAGCTTAAAGAAACATTTACCTTCAAGAGAAGACGACTCTGTTAAAGTAGGCGGATACGCGGATATCAGTTGGTTTTATATGACCAGCAAAAGTAACTTACAAGATACTGCGAAAATGTATGTTGATACCGTTCTTCGTATTTCCAAAGAAATTGATCACCAGTACGGAATTGCGCTATCAGACTTGTATTTTGGAATGATAAACAGGCGCAAGGGGAATTTTAAAACTGGGATTGACCAAGTACAAAATTTTGTCGATTATCATGAGAAAAGAGGGGACAGCTTACGCGTTGCTGCCGGACTTTATCAAATTGGTGTAATGAACTCTTATCTTGGTAATTATGAAAAGGCTTTAGGCATTTATCAGCGAACAATTGATATCTACAAAAGGGAAAAGAATGCAAAAAGAGTAGCTAATTTATTGCACTCTACGGCGCATATACAGCGTAAGATAGGTAAATATGATAAAGCCATTAGTAATTATACAGAGGCAATTAATATCCTTAAAGAAATAAATTATGTAACCGGTATTTCAATGAGCACCGAAAGTTTGGGAAATACCTATGGAGAATTAGAGGAATATGATAAGGCTGAGAATTATTTGCTAAAGGCGCTCGATATCGTTAATGGAGAGAAAAGACCAATTGGGATTGCTTCAGTGAATGAAAATCTAGGAAATCTTTATGCTAAGATGAAAAACTATGAAAAGTCATTAAAGCATCATTTAGAATCTTTAAAGATTAGAGAAGCCATGGCTTCAAAAAAAAATTTAGCATTAAGCTTAACGAAAGTTGGGGGTATTTATAGTGAACTCGGTAAAAACACTAAAGCGGAAGCTTATCTAAATAAAGGACTTGCAATTGCGGAAGAATATGATTTAAAACCGGTACTCGAAGAGAATTATAAGGTATTGTCTGAGCACTATACAAGAACTCAAGATTTCAAAAAGGCTTTGACCTATCAAAAATCATACGCACAAATTAAAGATTCAATTCTTGACATTGAAAAGAACAAACAATTATTAGAACTAGAAACCAGATATGAAACTGCCGAAAAAGATAATGAAATAAAGCTTTTAACTAAAGAAAGAGAAATTCAAGAAGCTCGAGCAGAAAAGCAAGCCACTTTAAAAAATGCTTTAATTGCTGGAGTTGCTTTGCTAGCTGTGATCGCAGGACTAGTTTTTTATGTCATGCAACAACGGTTAAAAAATCAAAAGACGCTTGCTGCAAAGAATGAAGAAATAAAGATTTCAAATCTAAGGGAACAGTTAGGAACGCTAGAGATGAAAGCACTACGAGCACAAATGAATCCACATTTCCTATTCAATTGTATGAATTCTATTAATAGAATGATCTTGAGTAATGACAATAAAAATGCTAGTAAATATCTGACGAAGTTTTCTAAACTCGTACGACTAATGCTTGAAAATTCAGAAGCACAAAAAGTACCTTTAGAGGATGAATTACAAATGTTGAAATCGTACATTGAACTTGAATCAATACGGTTTAAAGGAAAGATTGACTATATATTTGACGTAGATAATGACATTAATACCGAATCTACTTTAATCCCTTCTATGGTTATTCAACCCTTCGTGGAAAATGCAATTTGGCACGGATTATTACCAAAAGGAGAGCCAGGTAGAATAACACTTGTAATAAAGGAAGAAAACGATTATTTACATTGTAGTATCACTGATGATGGAATAGGGAGGGAAGCATCTATGCAATTACAAAAGAATAAAAAATTCGAAAAAAATTCAATGGGTATTAAAATAACCACCGATAGGCTGAAACTAATGACTAAAGAGAAGCTCAAAGAGTTGATCGATATAGTAGATTTAAAGAGTAAAGATGATTCGTCTTTAGGCACGCAAGTGAATATTTTAATCCCAATTACTTAAACCTAGGGCATGATAAGAGCTTTAATTATAGATGACGAGGAAGATGCTCGGGAAAGCCTTCGGTTAACCCTTGAGAATTATTGCCCCGAAGTAGCTGTTATTGCCTCCTGTGAATCTCCTACTAAAGGAATAGAAAAGATAAAAGAAATAAGACCGGACGTCGTTTTTCTAGATATTCAAATGCCTCAGCTTTCTGGCTTCGATTTGTTGCAGCGAATAGATCAAATTGATTTTGAGGTTATTTTTGTAACGGCTTATGATCGGTACGCTATTAAGGCCATTAAATTTAGTGCCTTAGATTATTTATTGAAACCCATTGATGTGGATGATCTCATAAGCGCGGTACAGCGATTGAAGTCAAAACAAAAAACAACCTCAGTTCATTACCATTCTTTGTTCTCCAACCTTAAATTTAATCAGCATAAAATCACAAGGATTGCCATTCCCGTAGAAAATGAAATTGTAATTCAAAAAACTGATGAGATTCTTTATTTACAAGCTGATGGGAATTATACGCAACTCTACCGAACTAATAATAAACCTCTTTTGGTATCAAAAACATTAAAGGACTTTGAGACTTTGCTACAGGAAGCAGATTTTTTTAGGGTTCATCACTCCACACTTGTGAACCCTGCTCATATTAAAAAATATGTTAAGGGGGAGGGCGGATACATCGTTGTAAGCAATGGAGATCATATAAATGTTTCAAGGAGAAAAAAGGAAGCTTTTTTACAATTCTTGAAAAAAATGTAATACCACTTACTAATTAATTGGTGACAATTAAACTATTCAAACCGCCAGTTAATCATTTCATCTAGGAGACACAGTATTGCACAATTAATTTCGGGCACAAAACTTTAAAGTGTTGTGTTATGAGATCAATTAAATTAAGAAACCTTAGTATTACCGTAATAGCTACCATGACGCTATTATTTCTTGCTTGTCAAAATGATGATGATTTTCAACAAGATTCATTTCCGCCAAATGATAATTCAGATGCCAATGCCATTACCGAAAGTCTGAAATTTAGAAATGCCACTATTATTTCGGGAGATATACCGAAATCAGCTTCACTCAAGAATAATGTAATAGCTGACCTTAAAATAGACACGGATACTATTTTTTGGGTAGAAGGTGTTATCAATCGCCTTAAGATATTAAAACCAAAAGATAGCCCTTTGTTTACCGGATCGTTCTATGCTCAGGTGGAAGGTAGCGACAATCATGTCGAAGCTGAATTTGATATGGAACGGGAAAATGATACTATTGTATTTTTTGATTTTGATTTTAACCTTACCGGATGGGAACCGCCATTATCTTTTAATATTAAATTAGCACCAAAAGATGATGCCAGTGCCACTCCTGTGGATGAATTTAATCTACCCGTAATTATTGAAGAATTGAAAAACAATAATGGTAGTTGCAATTTCAATGACATTGATAATACCTATTGGGAATGGATGTCAACCTGGCAAAACGATTCATTTCATACAGGGCCATTGGTCTGGTTCTTTCAAGATAGTACAATCGGTGGTTGCTGTGACCCTAAGGAAGGAAGTTATATCGCAGGGTGCTCACCTAATAACCCAGACTATACAGAACTTTCATATATTAATAATTATATGGTAAGGTATGACTTTTTTAAAATAGGAGCGTCAACCAATGTTACCACAGGTGAGAATACTCCTCAAATATATGGTAGAATGCAGGAGGGATCCAACAATGCGGATGCCCTAACCACTGATTTTTGTAGCACAAGCGCTTCGACACAGCAATCGATAAAATCCAATTTTTTTAGCTCAGAATTCAACCAAAGTAATTGTACGTTTACATTAGAAAATATGGAAGGCGAATCAGAGGAAGTAATCATTGCTGATGGGGTACCACCCGTGCTCGTGCCTTTGCCCATATACATGGGATCTGGTGATAGTGTACAGTATCAAATTCTGAGTGACCACTTTATCAAGGAAGTACGACAGAATTTAGAAGGAGGACCTAATGGAGGACTTGTTCGGTATTATATAAAAAGAGATATCACCAATCCCGATAACTTTGAAAGATTGCGTTGGACTGATTAGTAGGTTAAATCGTTAATGCCTCAGTACATAGAAATATACGGCCATAAAGTGTGAAAAGCTGCCCAATAGCACAAACACATGAAAAATAGCGTGATTGTATTTAATTTTTGGAATGCTATATAGAATTGCACCTACGGTATAAAAAATACCACCACCAAGCAACCAATACAAACCGTTGATCGGCAGGTTTTCGATCAACGGTTTGATGGCAAAAATGATGAGCCATCCCATGGCGACATAGGCAATGGTGGAGATTTTATCGAATCTACCCGTATAAAATAGTTTAAAGAAGATACCGATCAAAGCAATTCCCCAGGTAACTCCAAAAATAGCCCAGCCTAGCCATCCCTTTAATGTTACCAAAGTAAAAGGAGTGTAGGTACCAGCGATCAAGATGTAAATAGTAGCGTGGTCTAAAATATTCAGTTTTCGCCGTAGATCGGGTTTTTGAACGTAGTGATAGAATGTTGATGCTGAGTATAATAGAATCAAACTCGCTCCAAAAATGGTAAAACTAACAATATGACGCGCAGTACCATATTTGCTTGCATGGATCACCAAAAGTACCAAAGCCACAATACTTAGCAGTAATCCTAAAGCATGCGTCAGTACATTGAGCTTTTCTTCAGTTTTTGGGTAATATGTCAAGCGTTTTTTATCCATTGATTTTAGCGTCATTTACCAACTCAGTATGTATCAAATTATAGGCCTTTTCTTTAAGGTCTTCCATAGCATCAAGTGTCAATCCTTTAGTCTCCATAAATGGATGAACCTTAACACGCAATTTTCCGGGCCAACCGCTAAAAAATGTCCATGAAAAACGCTTCTTCACATCATAAAAGGTCATGGGTACAATTGGAATCTGATGTTCGATAGCCAATCGAAAGGCTCCATTTTTAAAAGGCGCGAGGGTGACGCTTTCTTCTGGAACCAAACCTTCAGGAAAAATACAAATACTCAATCCCTGGTCTAATTTTTTCTGCGCTCGAACGTAGACTTCCTTACGACTTTTCTCACTACTTCTATCCACATAAATACTCGTTTTTCTGAAGACATAACCAAATACAGGTAGCTTTCTAAGTTCTTTTTTTCCAACAAATACAGCGGGATTTTTCATCACAGAAAGCATGAGCATGACGTCGATTAATGAAGCATGATTGGCAATAAACATATAACTTGTATTGGGTATGATTTCTTGCTCATAGGTTACGACAGGCTTAAAACCCATCACGAAAACAATGGTTTTTCCCCAGGCGATGGCTATTTTAAAGAAGGTCTTATAGAATCGATCGCTTGAAATCACCACTATTAAAATAGGAAGTGCGGCCAGTATGGAGAAAAACACCCAGCCATAAAACCAGGCACGCCAAAAAATTCTGAAAATATTTCTGAAAAACTCCACAGCTGCCAAAAATAGTAATTAATTATTGAGTACCTGTTTTTCCAATTGAATCCCTATTTTTGCCGTTTAAGACGGATTCGGTATCGCACTTATACCGCATATATAGGAAATAATTAATGGCAAGAATACTTACAGGTGTACAAAGCACAGGAACACCACACTTGGGAAATTTATTAGGGGCAATTATCCCGGCAATTGAAATGGCAAACGACCCTACAAACGAGTCGTTCTTGTTTATTGCTGATATGCACACACTTACCCAGATTAAAGATGGCAAAACCGTAAAAGAAAACACCTATAGTACGGCAGCGACCTGGTTAGCCTTTGGTTTAGATATCGAGAAAACCGTGTTCTACCGTCAGAGCGATATACCTGAAGTTACCGAGTTAGCATGGTATTTAAGCTGTTTCTTTCCATATCAGCGATTGACCCTCGCACATAGCTTTAAGGATAAGGCCGACCGATTAGAAGATGTGAATGCTGGTTTATTTAGCTACCCCATGTTGATGGCCGCAGACATTTTGTTGTATGATGCAGACATTGTACCCGTTGGTAAAGACCAGGCGCAACATCTTGAAATGACCCGTGATGTAGCAAACAGAATGAACCACCAAATAGGGCAAGTACTTGTACCACCAGCAACAAAAGTTCAGGAGCACACAATGTTAGTTCCAGGTATCGATGGTGAAAAGATGAGTAAGTCAAGAAATAATGAGATCAATCTGTTTTTAGATGATAAAAAGTTGCGTAAGCAGATCATGAAAATTCAAACGGATAGTACACCACTTGAAGAACCTAAAAATCCAGATACTTGTAATTTATTCGCCCTGTACAGATTAGTGGCAAATGATGATCAAATTACTGAAATGCGGAATAATTACCTTGGCGGAAATTATGGGTATGGGCATGCAAAACAAGCTTTTTTTGAACTATTAATTGAGAAATTCGCCAAAGAACGTGCCTTGTATCATCACTATATGAATAATCTTAATGAAATTGATGCCGCCTTAGCTATCGGCGCCGAAAAGGCACGGAAAATTGCAAAGGAGGTGCTAGATCGTGTTCGTGAAAAGTTAGGATATTAACTAGTGTAACAGTGCATATTTTCATCAATTTTTAGTTCATGAACTTCTTCAAGATTGCCATAGTTGTTTTTATAGCCAATCTTTCTTTTGCTCAGAACGATTGTAACTGTCGAACAGAATTAGACTTTGTAATTGGTTATTACGAAAGAAATCTTCCGGGATTTAAAGACAACGTGACTCCTAAAACAAAGAGTTATTATAACAGTCTTAAGGCGACACTTTTGGCTAAAGCCGGAAATGCTTCAAATAAAACAGCTTGTTTTAAACTTTTGACTTATTATGTTGAGTTTTTTAAGGACAACCATTCTTCTATCAGAATGCGATTTCCTGCCATCGATGAAAATGATCAGAATCAACTGCAGATATTCTACAATTCAAAAATTTACCAGTCGCGGGAGAGCTACCCAATACAAGAGGATGATTTGGCACAATATCCATTGAATGATATCAGAGGAGTATATCAGACAAAAGACAGTACATATACAATTGCCATCATTCCAGATAAAAATACCTTGCGTGATTACATAGGTGTTATTATTGATTCGAAGTCCAAGCTTTGGAAAAAAGGACATATAAAACTTGAGATAAAGCGTAAAGAAAATACCTCAGGTTATGAGACATTTGTCTATTTACGCAATCATGCCATGCGTTTTTATAATAACTATACATTTGACAACGGGATTTTAGGAGGCAATTGGTTCAAGACTTCTTTGGCAAACCGCATAAATTATGCTCTAAATGTTGACAATTCTTTCGCATTTAGAAAGGTGAATGATACCATAGCCTATCTAAAAATACCTACATTTTCAGGTGGGCAGAACGCTAAGATTGATTCATTGTATGCGGCGAGCTTTCCTATTATAAGAAAAACCCCTTACTTAATTGTTGATCTAAGAAATAATGGTGGCGGTAACGATGGCAACGCGCATCCACTTTTAGAGTTTATGTACACGAATCCGATCAAAGGTGATAAAGTGGATCTTTATGTTACGAAGGATAATATTAAAATGTGGGAGCGTTGGTACAATGATGTTAAAAAAGACACAAAGAATTACAGCAAGAGTGACATCGATTGGTTTAAGCGTCAGGTTATGATTCAAAAAAAGGCGAAACTTAATAGTTTTATACCGCGTTCGAAAGGTTCTAAGATGCGCAGAAACTACAAGGCCAATACCGTTAAAAAAGTAGTGTTACTTTACAATAGAAATTGTGGAAGTTCTTGCGAAACCCCTTTATTCTGGGCGATGCAAAGTTCAAAAACCATCTTGGTAGGCGAAAATTCTGGAGGCTTTGTTGGCTACGGAGAAATCGGCCGTGTTCCGACACCATGTTATGGTTTTTCATTAGGTTGTACCATGACCCGTTATCGAGAACATCGCAAATATGAGGCCGAAGGCATTCCACCCGATTATTATTTAACCAATGACAACGATTGGGTCGAGCAAACCGTTCAGTTGCTGACTAAGGTGCAGGATTAGGCATCAAAGCGTGGACTGCGTTGATTTCGTCGACGATAACCTGAGATAGGGATACACCAATGCTTGCAATATTTTCTTTTAACTGGCTCATTTTAGTCGCTCCGATGATGTTACTCGTTACAAATGGTAGTTGATTAACAAAGGCCAAAGACAACTGTGCAAGGCTTAGACCATGTTTTTCTGCGATGGCTTTGTAAGCGATTACGGCCTTTTCAGATTCTTTACTACTATATCTATTGTAATTGGGGAATAATTTAACCCTCGAATCATGAGGCATCTTACCATTCAAGTATTTTCCGGATAGCACACCAAATGCTAAAGGAGAATAGGGTAGCAAACCAATATTTTCACGCAGGCAAACTTCAGATAAATTCGTTTCAAAAGATCGGTGTAACAATGAATACGAATTTTGAATGGTGACCATTCTTGGTAATCCTTTGTGCTTGGCTTCTTCCAAATAGCGCATCGTACCCCAAGCAGATTCATTGGAGAGGCCCACATATCGGATTTTTCCTGATTTGATATGTTCTTGAAGTGATTCAAGTACCTCGGCGACGTTGTCTTTCCATTGAGAATGTTGTTGATACGGATAGTCACGAACACCAAAACAGTTTGCCGGTCGTTCAGGCCAGTGCAATTGGTATAGATCGATATAATCTGTTTGTAATCGTTTTAGACTCCCTTCTATAGCTTCCGTGATTGCTTCCTTTGAAAATCCTGTACTTCGAATATGTGCTGTGTATGCACCTGGGCCGGCGATTTTACTGGCTAAGATTACCTTATCCCTATTCCCGGTATTTTTAAACCAAGTACCAATGATACGTTCGGTATCTCCAAAGGTCTTTGCAGTAGCCGGAATAGGATATAGTTCAGCGACATCAAAAAAGTTCACGCCTTGCGATAAGGCGTAATCCATTTGCTCATGCCCGTCGGCCTCCGTATTTTGCTCGCCCCAGGTCATGGTTCCAAGACATATCTTGCTTACTTTTATATCGGTGGTCGGTAGTGTTGTATATTTCATATATTAATTTGATATTAGCTAATTTTTGAATGATTTAATTAAGTATTGCTTCAATTCCCGGTAAGGTCTTTCCTTCCAGGCTTTCGAGCATGGCACCACCACCGGTGGAAACATAGCTTACCTTAGTATCGAATCCGAATTGCTTGACTGCTGCAACCGAATCACCTCCACCAACTAGTGAAAATGCACCATCAGCAGTGGCATCTGCAATTGCATTCCCTAATTCAATGGTACCTTTAGCAAATCGGGGCATTTCAAAGACACCAAGCGGGCCGTTCCATAAGATCGTTTTTGACTGTGCTATCACGAATGAAAAACCCACATTCGTTTTTGGGCCGGCGTCCAATCCTTGCCAGCCATCAGGAATTTTATCCACGTCAACTACTTGAGTATTGGCGCTATCATCGAAAGCATCAGCGGCAACAACATCTATCGGTAAATGAACTTTTACACCTTTTTCTTCTGCTTCTTTCAGAATGTCTAAGGCGAGTTGCTGTTTATCATCTTCACAAATGGAATCTCCAATTTTACCGCCTTGAGCTTTTATGAAAGTATACGTCATACCACCACCAATGATAATATGGTCTACTTTATCCAGGATATTTTTGATGATTCCGATCTTTGACGAAACCTTCGCACCGCCTAATACCGCCGTCACGGGTTTCTCACTCTCATGTAGAACTTTTTGAATACTTTCAATTTCTTTAGCAAGCAGGCTGCCAAAACATTTTTTATCCTTGAAGAATTGTGCGACTATGGTAGTGGAAGCATGTGCCCTGTGGGCAGTACCGAAGGCATCATTTACATAAATATCGCCCAATTTAGAAAGTTGTTCCGAGAACGCCAGGTCACCTGATTTTTCCTCATCATGAAAACGGAGGTTCTCCAGTAAAAGTACTTCTCCATGCTGTAGCGCGTCAACCGCATTTTCAGCACTAGCACCTATACAATCTTCAGCGAATTTTACCGCAACACCGAGAATAGTGCTTACTTCAGATACGATATGGCGTAAGGAGAATTTTTCTTCTTTACCCTTTGGACGTCCGAGGTGTGACATGAGCACACAACTTCCACCATCTTTTAACACCTTATCGATAGTGGGTTTGGCTGCTTTAATTCGAGTGGTATCGGTTACGTTTAAATTCTCATCCAGTGGCACATTAAAATCCACGCGGATCAGTGCTTTTTTATTTTTAAAGTCGAAATCGTCAATTGTTCTCATTGCCTTATTTTAAGAAAGATCAAATATAAAATTTATAATGCTATTTTTAGCTGATTCTGAAATTGTTGACGATATATTAACCCTGTTTTGATTTTACATAAAAAATTATTGATTATATTTAGGAGTTAAATCTCTATTGTTATGGGCATTAAAAGTTTTCAAGGGCGCAGAAGCCAACCGAAAAAGGCAGAATTAAAACCGGCGTTGGTTTCGGATTATATGACTAAAAAATTAATTACGTTTCGACCAGATCAACCAGTCGCCGAAGTGATGCAAACGCTGATTAAAAACAGAATTTCGGGAGCCCCGGTAGTCAATGAGAAAAATGAGTTGTTAGGAATTATCTCTGAGGGAGATTGTATCAAACAGATTTCTGAGAGTCGCTACTATAACATGCCTATGGATAATGACACGGTCGATAAGCACATGGTCACGAATGTCGAGACCATCGATGGCAATCTCAACATTTTTGATGCTGCAAAACAGTTTTTGAGTTCAAAGCGCCGCCGATTCCCAATCGTAGAAAAAGGAAAATTGGTTGGACAAATCAGCCAAAAAGATATTCTGATTGCTGCTTTGGAACAAAAAGGCCAGAACTGGAAATAAAAAAGCCCGCCTTTCGACGGACTCTCGGTTAATAACCAACAGATACTACTGTTTGCTATTAAGGGTTTCTTACTTCTGGGGAGAAAGAAGAAATTCTTCGACACAAGGGTCATAGCAATTTTCCCTTTTTAGATCGATTGAAGCCATATGTTCAATGCTTCGGGTATTAAACAACTTAATAGGTTGAATTCCCCCAAAGAATTTTTTTATCAGAAAAATGTCGTGATTATAAAAAGTGCAATAAGATGTAATTAGTCTCTTTTTATTAAGAGGTAATATTCATTTTCTAAGGCTAAATATCCTTGGTCATAGATATAAAAATAGGTATTGCCTGTTTTTGTGGTATAAATTGAAGTGAATAGTTGAAAATCAAATCCGCGATCGTAGAGTTTATTTCGAGTGACTTTTGTCTTACCGGTTTTATTTAATTCAGAAAGTACTTTGTAATTTTTGCGTAGCCGATTGTTGATGTTTCTGATGAGATTCTTACTTTCTTTATTCACCTTATTATTATAGGTATTGCGGCAATAGTCAGAGCAGAATTTTTTATCAATCCTACCCACCACTTTTTCTCCGCATTCTAAACATGATCTACCCATACTCAACTATTTAGTATACTGATATATTTTTGCCATGGACCGACTTCGCTTTGAAATTGTTTTGCCATTACCCGGCTTATTTGAGCGATATGCCCTAAATCATGGGCAACCCAGGTTGCTAATAATTGTTTAAGAGTAACGCTTCCGAGTTCAGGGTGCATCCCTGATAAGTTCATTTCTCTGTCAGTAAGATTTAATAACTTGAGCTCGGTCAAATTCTGAATTCTTAGCACAGAAAATTCGTCTAATAGGTCCTGTAGAGATTTTCCTTCTGAATTTCTGAACTGAGCAAAGCGATCGAAAGACTCAAATGATTTTTGATCTTGATATTCCAGGATAATTTTTAGGCGCGGTATCCAATCTGTGATTTCGCCGTGAATGAGATGTCCAACGATATCAAAAGCTGACCAAGTATCTTTTCCCTCATTAGAATGTGTCCATTCTACTGGCAAATCGGATAAGAATGTTTGAAGTACTGTTGGGGTGCGTTCCAATATTTTTATCGCTTTTCCTAATTCAAATTCCATATTTTAGTAGTTACCAGTTTCCTGCATACTGCAGATCAATTGTTGTGTTTTCTTTTAAGAAGAGATAGTTATACCGATTTATTTGACGCATGTGTAAATAATCATGGGCCAACCAATTTGCTAATAATAGAAAAGCTGATATGTTACCCAATTTTGGATGAGCGTTGTAATTGTCCCATTTCGGATGATCTAATGACTTTAACCAGCTGATAGACTGTTCTCTTTCTATTAAAAATTTTTCTAAAATATCATAGTAATTCTTTGCCGCATAATTTCTTTCTTCTACCCAAAGAACGGGATCAATAGCTGGCATTTCTTCATTAGGTGTGTGAAGCACATGATCTACTCTTGCCCTAAAATCTTCTCGTTCTTCATCATAGAGGTGGCAAACAATCCCTAGTAGATTCCATTTATTGGGTGCTGGCCTCCAATAAATTTGTTCATGGTCTATTTGAGATAGAAGAGAATCGTATACCTGTTTATTATGACTTAATTTATTGACGATGTCTAGGTGGTTCATAAGTGCCTAATAATTCCCGATAAATATACGAATTATTCGTTTACATTCATTTACAATCGAAAGTAAACGTTTAACAACCGATAAAATTACTGGGGTGAGATCATCTTTGCCCTGTTGAATTGAACAAACGATATTCAATAGACTTAACTGTTTAACCATTAAAATTAAATTAGTATGAACGCACTTAGAAACAAAGTACAGTTGATTGGAAACTTAGG